>JAFDLS010000336.1 GCA_019306365.1 Deltaproteobacteria bacterium
AGGTTAGCCGCGCCGATTGCCTTAATAATCTCCTCAGATTTTGTGCCGTCACAGAAGTACCAGTTCTTGAATTTAAAAAATTCAATGGATTCCTTAATATAGAGTTTGGCGTGTTGAGGATAACTGAAAGCGGCCAAAGCCTCGGGTTTTCCGGCCAGCAGCTTCTTTAACTCCGCGGTGTAAGATTCGGCGGCTTTTTCATCATGAGGCACCATGGCCGGGACCTTGCCTCCCCACTTCTCAAAAGACGATTTGAACGTTTCCGCGAGTCCCTGTCCATAGGCGTTATTCACATAAAGGACTGAAACGGTCTTAAATTGCCCTGCGGCAAACTTGCCGGACACAACGCCCTGCAGGGAATCGGAAGGGCAGGTTCTAAAGAGAAAATCCTTTCCCTGGTCCGCCGGTAATACGGTAAGTAAAGGTGACGTGGATGCCGGAGAGATCATTATGATATTTTTCGGACAGGTTATAGACTCGGCCACAGGCTGTGTAACTCCACTGGACAGGGCTCCGATAATAGCCACAACCTTATCGATTTCCACCAATTTCCTGGCGGCGTTGGTCGCCGGAATCGCGTTAGTCTCACTATCTTCGTGGATGAGTTTGACCTTGAGTCCCGCCGCGGCCATCTGTTTTGCCGCTAAAATGGCGCCTTTTTGAATGGCCGGTCCATATTCCTTCAAGGGCCCGGTGTTGGCGAGAAGTGTACCAACCTTAATTTCTTCAGCTAAGCCCGCTGAAGGGACACAGAAACAAAAAACAGTAATAGCCAAAAGGATCACTATTTTCTTCATTTTCTCCCCCTTCATTTTTAAGTGAACGCGAAAAGAAAAACTCATGCCTCAAGAGCCGCTTTTGTTCACCTCCCCTCTATATTGAATCTTAGTCAGGTGTTTCCCGCTCTCTAAACACTAAATTTTTTTGTGAATTTTAAAATACTATCACACGCTTGATTAATAAGTCAAAAAAATTGGCTTTATAAAGGAAAAAATTTTTCCGCCGGATGAACGTAAAACCAAGGGTATTATCGCCGTGTTCTTTCCCCTTAAAAAGACGAAAATTTTCTGTCATCCTCTTTTAATAAAAAAGGCAGGACCGAAAAAGGCCCTGCCTTAAATGTTTAAAACAGGTTTTTATTGGTAAAAAGTAGTCGAGATGAAACAACCGCCGCCCCCGCCGGATGACGAAGCCTCGCTGAAAAATCCGGGCGGCGCGGGCGGCTTCTCCAGGTCTTTGATATCAACCTCGGATCTATCGATCCTTGATCGTTCGAATAAGCTGTCGGGAAAGGCCAAAAAACCTTCGCCCGCGCTCAGCTTTTTAACCCAGCCTCCGGTTCCGGGAGGCAAGGTAGTGGCGGGAACGTACTCGCCTGATTGATATATCCAGAAGACCTGCTGGGTAACGGTGTTATCGGTGCCGGTGAGATACACCTCGGTTGATCCCTCCTTGACCATGATGTCACTCACGTTTATGGCGTAATTAAAGGGATTGCCGACCTGATTCCAGTTCTGACCTATTTCAACTGAATAGCAGGGCGCTTCCATAACCACGCTGTTTGACTGAGTCTGGGTGCCGCTGAAGTTCAGGTCTATTCCATTGCGGAAAAGGAACCAGGCCGTATCGCCCGGCATGATGGGACCAGTAAAATCAGTGTATTCCTGGTAAGTCTGAGTGTCCGTATCCCAACTCAAAATCCGTGTCATGGTGGTGTTATATGTTCCGATTTGACTCCCCAGAACAGCCCCGACAGATGGATCGGCGGGCTGGAGCGGCATGGAGCGCATGACATAGTCGGCACCTGTTGATCCGGGCGAAAGGGTCCAGGTGGTACTTTCAGGTGGAGGGGGTGGAACCGCAGAGGCTGCGAAGACACCCACGGACTGAAAACCTATGGCCGCGATTTCCATTCCGCCGCCGATGCTGAAATCACCGCCTGCCAACTGGGCGGCGTCACCGTATCCGTATCCGTCAATAATAACGGGATCTATGAGGTTGTTTCCGGTCTACCCGTCCAGCATTCTCAGGTTCATCATCTCATTGGCCCCGAGGGCGACATC
>JAFDLS010000087.1 GCA_019306365.1 Deltaproteobacteria bacterium
CCAGCTGGCTGTTCAATCCAGCCGAGACCATTTGGCTAACCTGCATACGGATATGGGTTTGGTCTTAAAAAATCAAGGCCGAATAGAGGAAGCGATCAGCAGCCTGGAACAGGCGGTCGAGGCTAATCCTGAGTCGGCACGTTCCAATTCCGCTCTGGGCGATGCATATCTTTCGGCCGGACGATTTGAAGAGGCCCAGTCAGCGCTGATAAAAGCATTGAAGCTGGATCCGGATAATAATGAAGCAAGGATAAATCTGGCAGATACCTGCCTTCAGCAGGATAAAGACAGCCAGGCCGAGAAAATTTTCAAAAGTGTCCTGCAAAACCGGCCAGATGATATTTACGCCTTGAACCGTCTAGGTATCGCTTATCGTAAACAGGGGAAATAAAATCAATAAGCAGGATGAAAATTTATGCTTCAACCTTGGCCGCTGTTACTACGAAATGGGCCAAACTGAAGCGGCTCAAAAATTCATGAAGCAAGCACTAAGCATCAATTCTGATTTGAAAGAAGCCCGGGAGTTACTGGCCAAAATGAAAAATCTCGATTCATGATAGGTCTTCATGGAGAATAAGCGAACCAGGACATTTACTGAAATCAGCATAAAGTTACCGATTTGCCAGATACAGAAATCGCCATAAATTTGTTTTGAAGACTAAGAGCGATTACCCGGAATATTTTCATTTTAACAAAGACAGTTGGCTGAAAGTTCAATGAATATGGGGGCAACGATGGTGGAGGCAATCACCCGGATGTTTTAATGATTGCCCAAAAGCGCCTGGTTAGAGCGTTTGCCATAAATATGTTCTGTTTGGCCTTGGGGTAGGAGAAGATTTAATTTCGGCCATTCCCGTAAGTCACCCTACGACAAACGCCAAAACATCATGTAATTGCCATTTGTCATATCATGGCAACCGTTGTTAAAGCCTTGATTTACGTTAGAAATCAAACGGAACGCAATTTTGGCAATTACTATAATTTGAGCCCCCTGCAAAACCAGTAATTTTGTTGAAATCGCGGAAGGTGAAAATTTAACCCGCAGGAATATTACCAAATATTTCGAGGACTTAAATTTGAGACTGACATATACCGCTGCAGCGTCAACGAAGCGGTGCTCATGAGGTCAGCTAAAGGACGAAGTTTTGCAAAGGTCTCAATTTGCAATCTCAGCAGATATATGACCTTTGTCTCCAATCGAAATGGAGTTTTGTTAATCACTCTAAAGCCGCGATTTACATGGAGCGCATCGTTATGCGTCCGTTTCTATTGAAACCCTTATCGGGAAAGAACCATTATGAATAACAACTCTCATCTTTATGCGGTTATCATGGCGGGTGGAAAAGGTACTCGTTTCTGGCCCCTCAGCCGTGAGAATCGGCCTAACAACGGTGGACCGTATTTTGCCTCTAGTGCCATCGGAACGGGTAATGGTGGTTACAGGAGCTTCTCACGCTGAGGAAATCAAAGCGCTGCTGCCTGATTTACAACCGCAAAACATTCTTGTTGAACCTGTGGGCCGTAACACACTCCCTTGCATCGGGCTGGCTGCTCATGCGGTCGCGCGGAAGGATCCTGAGGGTGTTATGCTGATTCTGCCCGCTGACCACCTCATCACCAGAACGGCCCAATTCCGCAGCCTGGTTGTAAAAGGCGTTGAGCTGGCCTGCCTGAAGGAAACCATAGTAACCCTGGGCATCACTCCTACCCGCCCGGAAACCGGTTATGGTTATATTGAAGCTTCCGGGGAGGAGTTGAAACTGAACGGCGCGAAGGCCTTTCGAGTCGCGTCATTTCATGAAAAGCCCAGCCAGGAGAAGGCTTTACAATACCTTGATCGCGGATGCTTTTACTGGAACAGCGGCATGTTTATTTTCCAGGCACGCGCAATCCTGGCCTGGATGCGGAAGCTTACACCGGACCTTGCCAGCGATCTTGAGGCGTTGGCTGAAAAACTGGACCAGACTGATTTTGAGGCGGCGATCGCTGAGATATATCCTAACTTACCCTCTATCTCAATTGATTACGGCATCATGGAGAAGGCCGCCGATATTCTGGTTTTACCGGCCGACATCGGATGGAGCGACATTGGAAGTTGGACCGTGGCGGCTGAACACTGGCCCTATATAGAGGGCAACATGGCTCAAGGAGAATGTCTTTTTATCGAGAGTGAGGGCTGTGTTGTCTACAGCCCACAGAAGCTGGTCACACTTATCGGTGTCAAAGACCTTATCGTTGTGGAAACCGAGGATGCCCTGCTGGTCTGCCCCAAGGACAGGGATCAGCAAATCAAGGATGCCGTCGAGACTCTTAAGAGACGCGGCCGCCACGAGCTCCTGTAATCTTGCCTCAAAAATTGATACTGTATTGGGCGTAGGGTATGATCCGCCTCGTTCTCACCGGGAGGTATGGTGATAAGACAGCGTAAGTATCATGGTTTTATTGGACTGGCCATTCTGGTCGTTTCGGAAGGGCTTATGCTTGCCGGCATCCGCCCTTTCACGGCTTGGTTTTACTCCCTGGCCTGGTGGTCATATATATTGATTGTTGACCAGGCTATCTACCAGATAAAAGGCAATTCCCTATGGGTCAGCCGGCGCGGAGAGTTTTTTCTACTTATCCCATGTTCCGTCGGCTTCTGGATGGTTTTCGAAGGCATAAACATATATTTAAAAAACTGGCATTACGTCAATATCCCGGGGGAGACCTGGATTCGATGGATCGGATACTTCATCGCCTATGGCACGGTTTTACCGGCTTTGTTTGAAACCACTGAGCTTTTAGAAAGCCTGGGGCTGTATCGAAACAGCAGGGTCAAACCTGTTTTCAAGAACCGATCCTGGTATTATCCTTTTTTTCTTATCGGGCTTCTTTTTTTGTTCTCACCCATTTTTTGGCCGCGCTATACCTTTCCGCTGGTCTGGCTCAGTTTTATTTTTCTGCTGGAGCCGGTTCTGCACGCCCGGGGCGGGCGATCCCTGATGCGCGAGTGGGAACAGGGAAACCTTCGTACTTTATTTTTACTCCTAACGGCCGGTCTGATTTGCGGTCTGCTCTGGGAATTCTGGAACTTTTGGACTTCAGCGAAATGGATATACACGGTCCCGTTTTTCAGTTGGTTAAAAGTTTTCGAAATGCCTGTTCTTGGTTTTCTTGGTTTTCCACCCTTTACTGTGGAATGCTATGTAATGTATAATTTTCTTACCCTTCTTCGCCGTAAAGGAGGGTGGACCCAAGACGATTACACAAAAACAGGTAAGACTTCTCCCGTCTTCATATCTTTGAGCCTGCTCTTGTTAATTCTTATTTTCATTCTCGTTTCCCGTTCTATTGATTTTTACACGGTTAGAACCTTTATCTAAACGAAAGGAATTTTGGCCCTTTAAATGGAAGACCGCCAAAATAAAAAGATATTTATTATCAGTCTGGGCTGTCCCAAAAACCAGGTAGACAGCGAATTTCTTCTGGGACTTCTGGTCCGGCAGGACTACGAAATAACACTTGACCCGGCTGAAGCCGGAGTAATTCTGATTAACACCTGTGCTTTTATTCAGCCTGCGGTCGAGGAATCTGTCAATACTATTCTTGAAATGGCTGATTACAAGGAAACAGGCCGGGCCTGGGCGCTGGCGGTGACAGGCTGTCTGCCTCAGCGTTATAAAAACGACCTGGTTTCATCCCTGCCTGAAGTGGACCTGTTTTGCGGCAGCGGCGAGATTAACCTGCTGCCAGATCTTCTGAACGACCTGGCAAAGGGGCGGACGCTCGAATCCAGATCTATGGCTAAACCAGGTTTTATCCCGGCGGATCCAGGCTCACGTTTACAGGCCTCTCCTTTTTTTCGGGCTTATTTGAAAATTGCGGAAGGCTGTTCAAACGCCTGCTCCTATTGTATTATCCCACGGCTTCGAGGACCTTATGTCAGCCGGTCTCTTGAAAGTCTTGCGGCCGAAGCCCAATTACTGGCCGAAAATGGAGTGAAAGAGCTGATTTTGATAGCACAGGACACAACCGCCTATGGGCAGGATCTTATGCCGCGGACGAATCTGCCCAAACTTTTAAGCCGTCTGGCTCGCGTGCAAGGTATTGAATGGCTGAGGATCATGTACGCTTATCCCCGGGGAGTAAGTGACGAGCTCATTGAGGTTATGGCCGTTGAACCCAAAATTTGCGCTTACCTTGACCTGCCTCTTCAGCACGCCAGCCCCAAAATATTAAAACGGATGGGCCGGGGACGTGATCCCGACTTGCCTGCTTTGCTGGCTCGCCTGCGTCAGGGATTGCCGGGTCTTAGCTTGCGGACAACTATTATGGTTGGTTTTCCCGGTGAGACAGAAGCGGATTTCGAGAACCTGATGGAATTTGTGGAGCAATCACGTTTCAATCATCTGGGGGTGTTCAAGTTTTCCCCGGAGGAAGACACGGCTGCCGCCAGATTTCCCGGCCAGGTTCCCCGGCGAATCAAGGAAAATCGGCGGCGCAAAATCATGACGCTGCAAAAAAGAATCTCTAGAAATTTGAACAAATCCCTGGCCGGCCAGACTCTTCCGGTCCTGATTGAAGGTCACTCCGAGGAAACGGAACTGCTAATTGTCGGCCGCACGCAGGGTCAGGCCCCTGAAGTAGACGGTCAGGTTTTTATTACTGATGGCGAAGCGCGTGTTGGGGAAATCCAGCCGGTTAAAATCACTCAAGCCCATGATTATGATCTTGTCGGTGAGGCGCTCGATGTCCCTGAGAGATGTTCAACCGGGCAGTAAACCCATTGTCTTGACAGTTTCCTTGAGGCTGGGCTATGATGCGCTCCATGTCAGCACCGGGAGTAGATTATGACAACGGATAGTATCATGAAAAGGTTGGAGCCAGTTTTTAAGCGCGTCGATCAGCAGCTTATGGTCAACCTGAAATCCGAAGTTCCTTACATCTCAAAGGTCTGCGAATACACCCTTCTGAGCGGCGGGAAGAGGCTTCGGCCCGTACTTTTTATTCTGGCTTCGCGTCTTTGCGGCTACAAAGGCGAAAAGAATTATCAATACTCAATCATATTTGAATACCTGCACGCCGCGAGCCTGCTCCATGATGATGTGATCGATGTGGCTGATACCCGGCGCGGTCAGGCGGCGGCGCAGGTGGTTTATGGCAATCAAAGTGTAATACTCGTGGGAGACTTCCTCGTTTCCAGAGCCACTTCACTGGCTATAGAAACAGAGCTTATAAAATTCATAAAAGTATTATCCGATACGGCCGCCGAACTGACTGAGGGTCAAGTCCTGGAACTCCTTCATGTTCGTGATGTGGAGCTTAGTGAATCCGATTATGAAGGCATTATTTACCGTAAGACCGGCGCGCTGATACAGGCGGCCTGCGGATTAGGCGCGGTCTATACCGGGGCTTCCCCGGAATACGAGGAAGGGCTGTCTCAGTTTGGACGGAAGATCGGCCAGGCTTTCCAGATGATTGATGACTTTTTGGACTATTCCACGACCGCGTTCGAGTTTGGCAAACCTGTGGGTCATGATCTTGATGAAGGCAAAATCACACTTCCCGTTATTCTGGCTCTGGCGAACGCGGAAGAGGCTGACCGTGGGGAAATGTGTAAACTGATTTTACAGGAGGCGCGAACGCCTGGGGAATTCAAGCGGTTCAAAACACTGTTAAACAAATACCACGGACTCGAACAGACTCAGGAAAAAGCCAGACATCTTGTCCACGAAGCCAAACAAAGCTTAGATATATTTCCAGACAGCCAAGAAAAAAGAGACCTCTGCGACCTGGCTGATTTTATCGTCTCACGTCGGAATTAAATTACTTTTGGGCTACCTGGGCGAAGCGCCTGGGAAGTAAAAGTATGACACATGCCGCTGCGGCGTTAGCGAAGCGGCGCTCATGAGGTCAGCTAAAGGACGATGTTTTGCAGAGGGCCCAAGGAGGAAAAATGAAAAAAAACACAAAAGCGCCGGAAGCAAAAGTGGCTATCAACCGGAAAAAGATCGGTGGAGAAGTTCCCATGGTTGTTAGTGAGATTACGGACAAATGCCTTTATTCCGGGTTCTTCGGCACCCTGGATTCCGCCAGAATAAAAACAATTACCGACAAAATATTGTATCTTCTGACCCCTTTCGACATTGAGACGGTCATCATTGATCTTGGCAACGTTGATATTATAGATTCCGCGGTAGCCGCCCGTCTTATCAGGCTGAACGATACATTAAAATTTCTTGGGGTACAGGCTATATTCTGCGGGATTATGCCGATAGTTGCCCAGATGATGGTTAATGTCGGCATTGAAATGAAAGGATTCAAAATAGCCAGAGACCTTAAATCGGCGCTTAAAGAAGTGTTCGCTCTTCAGGGGCTTAAGCTTGTTCGGATTAACCCTGAAGAATAATCAAGAGGGCAAAAGTAATTGCTGTTTCAGCTTCCACTCTGTCCGCCGGAGGGGACATCGGTGAACCGCGTGGAAAACCGGGATCGCGTCATTGAGGAATTCCACCTGTTTTGGTTTATTGATTTTATCCCTTAATTCCTCTTGTAAAAATGGCTTCTAATTCTTCATGGGGTATAATGTAATTAGCAATTCCTGTAATAATGGCAAGATTCTTAGGCGGCGGATTTGAAGTATTAACTTTCATCTGTCTCATGGCGGCAATTTAACGAAACGCAAGGAGAAAAAATGGGAAAAAACACAAAAGCGCCGGAAACAAAAGTGGCTATCAACCGGAAAAAGATCGGTGGAGAAGTTCCCATGGTTACCAGTGAGATTACGGACAAATGCCTTTATTCCGGGTTCTTCGGCACCCTGGATTCCGCCAGAATAAAAACAATTACCGACAAAATATTGTATCTTCTGACCCCTTTCAACATTGAGACGGTCATCATTGATCTCGGCAACGTTGATATTATAGATTCCGCGGTAGCCGCCCGTCTTATAAGGCTGAATGATACATTAAAATTTCTTAGGGTACAGGCTATATTCTGCGGGATTATACCGATAGTTGCCCAGATGATGGTTAATGTCGGCGTTGAAATGAAAGGATTCAAAATAGCCAGAGACCTTAAATCGGCGCTTAAAGAAGCGTTCACCCTTCAGGGGCTTAAGATTGTTCGGATTAACCCTGAAGAATAATCAAAGGGCAAAAATAATTGCTGTTTCAGCGTCCACTGTGTCCGCCGGAGGGGACATCGGTGAACCGCGTGGAAAACCGGGATCGCGTCATCGAGGAATTCCACCTGTTTTGGTTTATTGATTTTATCCTTTAATTCCTCAAGCCCTGAATTCTTGAATTCCTCAATTTGTCACTAGAGACCTCGCAAAACCAGTAATTTTGTTGAAATCGCGGAAGTAGAAAATTTAACCCGCAGGAATATTACCAATATTTCAAGGACTTAAATTTGAGACTGACATATGCCGCCGCCGCCGCGTCAGCGAAGCGGCGCTCATATGCCGCCGCAGCGTCAGCGAAACGGCGCTCATGAGTTCGGCTAAAGGACGAAGTTTTGCAGAGGTCTCCACTAATAAATATAGATAGTGTCCAAAAAATTGACTCATTTTAAGAGTAAGTTACGGGGTCTGAACATGATGCGCCATGAAATGATTGTATCTAAACCCAAAACATTCAAATTCGAAAATGAAAAAGAGATTACGAAAATGAGAGATATGGCTTCCGAAATGGCTTTTGAAACAGGCTTTGATAAAATTGACTGTGCCCAAGTAGCTCTCGCCGTCTCAGAGATCGCTGGGAACGCCCTAAAATTCGCCGGGAAGGGCGTTATAACCATACGATTAGCTCATAATAATAAAGGGTTGGAAATTTTTGTTCAGGACGATGGACAGGGTTTTAAAAGTGTAAAAAAAGCGATGGAAGAAGGGTATTCAAGTATGGCCGGCAGTTTCGGCATAGGCTTAAACGCGGCTAAAAGAGCAATGGACGAATTAATCATCAAATCAAAGGCTGGACAGGGCGCAACAGTTATCATGAGAAAATATCTGCCCATTCCTGAAGAAGAAATCGAATATGGAGTAATCTCTTTGAATGACGAACGGTATCCGGTTAATGGCGACGCCTATGTGGTCAAAGAATTTAAAGGGGATAAGGCGCTCTTAGCCGTTATTGATGGGACCGGGAATGGTTTCAACGCAAACAAAGCCGCTACTTTCGTGAAGGATATAATAGAACAGAATTATAAATCGGACCTGACCGCGATTGTGACAAAATCCCATAAGAATTTGAGAAAAGCATTTGATATTTCTTCGATCACGAGTTGCGTAATGTCTCTCCTTCTACTAAAACCACGCTCTTTGGAATATGTGGGGGTGGGTGATACCACTGTTCATGTAATGGGCGCACCCCAAGAAATGCATCTCCTGAGTCAGCCAGGACTCGTGGGAGATATCAGGCCGCCTGATTTAAAATCACGAAGATACCGCTGCGGGCGCAAAATTATCATTATTATGTGTTCCGACGGGATAAAGCCTCACTTCACCGAGAAAAAGCTGCCATTAGAGCAAAACGCGCAGCGCATCGCTAATTACATCATGGAGAATTATCGCCGCCAATATGGAGACGCAACGGTTCTCGTGGCGAAAAGAAAGAGGTGAGTATTGTGGGCAGTGTTGAGCGCGAAGAGGAAAAAGCCCTTTATGAAGTAAAGGAGTTTTTGGTATCCATCATAGCCAATGCGCCGTATGGTATTCTTGCTTTCGATTTAGAGGGTGAAGTTATCATGACCAACTCTCTTGCCATTGAATATCTTGGGAAGAAAATGTCCGTAAACACGGCTGTAGGTGCAAATATACTGGAATTGATAAAAGACGTGCCCGCGCTGGCAAAGATTGTTGAGAATAGTATCAAAAAAGGGAGAGAACCGTTTGACCTGCCTCCTGTTCAGATAAAGAAAAAATTCATGTTAATGAAAGGGCGATTAATCTCAAACGGCACTATCCTGATGATCGAGGATATAACAAGTCAAAAGAAAACAGAAGCTGAATTGGCGAAACAAACTGAGGCATTAAATCAAGCTAACATACAGCTTAAGGAACTTGACCGGCTAAAGAGCATGTTTATCGCCTCAATGAGTCATGAATTACGAACACCTCTAAATTCCATAATCGGTTTTACGGGATTATTATTACAGGGAATTTCGGGAAAGGTGGACCAGGACGCAAAGGAAGATCTCCAGATTGTCTATGACTCGTCAAAACACCTCCTCCACCTCATAAATGACGTTATTGACATCTCCAAGATCGAATCAAATCGATTAGAGGTGTACTTTGAAGAGGTAAGGGTCGATGAGATTCTCAAAGACGCTGTAACGGCGGTCTCGGCGGAGGCGGAGGAGAAAAAGCTTGAGATTAAGATGGACTGCCCGGAAGATCTTAGCATAACAAGCGATAAAAAAAGGCTCTTCCAATGTGTGTTAAACCTCATGAACAACGCGGTAAAGTACACTGAAAAGGGCAGCGTAACGCTGAGGGCCGCGAAAGAAGCTGGCATTCTCAAGATATCAGTCCGGGATACGGGCATTGGCGTGAAAAAGGAGGACATGCCAAAACTGTTTGATTCCTTTGTCCGGCTCGATTCGCCCCTGAAGGAGACGACCGTGGGTACGGGTCTCGGTCTCTATCTCGCTAAAAAGATTATAACGGATGCATTCCATGGCGATATCAGGGTTGAAAGCGAGTATGGTAAAGGGAGCGCCTTTACCCTGATTATTCCTTTAGATAAAGAGGAGCAATAATGAAGAGAGCGCTGGTGGTTGAGGACGACAGGAATAGCATGCGGCTTATAGTAAAGCTGCTGAAAAGTCATGGCTATGAGGCCGTCATCGAGGCGAAAACAGGAGAGGAAGGTGTAAGACTTGCGTTAGAGGAAAAACCCGGCATCATCCTTATGGACATAAAGCTTCCTGACATTGACGGCATGGAGGCAGCCGGAAGGATAAGGGCTTCCACGGGCGATGCCAAGATTATCATAATCGCAATTACGTCTTATGCAATGACAGGGGATCGAGAGAAGTATCTCGAAGGAGGATTTGACGGTCACATAGAAAAACCCATAGACCCCTTTAGGATAATAGAGGAGATCGAGGAGATATGTCAAAAAAAATAAAGACCCTCGTAGTGGATGATCGAAAGGCGGACAGACGTCTCCTGCGGAAGATGCTGGAAAGCGAGGGCCATGAGGTGCAAGAGGCTGCGGACGGTCAGGAGGGGATCGAGATGCTCCGGCTTCACAAATCCGATCTGATCATCTCTGACGCCCTGATGCCGGGGATGGATGGTTTCCGGTTCCTGAGAAATATCAAAAAGGATGAAGATCTGAAGAACATTCCTTTTGTCATCTACTCCGCTGTTTACACCGGCAGTAATGATGAAAAACTTGCCATCGCCCTGGGAGCGCGGGCTTTTATTGAGAAACCCGCGTTACCTGATGAATTCCTGGAAAAATTGAGGATTATCATCCAGCAGATAGAGGCTGAGGACCAGCCGGCCCCGGTAAAGTTAATCGAGGACGAGGAAGAGTATCTCAGGAATTATTCCAATATTGTAGCGGCCAGGCTTGAAGAGAAGGTGGAAGACCTCGAAAAGATAAACAAGAGGCTCCAAACAGAGATCACCGGGCGCAAAAACGCCTCAACCTGGTGCTGAACGCTATCAGAAACGTCAATCAGCTTATCATCAGGGAAAAGGAGCTTCCTCGTCTGCTTCAAGGCATTTGTGACAACCTGATCGCGAACCGGGGGTATCACACCGCCTGGGTCGCTGTTTTTGACGAGTCCGAAAGGCTGACAGACAGCGCTGAAGCCGGACTGGGCCAGGATTTCCTGCCCATAGCTGAGCGGCTAAAGAGCGGCGATTTACTTCACTGCCAGCGGGAGACGTCCAGCGGGAGACGTTGTCTAAATCAGGCGCTGTGGTACTTGGAGACCCGTTATTCTCCTGCGCCGATTGCCCGCTGGCTGAAAAATACCGCAACCGAATAGCGATGAGTGTCCGATTGGAGCACGGGGGCAAGGTGTTTGGCCTCTTGTCGGTATCAATACCCGCTGGACCGGCAAATGAAAAGGAGGAACTGTCCATATTCGAAGAAATTGCCGGGGATATTTCATACGCGCTGTACAGTTTGGAGATGGAGGAAGCGCGCAAGCGGGCCGAAAAGGCGCTAAGGGAGTCAGAAGAGAGATACAGGAACTTTTTAGAAACATTGCCTGACATGGTTTACACATTAAGAATATTTAGACCGGATATCACTCTCGAAGAAAAAGAAAAAATATTAAATTGTATTGATGAAATAAAGAGCGCAAATGAGGATGACGTTGATGGAGTTATCACAGGGGTCTCCGATCAGCTGCTTCCGTTCATAGATGGGACCATCTTGTATTCCAACAAAATGGCGTCAGCCATATTGGGATATTCGCTTGACAGATTGGGAGACATCAACATGGCGGAAATCGTTGCGCCAGAGTATCTTGAAACAGCGCTAAATTTTATTTTGACATTATTTGTCCAGGACAGTCGACACAATCTGGAATATGAACTAATGACCGCCAATGGGGACAGGATTATTGTAAATGTCAGTGCCAATTTAATTGGAGAATTTCCTTTCTATTCTCAAGGTGTTGTGAGAGATATCACCGGGCACAAACAGATGGAAAAGACGCTGAAGGAGAGCGAGACGCGTTTTCGAGCGGTAGTGGAATCCGCACCCGACGCAATCGTTTCCATTGACGCCCGGGGGAACGTCATTTTTTGGAACCATGCGGCGGAAAAAATTTTCGGCTATTCGGCGGATGAAATAATTGGCAAACCAGTCACACGCGTCATACCGGAGCGATTCCGTGAACCTTATCAAAAAGCAATGAACCGTGTAATTTCAACCGGAAAAACAACCATTATTGGGAGGCCTCTTGAGTTAGACGGACTCAAAAAAGACGGAAGCGAATTCCCCCTGGGTCTTTCCATTGCCTCATGGGAGTCGGGAGGGCAAACTTTCTTTACCGGTTTAATACATGATATTACTAAACGGAAACAAGCGGAACGCGCCTTAAGAGAATCGGAAGAGAGATACAGGACCATTGTGGATACCATAAACGAGGGTTTTATGGTTATCGACTCGAAAAAAATTCTAACATATTGTAATGACTGGATGGCCCATTTGCTGGGATACCCCCGGGATGAACTCCTCAACCGCCCGGTTGAATCCTTTCTAGACCCTTTAAGCGCCCAAAACTTTTTAGAGCGTTTTGAAAAGAGAGGCACCGCTGGCGGCGGACAATTGGAGCTGACCTGGCGAAAGAAAAATGGCGGCCTGGTACTTTCTCTGACCTCTTATAAATCCGTCATTGATGATAAAGAACTTTTTCATGAATGGTTGGCGGCTGTTACGGATGTAACCCGGTTGAAGACCATGGAAGCCCGGCTCGGCCAGGCTCAGAAACTCGAGGCTGTCGGAGTGTTGGCCGCGGGCATAGCCCACGAGATAAACACCCCAACGCAGTATATATACTCGAACCTGGAATTTATCGCGCAAGGGACCAGGCATCTGGCAGAACTGGCCGGGATGTCTCAACAACTGGTTGAAGCGGCAAATTCGGACAAGGGCGTCAAAGAAAAAATCGGCGAGATCGAAAACTTGTTAAAGGACAGGGATATAAGCTATTTCATCGAAGAAATCCCGGGGGCCCTGTCAGGATGTGTAGACGGTTTGAGCCGCGTATCAAAAATTGTGGAGTCCATGAGATATTTCTCTCATCCGGGCGAAAAGAAAAAGTCCATAATGGATATTAACCAGGCCCTTGAAAACGCGATAACCATATCAAAAAAAGCTGGATCCTTCCCTGCCCGCGTATCAAGGTTTCGCGGCCGAGTTAAACCAGTCGCTGCTGAATATAATTGTCAACGCCAGCCAGGCCATCGCTGAATACGCGGCTCAAAATCCCGGGCATAAGGGTAAAATCATGGTGAGCACGGCCTATAAAGACGGCTGGATAGAGATTCGCATAGGCGATAACGGACCGGGGATTCCAAAGGAGATTCATTCCCATATTTTCGATCCGTTTTTCACTACAAAAGAAGTAGGAAAGGGAACAGGCCAGGGATTGGCGATCGCTCATTCCGTGATAGTGGAAAAAACACAACGGAATTATCGAATTTGAGACGGAAACCGGTAAAGGAACAACTTTTATTATTCGTCTTCCTGTTCTTGAAGAGGGCTAGGATGCATGGAAGTTGCGGACAATGGGAAAACAGTGTATTTATGAACCGTCCGAGTGTCTGGAAACAGGAGGTGTTATGTCAAGTAATAAAGTATTAATCGTGGACGATGACCCGGAGTTGCTCAAATCCTTCCAACGGCATTTTCACGGCGTCTTTGACCAACGGCATTTTCACGGCGTCTTTGATCTTGATGTGGCACCAAGCGGGATGGACGGAATCGAGTCCGTCAACCGGCAGGGCCCTTATACGGTTGTCATATCTGATTATCGTATGCCGGGGATGGACGGCGTGGAATTTCTCAGGCGCGTTCGAGACTTGTCGCCTGATTCGATTAGAATTATCTTAACCGGATATCCCGATATTGATACAGCTGTCAAGGCGGTGAATGAGGGACGTGTCTTCCGCTTTTTGACAAAACCGGTTCGAACAGAGATAATCGCTCACGCCATCACTGACGGAATTAAATTTTATGAATTGGAAAAAGCGGAACGGGAACTCCACTCTTTGAAAAGGTGGAGAAAAAGCATGGAGGCCATGATTCTGGCTTTTATGAGACTTGTTGAAGCCAGAGATCCATATACAGCGGGCCACCAGCAGAAAGTCGCCAAACTGTCAAAGGCCATAGCCGAAGAACTTGGACTGGAAAAAGTCCGGGTTGAAGGAATTAACATGGCGGCGGCCATACATGACATCGGGAAGTTATACGTACCCGCGGAGATCCTTAACAGACCGGGTAAACTGTCTAAGATTGAGTGCGATATGATTAAACTTCATTCTCGGGTCGCATTTGATATTCTAAGCCCCATAGACTTTGAATACCCGGTCGCCCGGATCATCCACCAGCACCACGAGAGAATGAACGGCTCCGGCTACCCATTGGGCCTGAAAGGCGATCATATATTGCTGGAAGCCAGAATTATCGCCGTCGCCGACGTGGTTGAGGCCATGAGTTCTCACCGCCCTTACAGGCCCGCCCTCGGCCTGGAAGAGGCGCTAGGCGAAATATCAAAGAATAAAGGCGTACTGTATGATCCTGACGTCGCGGATATATGTCAGCGGCTGTTTGAGGCGGAGGCTTTTGCGTTCGAAGAATAATTTTTATTAAAAAGGTTGGGATATATCCCCATTTTTTGAGGGGTTACAATGGATTTAAGAAAGAAAATTCTTTTAGTGGATGATGAGCCGGAAGTAACAAAAGCGATCAGACGATTATTAAATAAAAAAGGATATGAAGTTTTTGAACTCAATGATCCTTTAAAGGTAGAGGATTACATTTTATATACTGATCTTGATTTGGTCATTACTGATCTAAAGATGCCGAATCGAGACGGTATGGAAGTCTTAAAACTGGTTAGGCTGAGTAAGCCTGAGATACCGGTGCTTATTCTTACCGGATACAGTGCGGTCGACACCGCGATTGAAGCCACAAAACTGGGCGCGGCCGAGTACCTGTCAAAACCGGTTAAGGCAGGGGAATTGATAAAAATCGTTAACAAATACGTGAAAAAAGACGAAGCCATACCAAAAAAATTAAAAAAAATTATTGATACCAGGCTAGAAACAGGTCAACAAGCAAATGATATTGATCCTGACAAAACGCTGCTGCCTGAAGAGATCATATCCAATGAAACTATCCCTGAAGGATTTGTTGAAGTGGCTTTTGATGAAATTGTTCCTGGAGAGCTTATTCCATTTTCCTTGTTTATTCAGGTTTATAATAAAGCGGAAGATCGTTTTTATCTGCGCAGATTAATAAAAGAAAATCAAATATATACAACCGCGATAAGGAATATGCTGTTTAGAAAAAACTTAGGATCAATTTATATTCAAGAAGAGGATTATCGGTCTTATCTCAAGTATTATACCGCTCTTAAATCAATGCCGCAGTTCAAAGAAGAACAGATTCGCGATAAAAAGAAACTGGTGTTATATGGAAAAGCGATTGAAGCCGTATCACATATTTTATCAGAACCGATTGAGGAGTCTAATATACAGGACGCTGTAAACCTCGTAGACGATACTTTCAGAACAATGGTAAAGGATCCGAATGCTTTCACGGGTATGTATAAGTTATTTATTAAAGACGCCAGCGTCTTTAATCACTCTGCCAACACTTGTGTTCTATCAATATCTTTTGGATTGTATCTCGGGATGGAATCTAAAATTATACGTCAAATTAGCTTGGGAGCATTATTTCATGATGTAGGAATGAATATGGTGGATAAGAAGATTTTAGAAAAGCCCGGCCCCTTGACTTCTGAAGAATGGAATGAAATAAAAAGTCATCCTGAGAGAGGAGCGAATTTACTTAAATCTTCATCAATATATCCAGATAGAGCATTAAGGATAGTTTTGGAACATCATGAGGCTTCAGACGGTTCGGGATATCCCCAGGGTCTTAAGGGGGATCAAATCAGCCGAGCTTCTCGATTGGTAAGTATAATTGATAAATTTGACGGACTGACAACTAAGAAACCTTACCGGGCGGCTTTTTCTGCCAAGGACGCTGTAAAGAGAATTTATTCGGATGAATCTTCTACAGCCATTAAAGGGCTAATTCGCGATTTTATAAGATTTCTTGGCGGCAAGAGGGAATAATAACGATTAAAGACCTCTGCAAAACCTCGTCCTTTAGCCGAACTCATGAACCCCGCTTCTCTGCCGCCGCAGCGGCATATAGCGTACGAAAACTTAAGTCCTCGAAATATTAGTAATATTCCTGCAAGTTAAATTTTCACCTTCCGCGATTTCAACAAAATTACTGGTTTTGCAGAAAACTCTAATATTTTTTTTAGTTTAAAGGGTCAGACGTTGGAGGTCCTCGGCCAGAGTAACAGGCCCGCTGAATTCTTTGGTAATAGGCTTCAGGAGATCCTGACCTTCGCATTGAGGATAAAAATGTGTCAAAGCCAGCGCTTTAACGCCCGCTTCTCTCGCCGCCCTCCCGGCGAGGCTGGGGATCAGGTGACCTTCAACCTTCAGCCCTTCCGGCAGGGAACACTCGGTGATCAAAAGGTCCGCACCACGGGCCAGATCAATTAAATTTTGATTGAAATCGGTATCCCCGGTTACAGCCAGGGTCGCGCCCCCGGATTCTGACACCCGGTAACCCAGACTCTCGGGAGTATGGATAATAGGAGCCGTTTCGATTATCGCGGAACCGCAGGAAATGGTATGTCCGGGAGGCAGTTCAGACAGAACCACCCTGCCTTCAGGAGGTTCGATCCAATGTCCGAATCCTTCATGCAGGTGTCCATAAAAATCAAGTAAACCCATCGGCCCGTATATTCGGGCGGGCTTGGTTCGAGTAAACTCCGGAAAATATCGCGTAGCGAAGAGATATGAAATCAGGTCGGTTGTATGGTCTGGGTGGAGGTGGGTGTAAAAAAGATAATCCAGGTCATTGTATGACAATCCGGCCCTGGCGAGCTGTCTAAGGGTTCCAGAGCCGCTGTCAAAAAGCAGGGTCACATTTCCGGCGCGAACGGTCAGACCCGGGGCCCCCCGTTTGGCTGAAGGCGCGCCAGTACCTGTGCCTAAAAAAATTATTTCCATTCGTTGTTACGGCATTCCATGGGCAAAGTTTTTCCCGGCGGCGAAGACTTCCCTCAAAGCGGTGGGATGATCCTTGACAACGGCTTTCGCCTCCACCCGCCGGTAAGTAAGACTCTCGAATTCCATGGGCAGGCCAATGGCATCCAGGAAATATTTGATCGTCAGCGAGGTCCCTTCAAAAAGGTTCTTCCCTCTGGTCGCGCCCACGCCGATAAAAAAACCCCTTCCGTCCTTACGTCTCAGTTCCGGATTCAGGCGAACCCGATTCCAGAGAGCTTGCGTGCGGTCCACAATAGCCTTGCTCCCTGAAGGCAGACCGTAAAAAAAGATAGGCGAGGCGACAACTATTCGTTTCGTATTTATCAGGAGGGGGTAGAGTTCATCCATGTCATCCCGTATGACGCACTCGCCAGCCGCATCGCATTCACCGCATTCAAGACAGGCTCGAACGTTCAGGTCCCTGGCAGCGTAGAGCTTAACCTCAGCGCCCGCCTCCCTGGCTCCTCGTAAAAATTCATCCAGGAGTATATCCGAGTTGCCTCCCTTACGGGGGCTGAAAGCCAGAGCCAACACTTCAACGGGTTTGTTCATGTTCCTTTATTCAATCTCTGACGCAAACAGGACAACCAGGCGTAGGGAACGGCCAGATTCCCCATGCCTCGTCCAAGCTCGATTTTAAACTTGTTATTTCCATGAAAATCTGACCCGCCCGTGGGACAGAGGTCATATTTTTCGGCCAGAGCCAGATACTTTTCATTCATTTCAGACGTGTGTTCGGAGTAATAAACTTCCAGGCCGGCCAAACCGTTATCCACCATTCTGGAAATCAATGCCTCCAATTCTTCCGGTTCGTTAAAGCCAAGGGTAAATGGATGGGCCAAAACCGGCAAACCTCCGGCCTTCAGAATCATATCCATGGCTTTGGCCGGTGTAAAACGGAATTTGTCCATGTAAGCCGAAGCGCCTTTGGCCAGATATCGGTCAAACGCCTCGTTAAACGAACTCACGTAACCTTTGCTCTCCAATACTTTAGCGAAATGAGGCCGCCCGATCTGTTCACCACCGGCCACAGCCTCAATTTCCTCCATGGTAATATCAACACCAAGTTCATTGAGCTTGGCCACGATCTTTGGATTACGATTGCGGCGGGCTTCCTGGAGCTTTGTCAGGCTGGACACGAGGGCTGGATGGGCGGGATCAATAAAGTAGCCAAGCATATGCATGGTGCCGGTTTTGAATTCAGCGCTTATTTCTATGCCAGGCACGACCTCAACACCCACCTCCTTCCCTCTGGACAGGGCTTCCGCCACGCCGGCCACCGTATCGTGATCTGTTATGGCCATGGCTTTAAGACCAATTTGACAGGCTAAATCCACCAATTCAGCCGGCGTGAGTGAACCGTCGGACGCGGTCGTGTGAGCGTGCAGATCAATCGTTTCCAAAAGCAACTCCTAAGTAAATTCCGGCTATGAATCCCAACAAAGGCAGGGTTTATACCCCCACCATCATAACATTCGAGACCTCTGCAAAACCTCGTCCTTTAGCCGAACTCTTTGTCAGGCTCAAATTTAAGTCCTCGAAATATTAGTAATATTCTTGCGGGTTAAATTTTCACCTTCCGCGATTTCAACAAAATTACTGGTTTTGCAGAGGTCTCAATTCATCTTATTTTCAGGTCCGCCGTTTCTTTTTCCGCGCTTTCGGCCGCTCAAAAGCAAGATCGAGAACTTCGTCAACCCGTTTGACCGGGTGGAAGATCATTTGTTTTTTTATGGCCTCTGGAACGTCATCTAAATCATGTTCGTTTCTGGCTGGCAGAATAACGCTTTTAATACCGGCTCGCTTCGCGGCGAGGACTTTTTCCTTGATGCCTCCCACCGGCATAACCAGGCCGCGCAAGGTGATTTCACCGGTCATGGCCAGATCGGAGCGCACCGGCCGGCCGGTGACCAGTGAAGTCAGAGCCGTGGCCAGGGCGACACCGGCCGAAGGACCATCCTTGGGAGTGGCTCCGGCCGGGATGTGGATGTGGATGTCATGGGTACTGAAATAGTCGTTATTGATTTTCAGATCTGAAGAATGTGAGCGGACATAACTCAACGCGGCCTGAGCGCTTTCCTTCATGACGTCTCCTAGCTGACCGGTGAGGATAAGTCCCTTGGATCCTGACATGCCGGTGGCCTCAATAAAGAGAATATCACCGCCGGCCTGAGTTACCGCCAGACCCGTGGCCACGCCAGCCAGCGCCGTTCTGGCCCGAATCTCGCTTTCAAAACGCGGGGAGCCGAGTATAGTTTGTATATCGGATGCGTTTACAATGGTTTTTTTCTTTTTGCCTTTGGCCACCTCCGTGGCTACATGCCGGCAGACATTTGCGATCTCGCGCTCCAGATTTCTCAAGCCCGCCTCCCTGGTGTAGGCTGATATTATACGTTTGATAGACGCGTCTCTAAAAGATATGTTCTTGGCAGTAAGACCGTTCTCCGCCCTCTGTCGAGGAACCAGGTATCGCTTGGCAATGGCCAGCTTTTCCTCCTCAGTGTATCCTGATAAGGTCAGAACCTCCATCCTGTCGAGCAAAGGCGGCGGAATAGTGTCCATCATGTTGGCGGTGGTGATAAACATGACGTGAGAAAGGTCAAACTCCACTTCAAGGTAATGATCCGAGAATGTGGAATTCTGCTCTGGATCCAGGACCTCGAGCAAAGCGGAGGAGGGATCACCCCTGAAATCGGTTCCAAGTTTATCGATCTCGTCCAGCATAAAAATCGGATTTCTGGAACCAGCCTTTTTTAGCCCCTGGATGATACGCCCGGGCAGAGCGCCGACATATGTTCGGCGATGACCTCGAATCTCTGCCTCGTCTCGGACACCGCCCAGGGAAAGGCGGACAAAATTACGCCCCATGGCGCGGGCTATGGATCGGCCGAGAGAAGTCTTTCCGGTTCCGGGCGGGCCTACCAGACAGAGGATGGGGCCCTTGATTTCAGGCTTGAGCTTGCGAACAGCCAAGTACTGTACGATTCTTTTCTTTATTTTATCCAGACCATAGTGGTCGTCATCCAGCACCTTTTGAGCTTGAACCACGTCAAGGTTATCCTCGGTTTCATCAGACCAAGGCAGGTCTAAAAACCAGTCCAAATATGTCAGCGAAACCGTGTACTCGGCTGAAGCGGGGTTCATTTTTTTCAAGCGTTCCAGTTCCTGCGCGGCTGTTTTGGCCGCTTCCTCAGGAAACCCCTTCTCAGCCAGATTTTTCTCAATCTCCTGCAGCTCGACTGAGGCATCGTCCGATTCACCAAGTTCCTCCTTGATGGCCTTCATCTGCTCCCGCAGGTAGAACTCCCGCTGACCTTTGTCAATCTTGCCCCTAATTTGTTCCTGAATTTTTGAACCCAGTTCCATAACGTCAAGTTCACGCTGCAGGAAAGCTGAGACCTTTCTCAATCGGTCTTTGATGTCAAGATTGGCCAGAAAATCCTGTTTTTCATCCTTTTTTAGATTAAGGGCGGAAACGATCATGTCAGACAGCAAACCAGGATGTTCGATGTTCTGATTCATCAGTCCCAATTCCTTGGGCAGCGTCGGGGAAAGATCAAGGAGCCTGCTGAAGAGTCCGCGCAGATTGCTCATCAAGGCCTCTACTTCCTTGTCTATCTTGAAGCTCTCGGATAAAACTTCGATTTTGGCCTTAAAATAAGGCTCTCTCTCAATAACTTCCTTGAGCCTGATCCGGCTCAAACCCTGAAGAAGCACCTGAAGCAGTCCTTCTTCCGTACGGGACATTTTAAGCACATATCCCGCTGACCCGATATCTAAGAAATCCCCCGGCTCGAGCTTTTCTTTCTGCTTGGCCGTTTCTTTTACGGCAAAAAGACCGATCATGCGGTCTGACGACATTGTTTCCTGAACAACATTTATATACTTTGGGTCCATGATCATCAGAGGGAGAATCAAGCCCGGGAAAAGATTAATCTCGCCTACTGGAAGGACGGCAAGAATATCGGGAATTTTCGGTTGTCCAGATCTTTCCTGATTTGAACCAGGACCATTGCCGGCAGAGTTCGACGTAAATGAATTATTACCGTTCATATTGATAAAGCCCCCTATTTTCTAAATTTAAAAAGCTACTCGCTCGTGACCCCGATTTTTTTTTGTTGATGGACCTCTTTAGGCAGAATAATTTTGAGCAGCCCTTGTTCAGAAGTTGCGGTGGCCTCTTCCGGCTTGATCGAGCTGGGCAGTCGAAAAGCTCGTTCAAAAACTCCATAATCTATTTCCATCTGATGGACGTGAACAGGTGACGAAAGAGTCGGCTGCTGTCGGCAGCCGGAAATTTTGATAATATTCCGGTCCACGATGACATCAACCTCCTCCGGCTTCATGCCCGAAAGCTCCATGACGATAATGTAAACATCAGGCGTTTCATATATGTCCATTTGAGGAGACCAGGTTTGTCCATGCAAACACACCCTGGCGTCCAAACCAACAAACATTTGATCAAGAAGCCGTCTCAAACCTTGATTCATGGCGTTTAGGTCGCTGACAATCCTCAGGTTGATCATTTTTACTCCCTTTTGCTTAGATGTTTTTCATTAAAATGCCTTAGCTATCGCGGCTTGGACTTAGCCATCAGCCCCGAGACCTTTGCAAAACTTCGTCCTTTAGCTGACCCTCATGAGCGCCGCTTCGCTCACGCTGCAGCGGCATATGTCAGTCTTAAATTTAAGTCCTCGAAATATCGGTAATATTCCTGCGGGTTAAATTTTCAACTTCCGCGATTTCAACAAAATTACTGGTTTTGCTGAGGTCTCTAATTAATCATAAACATCGATCTTGATTTTGTAAAGTGCAATTAATTCGGTTTAGTAAGTGATTGATCCCTTGATCAAGGACGCTGATATTTTCTCGAATGTGAGACCTTTGACGGTTAAAAGACTGATCTAAAAGATGATTGCGCCATTTTTTACTTGACATTTCTTAATAAGGTTTATATTTGTACCACATTGCACAAGGATGTGGAAGTCTTTTTCTTTTTAGACTAACAGATCGAAATAACTAACAATTATTAAAAAGGTCAATTATAAAAAGGAGGAAAACAGATGACACTCGTTCCCCCGCATGGAGGCGGTGAACTTAATCCCCTGCTTCTTCAAGGCTCTGAGTTAGAGGCCGAGAAAAAGAGGGCGGAAGATTTAAAACGCGTGGACATTACTTCACGAGAGGCTGGTGATCTTTTCATGTTGGGCATAGGGGCCTTCACACCCTTAACCGGCTTCATGACCAAGGCTGACTGGCAGGGCGTTTGTGATAATTACCTGATGGCCGATGGCACCTTCTGGCCCATCCCCATAACCTGTTCCGTTGATGAGGCGGACGGCGTTAACGCTGGTGATGAGATCGCGCTGTACAGCGACGAGTATGGCGGGCTGATCGCCACGATGAAGGTTGAGGAAAAGTACGAAATCGACAAGGCCCATGAGTGTAAGCAGGTATTCACCACGGACGATCCGGCGCATCCAGGTGTGGCCAAGGTTATGGAGCAGAAGCAGTTCAATATTGCTGGCCCGGTAAAAGTTTTGTCCGAAGGCGGATTCCCGGAAGAATACGGCGATATCTACGCCAGACCGGCTGAAACCCGCGCTCTTTTTGAGAAAATGGGCTGGAAGAAGGTAGCCGCTCTGCAGCTTCGCAACCCCATGCACCGCTCTCATGAGTTCCTGGCCAAGATTGCCGTTGAGGTTATGGACGGTGTTATTATCCACCAGCTTTTAGGCAAGCTCAAGGCTGGCGATATCCCGGCGGACGTTCGTGTCGCCGCGATCAACGCCCTGGTTGATAATTACTTTGTGGAAAAAACCATTGTCTCTCGCGGATATCCCATGGAAATGCGCTACGCTGGTCCGCGCGAGGCCCTGCTGCACGCTGTCTTCCGCCAAAATTTCGGATGCTCGCACCTGATCGTCGGCCGGGATCATGCTGGAGTGGGTGACTATTACGGGCCATTTGACGCCCAAACAATTTTCGATAAGATTCCTGAAGGCTCTCTGGTAATCCAGCCCTTGAACATTGACTGGACCTTCCATTGCTACAAGTGCGGCGGCATGGCTTCCATGAGAACCTGCCCCCATGGCGCGGAAGACAGGCTCCTGCTGTCTGGCACCATGGTCCGCAAGACCCTGTCCGAAGGCGGCGAGCTGCCTCCGGAGTTCTCGCGGCCGGAAGTTGTCAAAATCCTGCAGGATTACTACCAGGGTCTCGAAGAAAAGGTCGAGGTCAAACTGCACGGACACGCCAC
>JAFDLS010000088.1 GCA_019306365.1 Deltaproteobacteria bacterium
CAGGGGAGTCAAACGGGAACTAATTTCATAAATAAAAAATTTTTACTTAACTTTTCGATAGTTGTCGAAGCTTGATAATGAGGAGATAAAAATGAAAAACAAAAACCCTGACGAAATCCGAGAGGGAGTTCGAGAAAGATACGGGAAAATAGCCCAGGCCGGAGCCACGGTTTCTGAAAAGAAACCCACGCCCTCCTGCTGTGGCCCGGTAAATATTGCCCCGGAACTGCCTCAGGCCACGCCGTCTTGCTGTGCCCCGGCGGATATTTCCGCTGAAGCGGGGCAAAACGCCTCCTGCTGCGGTCCTTCGAACATGTCCATAGAAAAAATGTCCGAGATTATAGGATACTCAAAGGAAGACTTTGATGGCATGGTCGATGGCGCGAACATGGCCCTGGGTTGCGGCAATCCCGTGGCCCTGGGTTCACTCAAACCAGGTGAAACGGTGGTGGACCTGGGCAGCGGCGGCGGCTTTGATTGCTTTCTGGCTGCCAAGCAGGTTGGTGAAACCGGAAAGGTGATCGGTGTGGACATGACACCGGACATGGTTAGTCTGGCCAGAAAAAACAAAGAAAAGATGGAGATGGCTAACGTTGAATTCCGCCTGGGTGAAATCGAACACCTGCCGGTTGCCGATAACAGCGCCGATATTATAATGTCAAATTGCGTCATTAACCTTTCCCCTCATAAATTGGATGTATACCGGGATGCCTTCCGAATACTCAAGCCAGGCGGCCGGTTAGCCATTTCAGACGTTTTGGCCACCGCCCCGCTTCCTGATAAATATCGGCAAGATCTGGCCCTGGTATCCGCGTGTATAGGTGGGGCGGCTACCATTGAAGATACCAAAGAAATGCTGAGAGAAGCCGGATTTCAGGACATCAAGATCAACGCGCATGACAAAAACCGTGAAATCCTGAGCCAGTGGGATCCGGGAAAAAGCGATAGAGCCGTTGACTATGTCGTATCGGCTTACATTGAAGCCATAAAGCCTTATTGATCACGCATATGAGCAGGGTCTGCCTTCACCAAAAATCAATGTTCGAGAAGGCAGGCCCTGTGTTAACTTTGGACGAGCAGTTTTCCACTTCAACGAGGGTTAAACCTATAATATTTGAATGAAATTTGGATTTTGTGGAATAGTTTTTAAACCGTGCTTGACTCGATGATATCAACTATTGAGACCCCAACAAAACATCGTCCTTTAGCTGACCTCATTAACACCGCTTCGCTCACGCTGCAGCGGTATATGTCAGTCTCAAACTTAAGTACTCGAAATATTGATAATGTTCCTGCGGGTTAAATTTTCTTTCTTCGCAATTTAGACCAAAACACTAATTTTGAGATAGCTTCTAATTACCCGCATTTGAAATCATATTTAATTCAAGTGTAAAGCGCGGCGTGGTGGACGAATTGTTAAGAAAATGACTTTTATACTTGACAAATCTTGGCTATATGCCTATATTGCCATATAGGAGTTGTTAAAATGAATCGAAATATTTACAAACTCAAAGCAGAAGTGGCCAAGGCGCTCGCTCACGAAAGCCGATTGATAATGCTGGACGCCTTGAAAATGGACGATCAATGCGTCTGTGATCTGACCGCCCTGGTTGGCGCTGATCAGTCCACTGTATCCAAGCACCTCTCGATACTTAAAAACGCCGGTATCGTCTCAGACCATAAAGAAGGCAACAGGGTTTTTTACCACCTGGAAACTCCCTGTGTGCTCCAGTTCTTCGACTGCGCCCTCGAAGTGGTCCAAATCAGGACTCAGGCTACCCAGTCTGTTCTTTAAGGACCGGTTTTAATGTTTTGGGCAAAAAAGGCCAAATGGCCGGATAACGTAAAGTGTAAATGGGAATAATTATATGAAAGAGCGTTATAAATTACTGCTGATTGCGGTTGTTTTTCTGGCCGCTTATTTTGTGCCCTGGGGGCACGCAACCATCCGACAATCCGGGCTGGAAGCCTTCATGATGCTTCAAGAATATGCCCGCGAACACGTATTGACCTGCCTTATCCCGGCCTTCTTTATTGCCGGAGCGATTTCTGTTTTTGTGTCTCAGGCGTCGGTCCTCAAATACTTCGGGGCTCAGGCAAAAAAAGTCCTGTCATACTCTGTAGCCTCGGTTTCGGGAACCATCCTGGCGGTGTGTTCCTGCACCGTGCTGCCCCTTTTTGCGGGCATATACAGCCGGGGCGCCGGTATCGGGCCCGCCACGGCTTTTCTCTATTCCGGACCAGCCATCAATGTCCTGGCCATTGTGCTCACGGCCAGAATCCTGGGTTGGCAGCTGGGCCTGGCCCGGGCCATCGGCGCGATCACTTTCGCCATCATTACCGGACTTCTCATGGCCGTAATCTTCCGCAAGGACGACGCCAAGCGCACCGCGGGCCAGATGTATTTACCTGACGAGGACGAAAAAGGACGATCCCTGCTGCAGAACGCTTCTTATATGCTGGTCCTGGTTCTTATCCTGATTTTTGCCGCCTTTGCCAGACCGGCTGAAGGTTCCAGCGGTTTGTGGCCTGCGATCTTCACGGCCAAATGGTATATCACCGCTGGTTTGCTGATTGTATTGGGCTTGATGCTTAAACTCTGGTTTGCCTGGGAAGAAACCACCGGCTGGATCGAGGCTACCTGGGGTTTTATGAAACAGATCTTTCCCCTTCTTTTTGGCGGCGTGATCGTGGCCGGGTTTCTGCTGGGGCGTCCGAATCACGCGGCCTTGATCCCTGAAAGCTGGATTCAAAGCCTGGTCGGAGGGAATTCACTGTGGGCCAATCTCTTCGCCTCCGTTTCAGGAGCCCTGATGTATTTTGCCACCTTGACCGAGGTTCCCATCCTGCAAGGCCTAATCGGCGCGGGCATGGGCCCGGGTCCGGCCCTGGCCCTGCTCCTGGCCGGACCGGCCCTCTCATTACCAAATATGCTGGTAATCGGCGGTGTCATGGGTTGGAAGAAGACAGCCACTTTTTGTATTATCATCGTGATCATGTCCACTATTGCGGGGATGATCTATGGCATGATTGCCTGACCGGGATGGATGCAATGCCTCAAGATGATTACAGGCTGGTTAAAATAGATCAGCACCGCATCGGCATTATCGGCCTGAAGCAGGCCATAGAACAACTGGCAGAGACGCATTCTGAAAAAACGGATAATGAGGTTCAGGTCGCGCTGTTTGAATGTCTTTCAAAAAAGAACTACATCCCTGAACCGGCCAGGGAGAGTTATGGCAAGGCCTTTGTCAGGGAATTTCGAAAACATCTGGGACAGCCATATGATGAAGCCGCCATAGACGGGTTGGAAATCAAGGTTCTGGGTCCGGGATGCGCCCAGTGCGACCGGTTGGAACGGGAAATCATGCAGGTACTGAACGAAATAAACCTTGCGGCGGATTTGGAACATATCACGGACATAAAAGAAATAGGCCAATACGGTGTTATGGGGACACCGGCCTTGATAATCAATGGCAAGGTTAAATCCGTGGGCAAAGTGCCTCCCAAGGAAAAGATCAAAAGGTGGATCGAGGACGCTAACGAACCCACGGTTTGAAAAGGGTTGTAGGCGAGGCAGAAAGTTGAGAATAAATTCTTGGTGTTACCACTAAAAAAATAATAAAAAAAATAGGATTGGCCTGGCAATTAAGAAGTTAAAAAAATGGTTGATCCGAGAACAATAAGGAGAAAGCAATGGAAATCAAAGTGTTAGGCCCTGGATGCGCCAAATGTAAAAAAACTGAGGAAGTGGTCAAGGAGGCCGTGGCTGAAAGCGGCGTCGGCGCCGAAGTAATCAAGGTCACTGACACCATGGAAATCGCCGGGCACGGCGTCCTGGGCACGCCGGCGGTGGTCATTGACGGTGAAGTCAAAATCGTGGGCAAGGTGCCAAAGAAGGAAGACGTGAAGGCTTGGCTTACTAAATAAATCTTCGTTATTTCAAGTTTCGAGGAGCAAACAAGGTATGACCGGCGCTCAAAGAAAAAATGTCCTTTTTCTTTGTACCGGGAACTCATGCCGCAGTCAAATAGCGGAAGGGTGGACCAAACATTTAAAAAGGGCGCAGTTTGAACCCTATTCCGCCGGGGTAAAGGTTAAAGGTGTTGATCCCAGAGCAGTGAAAGCCATGGCCGAAGCGGGAATTGACATCAGTGAACAATCGTCAAAGATGATTGATGATCTACCCGATGTTGAGTTCGATTACGTTATCACGCTGTGCGATCACGCACGCGAATCCTGCCCGTTCTTTCCCGCCAAGACCCGGGTAATGCACGCAGGATTTGAAGACCCCCCTGAGCTCGCTAAAAACGCCAGCGACGAAGAGGAGGCCATGAGGCACTACCGGAAAATCCGCGACGAAATCAAGGCGTTTATTGAAAGTTTACCAGACGCCTTATTGAAATAAATAATAACCGGAGGTTGTATATGACAGCAAAATCTCAAATTACGAGTCAACCAAAAGGTCTCAGCTTTTTCGAAAAGTATCTTACCGTCTGGGTTGTCCTTTGTGTTTTAGCGGGTATTGTTCTCGGGAAAGTGACCCCTGGAGTCGCTAAGTATCTGGACGGTCTGGCCATTTATATCGGAGAAGCTCCGGTTGTTTCCATACCCATCGCGGTCTGTTTGTTTTTCATGATGTATCCCATCATGGTGAAGATTGATTTTGGTGAAGTGATTCGCGCCGGAAAGAATACCAAACCGGTCCTCCTGACGCTTGTTATCAACTGGGTCATCAAACCTTTTACCATGTACGGAATTTCGGTATTCTTTCTGGGGACCGTTTTTTACGGCCTGATTGGTCCGGACGCTGTTGATATGGTAAAAATGCCTCTTGGGCTTGACCTGCCTGTTGGGGCGAACCATGGCGCGGGCATTGTGGTTCTGGTTGACGGGGTTAAGATGCTTCAGGTGCCGCTTTGGAGGAGTTATCTGGCTGGATGTATCCTTTTGGGTATCGCCCCGTGCACGGCCATGGTTTTGGTCTGGGGCTTTCTGGCCAGGGGAAATGACGGGCATACCCTGGTGATGGTGGCCATTAATTCCCTTGTCATGTTAATTCTGTACGGCATACTTGGCGGATTCCTCCTTGGCGTGGGCCGTCTCCCCGTACCCTGGCAAGCTTTACTTCTCTCCATAGGTATCTACGTGGCGCTTCCTCTGGTGGCCGGTTATTTTTCAAGAAAATGGATTATCCGGATGCGCGGGGAAGAATGGTTCAAGGAAAAGTTCCTTCATGTTTTAACGCCTGTTACCATTATTGCGCTGCTGGTTACCCTGGTGCTTCTCTTTTCTTTCAAAGGAGAAGTGATTATTTCCAACCCCCTGACTATTCTCTGGATCGCCATTCCCTTGTTTCTTCAGACCAATTTGATCTTCTGGCTGGGGTATGGCCTATCCAGACTGATCGGCCTGCGCTACGAAGACGCGGCCCCTTCCGCCATGATAGGGGCCTCAAATCATTTTGAGGTGGCCATTGCCACGGCGGTCATGCTCTTTGGTCTTTCATCAGGCGCGGCCCTGGCGACGGTGGTGGGGGTATTGATCGAAGTTCCGGTCATGCTCATGCTGGTTAAAATTTGTCTTAAAAGCCAGCATTGGTTTCCAGAGAGGTTTTGAAAATTGACGAATTTATCTCGAACCATCCTGGCGGTTGAGAAAGCCAGGCATAAAAAAATGAACGGAGTTAAAGTGAAAAGGATCATCTTAATCTTTATGATATTAGGGTTTATGATTTCCTGCGGCCAGGGTGAGGCGGGAGGTAAATCGAGAGCGTACAAAGAACTGCCCGTGAAGGGCATGGTCACGATGATTGACCTGGGTGCGGATAAATGCGTTCCATGCAAGATGATGGCCCCTATTTTGAAAGAGGTGGAGAAGGAATATAAAAACAAAGCGGCTATCGTTTTTCTGGATGTCTGGAAAGATCCCGCTCCGGCCAGGAGGTTCGGCATTCGAGCCATTCCAACTCAGATATTCTTCGACCGTAACGGACGGGAGGTCTTTCGGCACGTTGGTTTTTTGGATAAGAAAAGCATCGTGACAAAACTGGCTGAACTGGGAGTTAAATGAGACCTCTGCAAAACATCGTCCTTTAGCTGAACTCATGAACCCCGCTTCGCTGACGCTGCAGCGGCATATGTCAGGCTTAAATTTAAGTCATCGAAATATTAGTAATATTCCTGCGGGTTAAATTTTCGCCTTCCGCGATTTCAACAAAATTACTGGTTTTGCAGAGGTCTCAAATAAGGAATTTTCATGGAACAAAATCTGCCTCAAGGGAGGGCCGAATGCTCGATCAATTCCTCCTGACGGTTAACGCCTGGATTACCTCTGGCAGCGCCATAGCCGCGGCCGGCTGTTTTATCTGGGGAATGGTCAGTGTTCTTTTCAGCCCCTGTCACCTGGCCTCCATCCCCCTGATTGTGACCTATGTGGCAGGGCAGGAGCGGGCCGTCCAAACCAGGCGCGCCGCTCTCTACGCCTTCACTTTTACCGGCGGACTCTTTATCACCATCGCCCTTATCGGGATCGTCTGCTCACTTTTAGGGCGGATGCTCGGGGACATCGGGCCATACTGGACCATCGCCGTGGGGGTGGTCTTGATATGGGTGGCGCTTGATATGATCGGTGTGGGCAATTTTTCCTTGTCCGGCGGTCTGATAAACAAAATAAGGGTCCGGGGTCTTGGAGGCGCGTTGATTCTGGGACTGGCTTATGGTATCTTATCAGGGTCTTGTACCTTTGGATTCATCGCCCCGATCCTGGCTATTATTACCATTCAGGAAAAGGTCATCACGGGGATTTTGTTTATTCTTTTATTCGGGTTAGGTCATTCGATGCCCATCGCGATCGCTGGCAGCTCCACAGCCCTGGTCAAAGGAGCGCTTGAAAAGGAAGGTCTTCAAAAAGGCAGCCTGTGGTTCAAGCGATCAGCAGGCGTTCTTATCGGTCTACTGGGCGTCTTTTTCATTGCCAGACCTTTCATTGGCCTTTAATGCTGAAAAAGTTAATTTCGGGAAATTCATGAAGAATAAAAAAATCTTTTTTTCGATTATCCTGTTCATGATTCTGGTTCCGTTTTTGGTTCACGCCGAACCGAAGGTTAATATGCCGCAGACCAGGATCGAGTTTGAAAAGCCCTTTTTCCAAGGTGAAGTAATCCAAGGTGTTTTCGAATTAAACAACGACGGAGACAGCGTTTTAATTATCGAGCGCGTCGACCCCGGGTGAGGCTGTGCGGTCAGCTCTTTTGATCGCGTTATTCCGCCCGGGGGGCGAGGCAAAATCGTTTTAAAGGTCGACACAACCAGCTACAAGGGCCCCATCCATAAGTCCGCCGTAGTCAGAACCAATGATCCCAATCGAACGAAGTTCTCCATTGGAATAAAAGCCTTCATACAAACACTTTTTTCCACCGCGCCTCACGACCGGTTTACCATTTTCACGACCGTGGGCAAGCCGGTCGGCAAGGCCATCACCTTAACGAACAGCCTGTCTGATCCTATAAAAATAAACCGGGTGAGCCACAATCTGGGGGAAGAGGTCAAAGTCAAACTGGAAGCCGTCACCCCCGGGCGTACCTATAAGGTGACCGTTCAGACCTTGGCCGGAAAAGCCTTTCGCAAAGTGGGCCGAATACGATTGGGACTAAAAGGAGCGCCTGTCAAGGAGTTCATCATGAAGGCATATGTTATTGTGCGGGAACCCAAGCGGGTGATAAAGAAACCCATACCTAAAAAACCCTGACAGTTCGACGGTTTTTTTATCCAACCCATTCTAAAGTCCCCATTAAAATAATGTATCTTTTCTGATTTACACTTGCTTTTAAATGAATGCGAAGGGAAAAGAAGGAACTTCCATCCTCACCCTCACACTCAGCCTCTCACCTAAAGGAGAGGGAAAATTATGATCTTAGAGCGATTTCCAAAAATATTATCCTTTTTCCTAAATTGATCTTTAATTTGATATTTTTAGACGGGCAGTTCCTAAAAACAGCTTGACCGCGCTAGACGTTTGTAAATAGAATCCGTAGGTTCACTTCAGGGAATTTTTTGTCCCTGTAAAATAAGATTAGACGATGGTACTTGCTCACAGCCTTCAGCATAGAATAACTTAGGTGTGTGTCAAATGACCTTATCAAAAATTCCTTGTTCCCGATCCGGCAATTGATTTCACACCCAATGTTGAAAAAAACTCTAAATCTGATGATTACACTCACGAAAGGAATCTTGGATAATGTCTGAACATGGCAGGCAAAAAAAGAAACCATTTTACGGAATATGGATTGTGGCGGGATGCTTTGTTCTTCTTTTTCTTTACGCTGGCGCTGGATTTTATTCCTTCAGTATCTTTATCAAACCCCTTGAAGACTATTTCGGGTGGAGCAGGGCTCAAATCTCCTTTACCATGTCCATATATATGATAATTCATGGAATTATCGGGCCTTTCGTTGGTCATATTACCGGGATCTATGGACCCAGAAAAGTCATGACCCTTTTTGCCTTGGGGTCAGGGGCCAGTTTTATCCTGGTGAGTTTTACCAACTCTCTTTGGTCCTTCTATCTGGCATACGCCTGTCTATCATTTACCACGGTCGGTATTGGCTTTATCCCGGTTAGCAGTCTGCTGGCCAGGTGGTTCGTGAGGAGGCGGGGAACCGCCATCGGCTCTGCCATGGTGGGAATTGCAGCTGGAGGTCTGGTCGTCGCGCCCCTTATGGGCCAAATCGTGTCTCACTTCAGCTGGCGGATGTCGTTTGTTTTTCTGGGGCTTCTGACGTGGCTGCTGTCCCTGCCTATCACTTTGTTGGTGCTTAAAAGCAGCCCAGCCGATATGGACCTCCTTCCTGACGGTGACACCCCTGAGCCAGCCGACAACCAGGAATCAATGGCGGCGGCGAACTCCTCACTGAAAGCTCAGGAAGAAGGCTGGCCGCTGAGCGCAGCGCTTCGGAGCCGCTCATTTTACTGGATCGCTGCCGCGTTTTTTTTCGCCCCTCTGGCTCAGCTGGGGATACTCCAGCATCAGGTCCCCCTGATCATTGAAGCTGGCATTTCTCAGGCCGCCGCCGCGACCGCTCTAGGTTTGACAGCGGGTTTCGGTGGTTTGGGAAAGTTGAGCTTTGGCCGAATAACCGAACTGCTGCCTTTCCGATACGCGGCTTCGCTCTGCTTTGGACTTCAGGCGCTCAGCGTGCTCATACTTTTCAACGCGCATAACATATTTTTGGTCTGGGTTTACGTCGCGGTCTTTGGCTTTGCCATGGGGGGACTTATAGTATTATTACCGTTAGCGGTAGGGCACTTCTTTGGCCTGGCCGCCTTTGGAGTGTTGATGGGGGCCATAACAATGGTCCAGTCTTTCGGATCTTCGGCCGGGGCTTTCCTTTCTGGATTAATTTACGATTACATGGGCAGCTACCATTACGCACTGGTCGCCTATATTTGTATCTATCTTGCAGCTATCGTCGCTATCTTCTTGGCGGGCGAACCGAAACCATATGCCAGGGATTAGGGGCACAGACTTTTCGTGTATAATAAGCATTCGTGATAACCATAGAGAGGCTGTTTGAGCTCCCAGCGCTCTTACTAGAGCGTTTGTCATAAATAAGTTCCGTTTGGCTTTGGGGCAGGAGGAAATATGGTTTTGGCCATTCTCCTAAGCCACCTTACGACAAACGCCAAAACATCATGTAATTGCCACCTGTTACATCATGTCAGCCGCTGTTAGAGGCTTGATTTAGCTTAGTAATCAAACGGAAAATAATTCTGGCAAGAAAAAGCAGCCTGTTTATTCGGATGAACCTGAAAAGAAAGATGAATACACCGCGAAGAATGACAGATTTTACACGCTCTTCGCTAAGGCGTATGATCTTTTCGTCAAGCTGCTGCCTTTTTGGAAAAAATGGCTCGATCAGGCGATCCCCTATATTCAAGGCCCTCGTGTCCTGGAAATTTCTTTTGGCACTGGATACCTTTTAACAAGATACGCGAACAGATTTGAAGCTTATGGTCTTGATTACAACGAAAAACTAGTATCAACCGCCAGAAGGAATTTGCAAAAGGCAGGTTTCTCTGCCCACCTTCAAAGAGCTGATGCCGAACGGCTCCCCTATAAAAATGAAACCTTCGATTGTATCGTTAATACCATGGCCTTTACCGGCTATCCAGATGGAAAGAGGGCCATGTCGGAGATACATCGAGTTCTAAAAAAAGGGGGAAGACTGGTCATGGTAGATATAAATTATCCGCCGGATGGAAGATGGATCGGCATGAAAGCCGTAAATTTTTGGGCGATTCTTGGTGATATTATCAGAGATATGGACAAAGTTTTCAATGAGTTCAATTTTAACTTTACCCAACATACAATCGGAGGCTTCGGCAGCGTTCACCTTTATCTCGCGGAAAAAGTTTGAAGAGGCGATACTAGGAGCTATCTCAACATTACTGGTTTTACAGAGGTCTCTTACACTACAAAAGTATTAGAAAAGATTCGGGCTGGGATGCGATCTTAAGGTCCTATCCTCTGTAGTCCCGGTTACTTTTTGGGGCTTGACCTTTTTTTTGCTTACCTGGTTTATAAAACCGTTCCTTCTCGCTGTAAATACAGCCGCAATACTGCTGGCGGTACAGGTTCAGCTCTTTGGATTTTGTTATTCCTGCTTTCCATCCCTCACGGAAATCTCGATAAAGAAAATCAATATTTCGTCTGCTGGAGGTTTCACGGCCAATCTCGGCGATGAGTTCATGTTTTTGGAACTTGCTGTATAGGAGCGTTGTGGTGACTGCGTCGAACTTACCCTTTTTAGCAATGTGAGCGGCCTGGTTCAAACGGAGACGGCAGCAAAAGCGACAGCGGTCGTTTTCGCGAAAAACCATTTCCCTCAAAAAGCCTTCGAGGTTGTATCCCTTCTCAAAAATAACGGGCAGGTCTATTGATTTCGCGTATTCAGCCAGGGTATCACGGCGGCGTAAATATTCCTGGTAGGGATGTATGTTGGGATTAAAGAAGTAGCCGTAAACTTCATGCCCTTCTTCTCTGAGGGTTTGAACCGTGTAGACGGCGCAAGGAGCGCAGCAGATGTGAAGCAAAATCCTCATTTTTAGCCATGATTCACTTTTAAGGCTCAGGCCATTCAGTTAAGAACCCGTTTGACCGTTTCTCCCAAAAACCCCAGATCCTCGACCATATGAATCCCCGCAGCCTTGAGAGCCGTGATTTTGTCCGCCGCTCCCCCGGATTTTCCGGAAATAATGGCTCCGGCATGCCCCATACGGCGGCCGGAAGGAGCCGTGCGGCCGGCGATAAAAGCAAAGACAGGTTTGTCAAACTCAGCCTGGATAAACCTTGCAGCGTCTTCCTCAGCTCGTCCGCCGATCTCACCCACCATAACCACGGCCTCGGTCTGGTCATCGTTCTTAAAACGTCTGAGAATATCCACAAATGACTGCCCGATGATGGGATCGCCCCCGATACCCACACAGGTGGACTGCCCCAATCCCACCTGGGTTAGCTGTGATACAACCTCGTATGTCAGGGTTCCGCTGCGAGAAACAACGCCTATCGAGCCGGCAAGATGTATCGGTGAAGGCATAATCCCGAGTTTTGTTTGTCCGGGCGAGATGATCCCCGGGCAGTTTGGCCCGATAAGAACCGTCTCCCGGTCATTCAGGTAGTGCCAAACACGAGCCATATCGAGAACGGGGATGCCCTCAGTAATGCAAACCACCAGTTTCAAACCGGCGGCAGCCTCCATGATCGCGTCGGCCGCCATGGCAGGCGGAACGAAAATAATACTGGCATCGGGCGCCGCCTCAGAAACTGCCTTATCAACCGTATCAAAGACAGGCAGACCAAATACCTCCTGACCCCCTTTGCCCGGTGTAACCCCACCGACAATCTTGGTTCCGTATTCTATCATCTTTTCGGTATGGAAACGTCCTTCCGACCCGGTAATCCCCTGCACTACAACCCGTGTCTCTTTATCCACAAGAATACTCATAAACGCTCCGCTTCAATAATTAGCAGCCTGCTTATCTATTTAAAATCAGCCCTAAAGCCTATGGTCACTTACGATGCGGCGTTAGTTATCTGACCAGATTAGCCACTTTTTCAGCCGCATCCCTCAAATCGTAAGCCACGGCAAAATCGATACCTGAATCATTCAACAACCGCTGGCCCTCTTCTTTATTAGTACCTTCCAGACGAACGATGATCGGGACCTTGATCTGAACCGCCTTTGCGGCCTCAACCACTCCCTGGGCCAGAACATCGCAGCGAAGGATGCCTCCAAAGATATTGATTAGGATAGCCTTGACCCGCTCATCAGAGAGGATAATCCTGAAACCCTGAGCGGTTACCTCCGCGTCTGCCCCGCCTCCCACATCCAGGAAGTTTGCTGGCTCGGCCCCGGCCTGTTTAATAAGGTCCATGGTAGCCATGGCCAGACCAGCGCCGTTAACCATAGCGCCGATGTTACCGTCCAGACGGATATAATTAAGTTTGTACCGGCTGGCTTCCAGTTCGAGAGGGTCCATCTCATTGGGGTCTACCAGCTCTTCCATCTCGGGATGACGAAAAAGAGCGTTATCATCGATATTGATCTTGGCGTCCAGGGCCAGCAGTCGACCGTCATCGGTCACTACCAGCGGATTGATTTCAGCCAAGGAAGCGTCCAGGGAACTGAAAAGCCGGTAAAGGTTTGCAAAAAGAGCCGCTCCGGTTCTAAAAAGGGACCCTTCCCATTTCAGCCTCTGTGCCAAATTGCCGCCCTGGAAAGCTAAAAAGCCCCACCTGGGGTTCAAGGCTTCCCTGAAAATTAATTCAGGGGTCTTTTCGGCGACCTCCTCAATATCCATGCCCCCGGCCGAACTAACCATAATCACCGGCTGGGCCAGGTTTCGATCCAGGGTCAAACCGACGTAGAACTCCTGTCTGTACCCATGCGCGGCTTCAACCAGCACCTGCCGGACCAACCGGCCCTCAGGCCCGGTCTGGGGTGTGACCAGGTTTTGGCCCAGGAGATTTCGCGCAGCCTCATAAACCTCTTCAGGACTTTCAACAAGTTTAACGCCGCCGCCTTTGCCCCGTCCTCCAGCATGAATCTGCGCCTTCACCACATAACGATTCTGACTGAGCTTGGCGGCTATATCTCGAGCTTCGTCAGGAGTCCCCGCTACCGCGCCTTCCGGCACAGGGATACCGAACCGAGCGAACAAAGTCTTAGCCTGATATTCATGAATTTTCATTGAAAACTGGCTCCCTCAAAAAGCATTCTAACTGCATGGTGTGTCTCGTTATACAGCAGACCACAAAGCGCTACAAGTATTTTTTCTCAAGTGAAACAATTTTTGATGTCCCGGAACAAGACGGACTCACTGGCCAGACGCGTTCTTTACGGGATAATTAATAAAATTTTCAGATTATTACGCGCGGAAGGATATAGGCATACACATCGAAAACCATTTATAAAACATTATAATTTTAACCTTTTTGACGAATTCTAAAATCACTTGACCCGGCTTTAAGATGAATGGTAATTTATCAGGTGGAGGTGAACGCTCGCTCGGAAGTTTACGCGTAATCAAGTAGGACTGGAATTGAAAACCAGTAAATGTTCACCCAGGATGCGGCGCATTTATTTAAATATTTTCACTAAAAGATCAAAAGGGTCACGCACAGGACAGGGAAGCCATTTTGATTTCAAAATAGTGGCGGCGGTTTTGAAAATTGTAAGCTTTACTGAAAAGGAATTTAAATTTAATGAAAAATGAGACAATCATGGCCGACTTAAGCTCAAGGCATAGATTGATTCTCAATTTTCGCGGCCTGAGGCCTTTTACAAGAGGCCGTAACAAGATCAAAAGCGGATCGCTTTTCTTGATGCGGCAAGTATTGATTTCTTAAATAAGTCAGGAGGGACAATATGGGAAACAACTATTTTAACCGAGATGACCGGGATACCAAGTTTCTACTTTTCGAGCATTTGAAGGTAGAAAAACTCCTGGAGTATGAAGCTTTCAAGGATTTTACCAACGAAGATTTCAGCATGATCGTCGACGAAGCGCTCAAGGTTTGCATCCAGGTCCTTGGGCCGGCCCTTCAAGATGGAGATAAAATCGGCGCTCAGTTTAACGACGGTGAAGTTACCGTGCCTGAGTCTTTCCATGACTGCTGGAGGATTATGGCTGAAAACGGATGGATATCCACCGGAAACAGCCCGGAATACGGAGGACAGGGTCTGCCTCAGGTTGTAAGCGGGCTTGTAAGTGAACTTTTCACCGGGGCAAACCTGGCCATGATGACCTACCCGGGTCTGGCCATAGGGGCCGGCCGTTTGATCGAAACCTTTGGCACCGAGAAAGAAAAAGCGCTGTTCGTGGAGAAGATGTATACCGGTGTATGGGCCGGAACCATGTGCCTAACCGAAGCTGATGCCGGGTCAGACAACGGCTATCTCCTCACCAAGGCCACCCCAGATCCGGATTCGGATGATCCCCTCGTCTACAAGATCCAAGGCACTAAGTGTTTTATTACCGCCGGTCAGCATGATTTGACCGAAAACATTATTCACCTGCTCATCGCGCGTATCGAAGGAGCTCCAGCGGGCACGAGAGGTATCAGCCTTTTCATCGTGCCAAAAATCTGGGTTAATCCTGACGGGTCTTTAGGTGAACCCAACGATGTTATTTGCAGCGGAATAGAGCATAAGATGGGGATCAAAGGTTCAGCTACCGCTACATTGAACTTTGGTGAAAGCGGAAATTGCCGCGGCATTCTCCTGGGAGAACCGAATACAGGTATGCGCAAGATGTTCCAAATGATGAACGAAGCCCGAATCGGAACCGGAATCCAGGCCATGGGAACTGCGGCCTCGGCTTACGATGTAGCCCGTCAATACGCTAAAGAAAGAATTCAAGGACCGCCTTTTACAAATCGCAAGGCCCCCCGGGTTCCGATCATCCAGCATGAGGATGTGAGGCGAATGCTCATGAATCTTAAGGCTGGAACCGAGGCCATGCGTGCTTTTGCCGGGAAACTTTTCTTCCTGCTTGACATTGCTGAAAATGACCCGGATGAAGCCGAACGAAATAACGCTGAGAGGCAGGTGGATCTGGTTACACCGCTCATCAAGTCTTACTGTTCAGACTTCGGTTACGATCTCTGCCGTGACGCCATGCAGGTCATGGGCGGTGTAGGATACAGCAATGAATTCCCGGTGGAACAGTATGCTCGTGACAGCAAGATCCTCTCCATCTGGGAAGGTATCAACTATATCCAGTCTCTGGACCTGGTCGGCCGCAAGCTGGCCCTGGAAGGCGGCAAGGTATTTCAAGACTGGCTCCAGCAAGCTCTCGCCTACGCTGAAGCCAACAAAGACGACTCGGATTTCGCGATAGATTTCGATCTCTTTGCCAAGACAGCGCAGGTGATAGGTGAGTTTGCCCAGACATACATCCAGCAGTTTGGAGAGGGCGGAAACATGCGCTTGATCGCGCTTACCTCGAATCGCTTCCTGGATTGTTTCGCCGAGGTCTATATGGGCCAGCTCATGCTGGAACAGGGTGTTATCGCTCGAGATAAATTAAAAGAGATTGACCCGGAAACATCTGACGGCATCTTCTATCGAGGCAAGGTTGAAACAGCCCGTTTTTACTGCCGCAACATTATGACCAAGGTCTTTTCCCGGGTTGAACCATTGAGGGTTAAAGACACCTCGGCCATCGATATCCCTGAAGAGGCTTTCTAAGTCAATCCTTTAAAGAAAGCGATCGGGAAAAGAAATTAACTAAACAGAAGGAGAGGCGTTTGGCAATCAGACGCTTCTCCTTTTTTACCTTCTCAAGTCAGGAAGTTAGGGTGGTTACTCAGGTTCCTTTCCGGTTGAAGACAGGGATTATCTGTCTATGGAGGTCGCGTTCTTACGAAGAACCAATTGACAATCACCAAAACATCCGGGCGATTCCCTTCTCAGTCACCGTCTTCGGTTTTGGTGAACATTAAGTCAAACCTCTTGGCCGAAAAGGAAAATATTTATGAGGCCTCTGCAAAACTTC
>JAFDLS010000337.1 GCA_019306365.1 Deltaproteobacteria bacterium
ACTTGTCCTTTCTGTAAAAAGACGCGGCGTTACTAGTGTCATGTCCCGCAAAAATAAAGCAAAATAAATCTAGATTTTTTATTGTTTTTATGATTATTACACAAAAAGCAATCCAGCGCGGCTCCTTTATCGGCGTCAAGCAATTAACCGGGAAAATAGAGCTTTTTGTAAAAGATTATAACGCAAAAACAAAGCCTTTTATATGAACGGCCGCAGCCGATTCAATTTTGAATAAGGTTAAACGTCTTATGACAATTATTTCTGGGACATGACACTAGGAGCTATCTCAAAATTAGTGTTTTGGCCTAAATCGCGAAGAATAACCCGCAGGAATATTTTAAATATTTCGAAGATTTAATTTTCGTACGACATATGCCGCTGCAGCGTGAGCGAAACGGCGCTAATGAGTTAGGGTAAACAAACTTTTTTGAGATGGCTTCTAATAAAAAACGCCCGGGTTTATGAAAGCCCGGGCGTTCATAGGCTTGATTAAATATGTTTCAGCCGATATCGTCTTGTTCCCGAAACTGGTCCGCAATGCTGATGATCTTTTCCAGCCGTGATTGCGAATCTGTTTTAAAGGTTTTTCCCCATTCTTCCTTTGTTAAAACACTAGAGAGGTAACGGGCCACAGGGAAATGAGGCTCCCAGCATACCAAGGCTCGGGAACAGGGCAGTCCCTCCTCCAGCTTCCGGCAGTAATCAAACGGCACACTACCGCCCAGCCGTGGACAACGGGTTTCCAATTTATCAAATACGGTCTCGACGTCTAACAATCGACCCACCTGGTTATTGAGGTTTGGGCAGACCTTCGATGGCCTTCAACGCCCTTTCTATCTCCTCCTCAGGCAAAGCATAATTGGACAGCTTGCCGGAGAGATACGCGTCGTAGGCCGTCAAATCTATAATACCATGGCCGCTCCAGTTTACAAGGATGGTCTTTTCCTTGCCTTCTTCTTTGGCCTGCCGGGCAACTTCCACTACCGCGGACAGGGCATGGTTGGTTTCCGGAGCGCTGATATGTCCTTCTGTCTTGGCCCAGTTCACACCGGCCTCAAAGGTCTCGAGGTTGTTATAGGACCGGGGTTCAATTATTCCATCTCTAACCAGCTGGCTTACCAGAGGAGCCATGCCGTGATATCTAAGACCGCCCGCGTGAATTGGCGGCGGCACAAAGTCATGACCCAGCGTGTACATGGGCAGCAGAGGCGTCTTCTGCACGGTGTCGCCAAAGTCATAAGCAAAGGGTCCGCGGGTCATAGTCGGACATGACGTGGGTTCAGCGCCGATGATTTGAATCTCTTTTCCGGCTATCTTGTCTTGAGCGAACGGAAAGGCCAACCCCGCGAAATTGGAACCGCCACCGGCGCAGCCGATGACCACGTCCGGATAATCGCCCACCATTTCCAGTTGTTTTTTCGCTTCCTGACCGACTATGGTTTGATGCAGCAAAACATGGTTGAGTACGCTGCCCAGGCAGTAGCGGGTGGGAACATCTTCGCTGGCGACAGCGGCTTCGACGGCTTCACTGATGGCGATACCCAGGGAACCCGGGGAGTCGGGATTCAGTGCCAGGATCGAGCGGCCGGACTCGGTCGTATCGGTTGGGCTGGCCACACAATTGGCCCCCCAGACCATCATCATCAAGCGGCGGTAAGGCTTCTGCTCAAAGCTGATCCTGACCATGTAAACCTTGCACTCGATACCAAAAAAGGAACAGGCAAAAGCCAGAGCGCTCCCCCATTGTCCGGCGCCTGTTTCAGTGCAAAGGCGCTTTATACCGAATTCCTTATTATAATAGGCTTGAGCCACAGCGGTATTGGGCTTGTGGCTCCCCGGAGGTGAAACACCCTCATTTTTATAATAAATCTTAACCGGCGCGTCTAAGAATTTTTCAAAATTAGTGGCCCTGACTAGAGGTGTAGGCCGCCATATCCTGTAAACATCCAAAACCGGCTCCGGAATGTCAATCCAGCGTTCCTGGCTGACTTCCTGCTCAATTAAAGGCATGGGGAAAATTGGAGCCAGGTCCTCAGGACCTGCTGGCTGCATTGTGCCCGGGTGAAGAGGCGGCTGCATGCCATTGGGTAGATCCGCGGCAATGTTGTACCATTGTCGAGGCATCTGATCCTCGGGTAAAATAATCTTTCTGTCCATGGGAACCTCCTGCAATAGGATTTTAAGAATTTAATTAAGGATGTCTGAGGATAATGCAGAAACAATCATTCAAGCCTCAATCCCAATCAAAGAAAAATGAACAAAATTATGTAGTTTTAAAACCTGGGCAACGCTCCGAAGGTATATTTCATGATGAGGATATGCTAATCTTCATCGTACTCAACGGAGGTTACCCATAGAATGCAATTTACCAGAGAAGAACAGATTAGGCGAAGATTAAATTGGTTTATCGAGGCCAGGTAACTAGGCAGCGTCAGCCGAGCTTGTAAGAATTGTGGCATATCTCGTAAGACCTACTACAAGTGATGGAAAATCCAGCTTGGACTATAAAACATCCGCTGAACGTATTGCCGACAAGACCGGTTGGAAAAATGTTTTGAAGATATTCAAAACTTGATCAAAAATAAGCCGAAGCGAGGTGCTGGTCAAGGGCGAGAGAAGCGAGCGCCATTTACCCTTGACAAGAAAACCGAGCGAAGGCTATCTCTTTTACCTAACCTTCATGTTACCCATGTTTGAAATTACGATAAAAAATCAGACTAGGGGACTAAGCTGGACCGGCTCAAACTCCCTTTAATCCTCAAGTCCATCATAGTCGTTCAGAAAGCCCTTTTCCTTCAAACCGGGAGACACGACCCGCTCACCAAGCTGAATTTCCAGAAGGTGGTACTTTTCAAAATAACGAAAAGGTAAAGATACTGTTTCCGGGATGGGTTTGAAACCAACTTTGTTTAAAAAAGGCATGACTTCTATTACGCCTGTATTTTTGCCCCCTTCACCTGCCTGACGCTCGATTAAAACTGGCGGGGAATCATCACCGCGCAGAAGTTTAATTCCTAAAGATGTGGTTTTTTCATTATACCAGAGTTTACATCCCAGGGTCTCAACCACGATCTCTTCCATGACCTTTTCAGGCAAAATTACACGTCCGGATGGATAAAAAAGAATCCGGTCTTCAGGTTGAGAATCCTGAGAGTCTCTGTGAGTTTCTTTATCGGTCATCTTCCATTCCTCAATAAAAACTAATGTCTGACCATCTACCATAATTTTAATCAGCGAGGAAGACTTTTTAATAAATAAAATTAGAAAGAAAAGGTGTTAAATGAAAGGCTGTTAGAGGATTTTGCCATAAATATATTCCTTTCAGCATGTAATTGCCATCTGCTACATCATGGCAACCGCTGGTAGAGCCTTGAGCTGCCCTAATAATCAAACAAAACGTAATTCTGGCAATTATTATAAAATAAAAAAAGGTTGCTTCCTGCGCGGAAGGGTATATATTTAACTTGTAAAATTAATAAAAGGGGGCGAAACGGATTCGACGGGGGTAATTGAAACTCAAGTCGCATGTCGAGGTTCTCGCCGGCTCGTAAAACAGGCGGGGCTAATAGAAAAGCAGACTCTTACGAGTACGCTCTAGCCGCTTAAGGCTAGCGCTCACGCACCTTTTGCCTGCGAGGGTGCGCCGGGCGACGACTAGCGGGCTAGCTGACCAGAGGCGCGGAAGGCTCTGGAAGGCGAAACACTACTTCCGCTGGCTCAGCCCACACCCTGTCCGTGGGGGATGGATTGAGTGAGATTTAAATCACGGAACAAACATGTAGAAGCTTGAAGTGGAAGACTTTCGGACGCGGGTTCAACTCCCGCCGCCTCCACCA
>JAFDLS010000338.1 GCA_019306365.1 Deltaproteobacteria bacterium
ATAAGAGCGGACATAAACAACAGAATACAGGCCAGAAGCAGTTTTAGTTTCTTTTTACGGTTCATGGTTGAGCTGCCTTTTTATAGTTAAAAATTTCCCTGTAGATAATGACAATTCCGATCAACATGCCCACATAGATGGTTAAGAATCTCCAGGACAGGGTTAACACCGTAATGTCTTGTTTTTGAACCAGTTGGGAGAACAAAAGCCCATAACCACCCTCGGCAACACCAGCGGCCCCTGGCGTTGGGGCAAAGTACATGAAAAAGGTAACCACCACCTGGAATGCCAGAACGGTCAACGCGGACACCCGATATCCCAGTGCCCTGATCAGGATGACGGAAAAGGAAAAAAGTAGGAACAAAAAAACGGCTGTGAACACAACAGATAGTGCGGCCCAGCCTGGTCTGCCCCTGAAATATCGCCTGAACCCATCTGAAAACAGATCCAATTCATGAGAAACCCTCAAGCAAAGGGATCTGAACCTCGGCCGGGATATAATTTTCAGGATGTTAAGCAAGTACAATCCCCTGAACAGCCAATGCTTGATCACACGAATTCGGAATAGGATGATCCAAAAAACCGCGAGGTAGATACCGGAAAACCCGGCGATGCCGTAAAGCAGGTTCTTGTGGTAAAAAATATGAAACAGGTTCGGTTCGGCCCAAACGATAATAGGTGTTAGCGTAAAAACTATCAGGGCGGCCAATATGGTCCTAATAGAGGTGGCTGCCGTCGCTTTTCCGATGGGCATTCCTTTTTGTTTCATAAAATAGACCTGAACCACACCGCCGCCCGTGGCAAATGGGGTGACATTGGATACGAATATGTTAACGAAAACGAGTTTGACGATATATGCAAAGGCAATGTGGAACCCTATAGCCCGTATGACGCAATACAGCCGCAGGCCGTCTGACAGAAAGTACAGGACCAGCAGAATCGCCAGGCCGCCGATGACTCGAATCGAAAGCAGTTTGGGGGATAGCCTTAACTGCCCCCCTGAAAAGTAGTGATGTAAGAAGTATAGGGTGGCGAAAGAAAGGGCAAAAAAGAGCCCGGCCAGCCCGAAATATCCTATAATGCGCCTGGAGACATGCACAGGCACATGGTTAGATATGGGGTGAAACATCCTCATCATTGATCAAAATTTTTTAGGTATTGTTTTTTGTCCCTTTCTTGTGGGCCATGTTTTCGGCCTTCATGTCCAGCCTTGCAAAAGCAATAACCAACATAATATCCTGCCCTACCAGTCCCGAGACCGGGACGGGATCGGGAGGCGCGACTTCACTGGCAAATATTGCAATTTCTATATTATCTATAAGTTCTGACAATACAGCCTAAGGATTGCATCAGGCCTGCCCGCCATCCGGCAGGCGAGTCTGTGCCAGGGTTTCCAGTTTCAAGCTTCTTTCATATAAAGCGGCCAAAAAGAATATTTCTGCCTTCATGCCGATGATTCGCGATAATTCCTAAGATGTGCGATAGGGGCATGCTTTACCTGCTGATCATCTATGCCCTCGGGGATAACCCCAATGGGCCAGGTCTAAAACACTTACGAGCAAAAACGTCTCTTGCCGAACGGGTCATACTATTGCCTGACTTGTCCGTTGGTTAGGATTTAACTATAATAATCTCCTTTCAAGAGCCTTTCAAGAACATTACAATGTGGTAAGGTTCTTTGAGATGGATGGTTCTAAGGAAGATTTGTCAGTGGGAAGATAAATACTGAAGGTCGATCCCTTTCCGGGTCCACTGGAGACCTTGACCTGCCCATTGTGGGCCTGGACAATGGCTTTTACCAGGCTCAGGCCCAGGCTAAGTCCTTTTTGTGAGCGGCTTTGATCGCACCGGTAGAGCAGGTCCCAAATTCTCGGGAGTTCTTCCGGGTGAATCCCGATCCCTGTATCCTCTACAAAGATAACTATCTTTTGCTCTCTGCGGTTCGCTTCGATGTCCACTCTCCCGCCGCTGGGAGTATATTTTGTTGCATTATCCAGCAGATTTGCTAAAATCTGCCTTATCCGGTTGAGATCTGCTAATTA
>JAFDLS010000089.1 GCA_019306365.1 Deltaproteobacteria bacterium
GCATTAGCCATGGATCTGCCAGGGCTCCTGGAGCACGCCGCCAGAAACCAAAGCGCCTGCAGCGCCGGCGCGGCAGCGGCCGTAATTGCCGCCTGCCAGTCCCTTGGATCGAATCAGGGCAGGCTGCTGGATTATTATACGTCCTCGGATATTATGCCCGGCGATTCCTTTGTGGGCTACGCGGGCATTGTTTATTAATTTCGTTTTAAGAAAAACTGTCAAAAGATAAGCACAGGGGGGAAATATGGATAGTCTTTCAATAAGCCTTTCAGCCCTCAGAGCTTATGCCACTCAATTGAAGGCCACAGCCAATAACGTGGCCAATTTTCAAACTCCAGGTTACAAAGCCCAGCGGGTTGTGTTGACTTCCGGCCCTTCAGGCGGGGTTACGGCCGCTGTGACGAGAGATCTTTCACCTGGAATGACTGTGCCCCGGGAGGGGCAAGAGGCTCAAGAGATGTCCAACGTCGATCTAGGGCGTGAGATGGTTGATTTGATCCTGATTAAAACCGGCTACCAGGCCAATGCCCGGGTTTTGCAGGTTACTGAGGAGACCAAAGGCAAGGTCATCGACATTATTGGGTAGATGTCGGGTAAAATTTGAGCAAAACGTAAATCTTTAAGATACAAAATCACACCCTTGAATCTGACAAGAACTACCCCGTCAAAAACCAGACACACCTCATCTTTTTAAAATATTAAAAAAAAGCTTGTTAAATGAGCGTCAAAATATTATCATAGGGTTATTAAAAAGTGGCCTATTGAAATGCTCAGCTTCCTAGTTTACTTAGAGACCTGATAACTGATATGCCTGCTGCGATGCTCGTACTAAATAACCTCGAAGCGGCTAAGCCCCTGGTAACCGCGTTAGAGGTAAAAGGCTTGGAAATGAAGCATGTCCGTGACGGCGCCGTTGCCCTGGACCTGCTCAAGGATAACTTTTTCGAATTGATCTTGACCGATACGGACCCGCCTAAGGTCAAGGGTATCGACCTCATCAAACACGTTCAAATCAAACATCCTGAAAGTAAATGCGTGCTTCTTTCTAAAGATTCATCATCGCGAAGCGCTCTAAACGCTATCCGGGAGGGTGCCTTTGATTACCTGACCCTGCCTCTTGATAAAAATGAGCTTTATTTTTGTTTGGACAGAATCCTGAATGAAGCGGTTATTTCAGGAACACCTGTTTCTTCAGCGGATCTTCCAAGCCGGTATCCTGAGATCATAGGTTATAGCACGGGTATCAAAGAAGTCTTTCGGATGATCGACAAGGTTGCCCACACCGATAGTACGGTTATGATCACCGGCGAATCAGGCACTGGCAAGGAACTTGTGGCTCAAGCCATTCACCGAAACAGCCCCCGCAAGGAATACCTCCTCGTCCCGGTTAACTGTGGGGCCATTCCGGAGGAGCTCTTAGAAAGTGAGCTCTTTGGCCATGAAAAAGGAGCTTTTACCAGCGCCATCCGGTCCAGAGCCGGGCGTTTTGAGATAGCCAACCATGGAACGATCTTTCTGGATGAAATCTCTGATATGAGTCCAAAACTCCAGGTGAAAATCTTAAGGGTTTTACAGGAGAGATCGTTTGAACGAATTGGCGGCACCAAAACCATTGAGGTGGATATCCGAGTTATCGCCGCCACCAACAAAGACCTGTACCAGGCCGTGCAGGACGGGCGCTTCCGGGATGATCTATATTACCGTCTGAATGTAATCCCTATTACAGTCCCTCCGCTAAGGGATCGGCAGGCGGACATCCCGCTTCTGATAAATCACTTCCTCCAGAAGTTCAACCATAGCAAGAAAAAACAAATAAAGGGATTGTCTCCGGAAGTTCAGGACATGCTTACACTTTTTTCGTGGCCTGGCAACATTCGCGAATTAGAGAATGTCATTGAGCGCATGGTCATCCTGGCGGAAGAAGACATTCTCACACCCGAAGATCTGCCGCCGCGTATCAAAGAAGCGGTCAGCAAACCCAAACAACAAAATATTGAGATTCCTGACGAAGGAATTGATTTCAACAAGATAGTTTCAGAGTTTGAAGATCAGCTGTTGATCCAAGCGCTGAAAAAAGCGAATTGGGTTAAGAACAAAGCGGCCAAGTTACTCAATTTAAACCGCACGACTCTAGTCGAAAAGCTAAAAAAGAAAAATATCATACGCCCCGCTGTCTGAAACGCGTTCAAGTCCACACCCAGGCAAAAACACCTCAATTCTTTTTAAAAACGACAATTTTTTGACGAGCCTGCCACCGAGACGATCACTACAGAACGCCCATTCCCGCTGGACCAGCTAGTATCTTTCTATCCAACTATTTAAAATTTAAGTGTATTTCCAATACGTTCGTATAAAAAATTAATGGCACGGACCTTGCTCGACCTGGAAGAGGACCTTTGTCCTATTTGGGAGAAATGGATGCGAACCAATCCAAAGCCCTTGATGAAGAGGTTTAGCTGTCGTTTTATTTTTGTGACCCTTGTGGTTTGCGCGTCAATTATGGTCGGTCAGGACCGAGTCACGGCTCAACTGAACAACCAGAAAGGCTTAACCTCTAAACCGGGAAGACTAACCGGAATTCGTCTCGGCACCTCGCCTGACTACTCCCGTCTTGTTTTTTTCTTTAATAAACCGATGGATGATTACCTGGTCAAACGCCCGGATGTTGATGAACTCTGGATGGATTTTGGGCTGGCGCCTACCACAAAAGAAGGCCGGTATAATCTACAGGATGAAATAGTTGAAGGTGTGGCACTGATTGAAATTGACGGGAGAGTCGTAGTTCGCGTCAAAGTTAAGCTCTCCCGGTTCTCATACAGACATTTCCCCACTCCGGACCGGAAGGCTGTAATCTTGGATTTTCGTCCCGGAGATCCGATATCCAAAGACAAGCCCGCGCTAAGCCGTGAAACCTTAAAAAAATTGAAAGGCCTGAGCCTTGATCTGCCTGACCCGAAACCGGTCGCTCGAGAAATACGCGCAGCCTTACCTGACCAGCCACCATTGGATTCAGATGCGGTCCTGTTGATTAAGGCGCTGGATTTTATGTCTGAAGGGAACTACCAGGAAACGGTGAACACTCTGAAGAGCCTTTGGAACCGGTATCCGCAGAGCAAATATTTGGATCCAGCCCTCTTCTTGCTCGGAGACGCTTTATACCATCTTTACCAAAAGGAACTCAACCTTCATTTTATTGAAGTCACGGATGTATTACGGGAGGCAATCACCACTTATCCTCAATCAAAGCTGACACCTCGAGCCACACTGCTGCTGGGGCTGACATACTTGCAAATGAAGTACAACGATGAAGCTGCCGGTTACCTCAAAATAGTTGTCAATGATTATCCTGACACCCGGTATACGGTCCTGGCCTATTTGCACTTAAGCGAAGCCTATCTTAACCTGAAGGACTCCGACCTGGCTCAGTATTACCTTGATATGGTTTTGTCATTCAACCCAGGTGGTTACTCTTATCTGAAAGTCTACTACAAGCTGGGTCAGGTGCATTTTCAAAAAGGTATTTTCACCAAGGCCAATGAGGTTTTCAAGGAGATTCTAACCCGCAAGGATGATTTCTATCTCGAACAGCCGGAAATCCTTTATTACATAGGCGAAGGCTATTTTCATTCCAAACGTCCGGACCTTGCTCGAAGTTACTTATACCACCTTCTTAATATTTACCCTGAATATAAGGCCAAAGACGTGGCCATGGCACGTATCGGGGACACCTACAAAGAAGAGGGCCGACACCAGGAAGCGAAAAAAATCTACCGCATTACCAGGGATCAGTATCCTGACAGCACCGGCTCAATGATCAGCCAGTTAAGGCTGGCCGAATACGGCGCTCTTCGAGACACCTTTGAACCTGAAACGATTTTTATAGAACTCGAGGAGGGAGCCAGAGAGGCCACCTTGAGGATGTACCAAAAAATCGTGGCAACCCAAAAAGAATCCCCACTCATTCAACTGGCCATGTTCAAAATCGGTTTGGCCGCCTACTGGCAAAAAGATTATGAAAAAGCTTTAACAACCTTTAAGGACACTTTGGAAAAATATCCGGCTGGTTCCATCATCCCGGACGTGCGCATTGTTATGAGCAAGGCTATCCTGGCGGAGATAATAAATCTTTACCGGCAGGAAAAGCACCTGAATTTACTGAGTTATTATTTTGAAAATCAGCAATATATCTCTGAACTCGCCTTGCCGGACATCCGCCTCTATGTGGCATTGAGTCACCTGGAACTTGATCTTTCTGTAGAAGCCATAGAACTTTTTCTGGCCGATCTAGGTATGCCTGATTCAGCCGATCAACGACTTTTAGGTCTGGGAGAAGCCTATTTCAAAAACAGTCAGTATGAGGAGGCAAGCAAAACTCTGATCCGTTTTCTCAAAAGATATCCTGAACATAAAAGAAGAGGTGAAGCTTTTTTAAACCTGGCGCAATGTAAAATGAAGCAGGGAAAAACCAAGGAAGCCCTGACACTTTTTGAAAAGGCTTCAGCCATTCAACCCAAACTCAAAAGGGATGGAGAATTTCAAAACACTTTAGGCCGTCTTTACCTTGAACAGGGCAGGTACGCGAAGGCAGCCGCGGCTTTAGACCTGGCGGTTAAAAATCTTAAAGAGGGTAGAGGAACTGCCCAGGATATCTTTTTGACTTATACTCACCTTGGCCAAGCCCTGACAAAAGCGAAACTCGACAAAGAAGCTGCTGAAGTCTTGGATAGGGCTCTAAAGATCCAGCTTGAAAAACCTTTCCCGGAAGCTCTTTACCTCATCGCGCGCGCAAACTTCAATTTAGGCCGTTCGCAAAAAGGTTTGGAAGTCTTGAAATTCCTCTCAGAGACAAATGACGCCTTTTGGAGGCTGATGGCTGATCAGGAGATCTCGGCCAGAAAATGGGATCGGGAAATTAACGAAGAACTTAAGAAAGATACAACCGCTCAATTACATGAAAAATGACCGAAGCCATACCAATTAAAAAAACTGATCGCGTTTTCCAGACTGCAGGACCCAGTCGAACCGACAGGAATACTGTTTTCAGGAGCCAGAGATAATGCAGTCCAGACCGATACTGGTTGCGGATAGCCAGCCAGAGGTAAGAACCGCCCTTTTCGAAGCTCTTACCAGGATGGGGTACGCCGTGGCTCTGGCCGAAGATGGTGAAGAGGCTCTGCAAAAATTCAAAGCCGATCCCTTTGAACTGATCATTACCGGCATCAGGATGCCTCGCCTGGACGGAATGCAGCTGCTTAGCCAGGTCAAACAGCAATCGCCGCAAACCCCGGTCATAGTAATTACCGGCCACGGGACCGTTGATAACGCCGTGGACGCCATGCGCGAGGGTGCTTTTGATTACATTCTAAAACCATTTTCCATGGAAATTATAAAGGAGACGGTTGTTCGGGCTCTGAATTCAGTCAAATCATCGGCGTCTCTAAAGACAGATAACAAAACCAATGACTATACGGACGATCGCCGGCCTATTATTACCGAGGAGCGGGTATTGAAAAGGCTGCTCGATATGGCCAAAAGCGTGGCCCCCGCCAAGGCCACCGTTCTTATTCAAGGGGAATCTGGCACAGGCAAAGAGCTCCTGGCGCGATTCATCCATAAGCATTCAGACAGGGCCAGCGGACCTTTTGTCGCAATCAACTGTGCCAGCCTGCCTGAGGGACTTCTGGAAAGTGAGTTGTTCGGTCATGAAAAAGGTTCCTTTACCGGGGCTACGGCTAGAAAAATTGGCAAATTTGAGTTAGCCCATCAAGGAACGATTCTGCTCGATGAAATCAGCGAGATGGACCCGGCTTTACAGGCCAAGCTTTTACGTGTCCTGCAGGAGGAAGAAATCGACCGGGTGGGCGGAAAAAATCCGATTGCTATCAATATCAGGGTCATCGCCACCACAAATCGAAATCTCATGGAATGGGTTAAGCAGGGGAAGTTTCGTCAAGATCTATATTATCGTCTGAACGTGATTCCTCTCTATATACCGGCCCTGCGAGATCGTCCGCGCGACATTTGCCCACTGGCCGAACATTTTTTAAGAAAATACAGCCGGGAAAACGGGAGAAAATTGAAAAAACTTTCCCCTGAGTCGCTCGCCCAGCTCAAAAGCATGACCTGGCCCGGCAACGTCCGGGAATTAGAAAATATCATTGCCCGGGGTGTCCTTCTGGCCAAAGGAAGTACCATCGAACCAAGCGACCTTTTTTTGGATCCAGCCGTTTATGGCTCAGCCGAGACACAGCAAGTGAAAACAACTAAAAATGGCCGCACCATGACAATTAAGGAGATGGAAAAAGAACTTATCGAACAGGCGCTTGTGGAAACTAACGGCAACAGGACTCACGCCGCTGGAATTCTGGGAATAAGTGTTAGAACTTTAAGGAATAAACTCGCGGAATACAAGGCTATGGGCTGGGAAACGGGTCAGGCCGCGTAAGCTGCCTGTCTGTTACTCAAGAATTCCGATCCAGAACATGGTTAGAGTGAGTATGACCAGGTCAAAGATCACCTTGGCACATAATTTGCTCAATATTTTCGCTGATATGAATGAATGGAGAAATTAAAACATGGATGTTCTAGGAAAAATATTCGGTTCAACCGTCGATATTATGGGCAAGGCGCTGAATCTCAGGCTGAATAAACACAGTTTCATCGCGAGTAACCTGGCCAATATGGATACGCCGGGCTATAAGGTCAAGGACCTGGAATTTCAGAAGGTCTTGCAGCAGCGTCTGCCCGATCCATCTTCAAAGCTGTCTTTAAGAAGAACCCATCCTCAGCATATGCCGGCTCAAAACCTGGAAAAGGCATACGCGGCCGCGCAAAAAAACGTAGTCACTGGAGTTTATGGTAAAGATGAGGCTGGTAATGACGTGCTGGATATCGACCTGGAAATGAGTAAATTGGCCAAGAACCACCTCATGTATAACGCCACCGTTCAAATGCTGGCCAAGGCATTTGCGGGCATCAAATACGCTATTAGCGAAGGAGGCAGGTAATCATGAATTTCATTTCGGCCATGAATATTAGCGCTTCGGGTCTTACCGCCCAGCGAACACGGATGAATATCGTCTCAATGAACCTGTCACAAATGCATACCACTCGCACGAAAACGGGAGAACCTTACCGGAGAAAAATCCCGATATTCACCGCCACGCCTATGACCGGACCATTTGGAAGGCGCCTCAAGGAGAGCCTCGACCGAAAGATTGAGGTCGTTGAGGTTACAAACATCGTTGCTGATCAAAAAGATTTCAAGACGGTATTCGATCCATCACACCCAGACGCCGATGAATTTGGTTATGTACGCTTGCCAAATGTGAATTTAATGGAAGAAATGGTTCATATGCTTACAGCCCAGAGATCATATGAGGCCAACATAGTCGCGCTTAACGCGGCCAAAAACATGGCCCTCAAATCTCTGGAATTAATAAAATAGGAAGGTAGAGGCCAATGAAAATATCACCCGTCAATCTGATCCAAACAGCGGATTTAAAGCCTCACGAAATTAAATCAGACAAGATTCTCGTACCAGGTTTCAAGGACACTCTTACCGATTCCATAAAAAAAGTTAATGAACTGCAGATAAAGGCTCAGCAGGCCATGCAAAATCTTTCTACAGGCCGCAGTGAGAACATCCATGAAACCATGATAGCCATGCAGCAGGCTGAAATAGCATTCAAGATGATGGTGCAGGTTCGTAACAAGATCATGACCGCTTACCAGGAAATCATGAGGATGACGGTCTGATGAATCTTTTCTTGATCAGCGATGATAGTGTATAATTTACATTTAAGAGGTACCAATGTTTGAGTATCTTAGCCGGCTTTTTAGTCAAGCCCGAGATGTCTTCCTGGCCCTTCCAAACCCGAGGAAGGTCCTTGTTTTATTTATCGCGGCCGCCTCCATTGCCGGATTCACCGTATTGCTTATGTGGGCCAACAAACCCAGTTACGAAATCCTTTACTCAGGATTAAGCCAGGATGAGGCCGGCGAGATTGTGGTCAAGTTAAAAGAGAAAAAGATACCTTACCAGCTCGATTCCGGAGGCACCACAATTATGGCTCCAAAAGAAAGACTGCAGGAAACACGCCTTGAGCTGGCAACCGAAGGCCTTCCTCGCGGGGGCGGAGTGGGGATGGAACTCTTCAATAAAACCAGTTTGAGCACCTCCGCGTTCGTCCAGCGTCTCAATTACCAACGGGCCATTCAGGGAGAGCTGGAAAGAACCATCGTGAAATTTCCGCAGGTCGCCCAGGCTCGCATACATCTTAACATACCCAAAGAGTCCCTTTTCCTTGAAGACGCGCGAGACCCTTCAGCTTCTGTCATGCTTAAGCTTTTTCCCAATAGAACTTTGAGTCAGGCCCAGATATTAGGAATCGTGCATCTGGTTTCCAGTTCGGTCGAAGGTTTGAAAGCGGAAAATATTTCCGTAGTCGACACCTCAGGGGGACTGATCTACAAGAAAGATGACGAAGCCGAAACCGCAATGCTAACCGCCTCCCAGATTCAGCAGCGGAAAATGATTGAAAAAACATTGGCTGATCGAGTAACGTCCATGTTAGAAAGGGTTGTAGGACCCAATAAGGCTGTCGCGCGTGTCACGGCGGAAGTGGATTACAGCCGCACCAGTACCACGGAAGAGACCTTTAATCCGGATCTGGCCGTGGTTCGCAGCGAAGAGCGCATCAGCGAAAAAAGCACCGGTCCGACCAGGATTGCCAGCGGCGCTCCAGCGGCTCGATATAACCTGGAAGCCGGGGAAGGAACTGGCGCAGTATCCGCGCAAATGCCAGAAACTTACGAAAAGACTGAGGAAACCACCAACTATGACATAACCCGGGTTAACCGTCAGACAGTAATCCCCGGCGGCGGAATCAAGCGGCTGTCCGTAGCGGTCATGGTTGACGGGAAAGAAGTGGTAACAACAGAAGGAGATAAAACAGTCAGAAGCGTAGTTCCTCGGACAGAGGAAGAACTGGACCGCCTGGAGGAGGTTGTTCGTCATGCAATTGGATACGACGAGGAACGGGGAGATACGGTGGTGGTGACCAGCTTTCAGTTCTTTGTTCCTGAGGAGGTGAAAATCCCCGCCTTCGAGAGATGGTGGACTACCTACTTGCGTCAGGCGGTCCGGCCAGCGATCAACGTCATGCTGATTGTACTTTTTTTCCTCTTTATAGTCCGCCCGTTAATAGCCTGGGTCAGGCGGGAAGCGCGCGTCACGACCCCAGCGGAAGGTGAAGAACAATTCGTTTTACCTGGAGTGGAGGCGCCCGCCGCACCGGCGGAACTGCCTAGCGCTGAAAAGGCTCTTCCCGATCGGGCTAAAGAATTGGCATCTCAGAATCCGGATCGAACACTCGATGTAATCCGAACCTGGATAAGCGAATGATAAAAGCTAACAATATAAAGGACAACCATCGTGGCTAACGCGCAAAAGTTGAACGGACCGCAAAAAGCGGCTATTTTCCTTCTAACCATGGGTGAAGAGTTTACCTCCCAGATTTTCAGCAAACTGGAAGATGCAGAGATCAAGAAGCTTAGCCGGGCCATATCTCGCATTCATGAGCTTCCTCCTGAAACGATCACCGATGTTTTAAATGAGTTTTCTAAGGCATTATCTTCCCCAATGGGTATGAAAGTCAAAGGAGAATCATTTGTAAAAAACCTCATTTC
>JAFDLS010000339.1 GCA_019306365.1 Deltaproteobacteria bacterium
CTCAACCAATTTGCCCAGATACATCACGCCGATGCGGTTGCTCATATGCTTGACCACCGCCAGATCATGGGCGATAAGCAGGTAGGTCAGGTCGTATTTGCTTTGAATATCTTTAAGCAGGTTCATGATCTGCGCTCTAATGGAAACATCCAGAGCGGAAACAGGCTCGTCGAGTATTATGAGGCTGGGGCCAAGGGCCAGGGCTCTGGCCACCGCTATCCTTTGCCTTTGACCGCCGCTGAATTCGTGAGGAAAAAGCTCGGCCTTGTCCCGGCCAAGGCCCACGACCTCCAGGGATTCAGCGACTCTATCCTTGATGGAATCCTTGGATAGGGAGTTATTCACCACGATGGGCTCAGCGATTATATCCGAGACCCGCATGCGCGGACTCAGCGAACTGAAGGGGTCCTGGAATACGGCCTGAACCATGCTGCGGTAACTTTTAAGTTCGGTCCCGACCAGTTGATCGATTTCTTTACCGTCAAAAAGAATGGTACCGCTGGTCATCGTCTCGAGCAGAAGGACAAGCCTGGCCGTGGTGGTTTTACCGCATCCTGACTCACCAACAAGCCCGAAGGTCTCTCCTTTTCCAATAGAGAAATTTATTCCATCAACCGCCTTTACAGCCCCGATCTTCTTTGAAAAGATGAGCCCCTTTGTGACCGGAAAATGCTTGGTGATATTTTTCGCTTCCAAAAGAATTTCGCCCATTATAATTCACCTTTCATTAAGTCAGCCAGCATCTCATAGTGTGTCCGTCACCGATTACGGTTTCCACTGGAAGCTCTGTTCGACAGATCTCTTTAGCCTGTGGACATCGGGGTGCAAAAAGGCATCCAGGGGGCGGTTCTCTGAGATCAGGCGGCTGCCCCTCAATTGAATAGAGCCTGTCCAACTTTTTTCCCATTTTGGGGAGAGACTCCATCAAGGCGATAGTATAAGGATGTTTGGGGTTATTGAACAGATCACGGATTGGGGCGTTTTCAACGACTTTCCCGGCGTACATCACCACTACACGGTCACATACCCTGGCCACGATACCGAAATCATGAGTGACGACTATCATTGAAAGTTTGGAATCGCGTTGAATCTCCTTGAGCAGTTTGAGGAACTGGGCCTGAATCGTGACATCCAGCGCCGTAGTCGGTTCGTCCGCAATGAGCAGCTGCGGCTGGCAGCTGAGAGTCATGGCGCCTACGATGCGTTGACGCATACCGCCGCTCATCTGGTGGGGATATTCCCGCATGCGTACTTCGGGTGAAGGAATCTTGACCAACGAGAGCATTTCCTTGACCTTTTCCCAGACGCTCTTGCGGTCAAGATTCTGATGCAGTTTTATGGGTTCGGCTACCTGATTGCCGATGGTGAAGACCGGATTCAAAGAAGTCATTGGTTCCTGTAAGATCATGGAAATCTGTTTTCCTCGAACCCGCCGCATTTCCTTTTCAGTTTTAGAGAGCAGGTTTTCGCCGCCCATAATGATCTCACCGGAAACGATCCGTCCCGCCGGTTTGGGTACCAGCCTTAAAATGGAAAGGCAGGTGATGCTTTTACCGCAACCGGACTCACCGACAATTCCCAGGGTCTCTCCCTCCTCAATAGAGAAGGACACGCCGTCAACCGCCTTAACCACACCGCGCTTGGTGAAAAAATGAGTTTTCAGTTCTTTGACTTCTAATGCAGGTGTTCCCATGTTATTTTCCGTTTGGTTTAAATTTGTCTGAATTTTGGATCCAGGCGAACTCTAAGCCAATCCCCAAGGAGGTTAAAGCTCAGAACCGTAAACAAAATCGCCAGCCCAGGCCAGACACAAAGCCACCAGGCCTGTCCGATGTAATTTCTCCCCTCGGAGATCATCGAACCCCAGGCGGGGTCTGGCGGCGGCACTCCCAGTCCGAGGAAACTCAGTGAAGCTTCCGCGATAATTACAACCCCCAGATTGAGGGACATCAGAACGACCAAGCTGTTGACGATGTTGGGGAAGATGTGCCGAATCATAATTCTGGGCTTGCTGCAACCAGCAACGATGCACGCGGGCGTACCAGGCCCAGGCTAAGGCGGAAATAATAAAGATAAGATTGTATTTACTCGCCCCGACTATTGCGGCCAGAGTGACGGCCAGGACAAGGAAGGGCATGGAGATCACCATATCAAGCAGCCTCATCAGGATCATGTCGATTCGGCCGCCTATATACCCCGCCGTCATGGCCACCAGACTGCCTATCAGACCGGCGAAGAAAACAACCATGATTCCAATCTCGAGCGAGACTCCAGCTCCGGCTATAATTCGGCTCAGGAGATCCCTTCCCAACTGATCCGTGCCTAAAATATATTTTGCGCTTCCTCCCTCCATCCAAAAGGGCGGACTCAGAGCGTCCATAAATGATGTTTTATTAGGATCGTGCGGTAAAATAAGGTTGCCAAAGATCGCATGGTTGCCCAAAACCCCACAGAAAAGAAAGACAAGCAGAACCACCGTGGGAAACTTCGGGGCTTCCCGGATGGCTGAAAAAATCTTTCTGAATCTTGACAATGATTTAGTCGCTGTAATGGTAGCAGTCAACTCTTAATGCCTCCTTAAATGATCAGCTTTCTTGGTTTTAGCCTATTGATATCGGATACGGGGATCCAGATAAGCGTAAAGGATATCTACCAGGAGGTTGGTTAAAACGAACAGGCTCGATGATATCATAACGCACATCTGCACCACCGGATAATCACGGGCGAAAATGGCGTCCACGATCAACCTCCCTATTCCAGGCCAGGTAAAAATTGTCTCAATGATCATGGTACCATTGAGCAGTACTACGAACTGCAGCGCCGAAAGGGTGACCACCGGGGCGGAGGCGTTTTTAAACGCGTGTTTAAGAATCACTAAAAGCTCGGAAACTCCTTTTATTCTGGCCATCTTGATGTATTCGGCATCCAAAACGTCAAGCATGGCGGAGCGGCTTAACCTGGTCAGCGCGGCGGTCGTATACCATCCCAGGGTGAAAGCTGGCATGATGTAATGTTTCCAGCTTCCCATCCCCGAGGTAGGTAGAATTTTTAACGTGGCTGAAAAGAATAACATGAGCATGATTCCCACCCAAAAACCGGGCAGGGCTTGCCCCATCAGGGCAAATATCTTGCCTATATTGTCAAACTTGCCTCCAACTTTAACCGCTGATAGTATGCCGGTGGGTATACCAAAGAGAAGAGCGAAAGTCATCGCAACCGTGGCCAGTTTTATTGTGTTGGGAAACCGCGCCAGAAACATGTCGATAGCGGGCATGTTCCATCTGAGTGATTCGCCAAAATCGCCTTGCACTGCCTTGGAGACGTACTTCCAGTATTGCACATAAATCGGCTTGTCCAGTCCTCGATCTTTCCGAATCTGCTCCAGGTCTTCCTTGGTGGCGCTTTGCGGTGCCATGAGAGCCACCGGATCACCGCTAAGGTGTGTCAGAAGAAAAACAATCATGGATATGCCGATCACAGTGATGAACGC
>JAFDLS010000340.1 GCA_019306365.1 Deltaproteobacteria bacterium
CTGATTATAACTTCAGATAAAAATTGCCGTGCTTTATAATATAAACCGGCCTTTAATACGGGAGTGGCTCATGCATAATTTGATTAAGGCGTTAATTAAACCCGGAGTGGTTGTTACCGACGGATCTTGGGGAACGCAGCTTTACGCGCGCGGATTAAAGCCGGGAGAAAATACCGACATATGGAACCTCACGCATCCGGGGAAGGTTGAGGAGGTGGCACGGCAGTACGTGGATGCGGGCAGCCGGGTCATCCTGACCAACACCTTCGGGGCCAATCGTTTCATCCTCAATAAATTCGGCCTGGCTGATAAAGCCGGGGAAATTAACGCCGCCGGCGTTGAAATATCCAAAAAGGCGGCCGAAGATCGCGCCTCTGTCTTCGCTTCCATCGGCCCAAGTGGAAAGTTGCTTTTAACCAAGGAAGTTACAGAAGATGATCTGCAAAGTGCCTTTGAGGAGCAGGCAAACGCTCAGGCGCAGGCAGGCGCTGATGGAATTATTATCGAGACCATGACTGACATCGCTGAAGCCGGGATCGCTATTGCCGCCGCTAAAAAAACAGGACTTCCGGTAATCGCGAGTATGGTCTTTGATTCGGGCAAAGAAAAAGATCGAACCATGATGGGCAACACCCCTGAAGAGGTGGTAAAGGAGTTTGCCGGGCTTGGTGTGGACGCTGTCGGAGCTAACTGCGGACAGGGCATAGAGGGTTTCATCCCTATCTGTAAGCGGATGCGAAGCGTGACCGATCTTCCAATCTGGATGAAACCAAACGCGGGTCTTCCGGAAATTCTTGATGGTGAGACTGTTTACCGCACCACCGCCCGGGAGTTTGCTCAATATGTACCGGAACTGGCGCAGTCAGGCGCTAATTTCATTGGAGGCTGCTGCGGAACCAACCAGGATTTCATCAAAGAAATTAAGAGGGCCCTGGACAGTAAATAGTTTTTAGAGACCTCTTTTAAGGAGTTATCTATGTATGCGGGATGGGACACGCCGGTCAGACAGCTGAAGGGAGAACTGGTTCAGCTTGAATACGAGGGATACCAGGTTTCCGAAAGTATTCGCGTTCAGGCCGAACAGCTTCATGATACTTTGGACGCTTTCAATGAGAATCAAATCCAGGCGGTGTATACCCAGCTCCAGAATCTGCCCCAAAATCCGAAATTCAATTACGTCCAGCCTAACGAATTAAGAGCCATTCGCCATGAAAGACCGGAAGGGCCTCGGCGGCTTCAGCTCAGCCTGACTGACGATGAACTGCTTGACCGCTTCCACGGCGCCTGGACCGGACGCGCGTGCGGCTGTGCCCTGGGTAAGCCGGTTGAAAGGCTGGGTATGGTTGGTTCTGCCGGTATGAACGGCCGGCAGGCCATCAAGGCTTATCTGCAAAATCGCGGTCAATGGCCCTTGGATTATTATTTCAGCGGTCAGGAAAAAGATGACGGTATCAAGCTTTTTTTCAAGGGCTCCTGGCGTGAAAACATAGCCTTCATGGAACCGGATGACGATATCAACTATTCCCTCATAGGGCTCAAGGTACTGGAAGAAAAAGGGCCTGATTTTAAATGGCACGATGTGGCCAGAACCTGGAATGCCTCCCTGCCTTACTACGCGATCTGCACTGCTGAAACACAGGCCATTATGAATTTCAACATCAAAACGCCGCGTATGGGCAGCGAAATTATTTTCCCGGCACCGGCCTTTACGCGGCGTTATAATAACCCTTACCGTGAGTGGATCGGCGCGCAGATTCGGGCCGACACCTGGGCCTATGCCAGCGCCGGCAATCCGGAACTTGCGGCTGAATTCGCCTGGCGGGACGCCCACTGGACTCACACGGCCAACGGGATATACGGGGAAATGTTTGTCGCCGCCATGATCGCGGCGGCGTTTGTTGAATCTGATCCCGCACGCCTGGTTGAAATCGGTCTCTCAGAAATCCCGAAACGAAGCAGACTGGCTGAAGCCGTGGAACAGGCTCTTGCCTGGATACCTGAGTGCCCGGATTTTGAAAACTTTATGTTCATGAGCGGTCTGGACACGGACTGTAATGGGGCCACCCTGGGATCAATTACCGGCGCTGTGGCCGGGCATCGAAACTTTGGCGGACGACTCGCGGCCCCGCTGAATGACACCATCAGGGCTAACGTGATCGGCTTTCAAAATATTACCATGGAAGAACTGGCCGGAAGAACCCTGGATGTCCATAAAACAGTTCGGGCCTATATGAGTCAGCCTCAGGGTTAACCGTACAACCGATAATTTTTCCATTAAAATAAAATCAGCACAGCGTCTCTTTGAGTAATAAAATGAGAGTTCTAAATTTCGGGTCGCTCAATATTGATCATGTCTACCAGATCAAGCATTTCGTCCGGCCGGGTGAAACCTTGAGCAGTGAGAACTACCAGCGGTTCAGCGGCGGAAAAGGCGGCAACCAGTCGATCGCTTTAGCTCATGCCGGAGCGGACGTCAGTCACGCCGGAAATATCGGGAAGGACGGCCTTTGGCTTAAAAATGTCTTAAAACGGCATGGTGTGGACACCTCCCTGATCGAGGTAGTTGAGGAGCCAAGCGGTCACGCGATTATTCAGGTAAATCAGGAGGGCGAAAATTCAATTATTCTATATGGAGGCGCGAATCAAAAGGTTACCGGAGAATATATTGAAAACGCCCTGTCCCAATTTGATTCGGGTGATTATCTGCTCCTGCAAAACGAGATCAACGCCGTTGACGAAATCATTGACCGCGCGGCCAAAGAGGGTTTGAAAATATTTTTCAATCCGGCTCCCATGCGCCATGATGTTTCAGAGTATCCGCTTGAACTGGTAGATTGCTTTATCCTAAATGAAATTGAAG
>JAFDLS010000341.1 GCA_019306365.1 Deltaproteobacteria bacterium
AAGCACTGTAGTCTCCCTCTCATACCCGGAAAAAAGCATGGCGCTTGCAATAAATTTTCCTGTTTTCGAACTTGCCTTAAGGAGCGGTGTCGCCGATAAGTCTTTATTTGGCCGTAGCTGGCAACCGAGCCGCACGTCTGGTGGAGCGCCTATATGGTTGAGTATCCGCTGTTCCTCGACACTAGCAGGCGGCAGGGATTCGAGTCCTTCATGAACTTGGATACGGCACGTCGAGCAGCGCCCGTGCCCTCCGCACACTGAGGCGTGCGGTATCCCGGCCCACCGGCTCGCCTCGAGCACCGAAAAACCCAAAGGAACAGCGACTACATTACCCGTGGGATATGTTATTCGAACCGATTTGTAAAAACGTTCATATATGTGCCGTATTGATAACCCCGATGGGCCCGGAACATTGGCTATCTGCAGTGTTTGCTTTACCCAGCCGGATTGGGCAGTCAAATAGGATACTTCCCGGCCGGCCTGAACGAAACCAAGAAGAGCTAAGAGCGGTATTAACATGGCCATGCCGAAGATCAATTTATCAAATCGGGGGTACCACGGTCTAAAGCGAAGGAAATAGTGGAGAGCTATACATCCATGCGACCAGGCCACAATTAGTAAGATTACATCCTTAAGCCCGAGATCGGGCCTCAGTTTCCATAAAAAGAGGATTATATATGAGTAGGAATCATTGGTGGCGAACCATTCATGAGAGAGACGCGTCCCGATGATATGGCTCACTAACAATGGGGGGACCGCCATTCCTAATAGAAAATGGAGTGCTTCCCCTGTGGGGATGCGAAATTGACGGCGTTGGTATAATGACCAGAACGACAAAAGGCCATGGACAATCAATGCTCCGTATAAAACGACGGTTCCCAAAGGATTTCGCCAGACACTCAGGAACCAGACACGTCCGGTTTCCATCGCTTCTAATGAGACCAAACCGAGTGCGTGATTGGCGAGATGTGTGGCAACATAACAAAAGAGCACCAACCCGGTCAAAACTCTGACACGCCGCGCCAGGGCGTCAAGTGAATGGATCGGAGTACTCCGGCTCTCTACTGGGAGCTGCATATTTCACCAGATGAGATCAAAGCAGACTTCAGTTTTTAGAAACCTTTAGTGCTCGTTCTATTAACGATATTGTCGTTTTGTTTCATCGGAAACTGGTCTCCCTGAAAAATATTTCGACCTTGGGAATTGATCATCCATATTCGAATTTTTTTTACTTTGTATCCAGCTTATGTTAAACCTCTTCAAAAGTTACGGTATAAACGATAGAATTTCAAGCAATGAAGGGATTGTAATCACATGCTCTATTTTAATAAGCCTCGATAGAGCAAAAATTCTGGAGAGATAAAACAATAAGTGAGAAGGTCTGTGGGTGTGGAAAGCTGTTTTACCGACCTTTCAGTTTGACCAATGTAGCGCCCCAACCGCCTCGATCAGGCGGGGCTTGAGTGTATGACTCAACCAGACTTGATTTTTCCAGGAAGTAAATTACCCCGGCTTTCAGACTGCCGGTTCCTTTACCATGAATAACCCTAACTTCTTTGAACCCCTTTTCCATGCATGCCTGGAAGTAGTCGTTCAATAATAAAGAGACTTCATCGGGGCGGAATGTATGCAGGTCAATGCTGTCTTCTATAGGAACTACTATGACTTCATCATCATCCATTCGCTATCCTCCGAAAATGATAACCGCATTTTCAGGGGGTCACCTGATTAATAATCACCTCGTCTTTGCCCGGATCATACCCAGGATGACAGACGCAAAGGAACGTTAAGAGACCGGAACCTAAGTTTTCGATGAACTGAATTTCTCCCGGGGGTATGTAGATTGCCTGGCCGGGTTTCACCTCGGCTGATTCCTCACCCACATGCATAAGGCCGTTTCCAATCATAATAAAGTAAATTTCCAGAAAGTCCAACCGGTGGGGAAGGGTGGCTTTCCCAGGCGCCAGTTCAGCTTGAGCCAGGCTGATTCCGGGTGAGGTCAGGTCGTTACCTGGTTGGATGATTTCCTTTATCAAACAGCCGTCGATGGCTGTAAAAGGTTCAATCCGGTTTACATCCTTGATGAGCAATGTCTTGACCTCAAAGGGTCTCATTCTATAGTAATTGCCAGAATTAAATTCCGTTTGATTACTAAGGTAAACCGAGGCTCTAACAACGGCTGTCATGGTTTTAAAATGGCAATTACATGATGTTTTGGCGTTTGTTG
>JAFDLS010000342.1 GCA_019306365.1 Deltaproteobacteria bacterium
GGCATACGGTTATGCCACAGAATATCCGGTGGCACGCTTATATCGAGATACACCGACATACACAATGGTGGAGGGATCAGCCAATATCTGCAAGTGGATCATCGCCCTGGATCAACTGGGCATCCGAAAAGCCGACAGGTAAAAATGACGGTCTCGTAAAAAGTCCAACTTCTGCGTTGTGCTGCATTTCGCAATCATTCAACGTACGACAAGTACGCCTCATGATTACAAAATTTGCACGCCTTGAATTTGAACTTTTTACGAAACCGTCTAAATCGGACTTTTTACGAGTTCATCAAAAATAATTGGTACATCTTTTAATTGGCAATCCACGATCTTTAGGAAAAGTAAAGAAGTATTGAAATGTTATGAGTTCTATATCCCCAGATAGACTTCTTTGACATGATCGTTTGCCATCAATTCTTGACCGGTGCCTTGGAGCACGTTTCTCCCGTTTTCAAGAACATAGGCACGATCACACATGGCCAACGTCTGGGTGACGTTCTGCTCAACCAGAAGAATAGTGACCCCTTCCTGGTTGATCTTTTTTATCAAATCGAAGATATCCTGTACCAGGATGGGCGCCAGACCCAGGGAGGGTTCATCGAACATCATCAACTTGGGGCGTGACATGAGCCCCCGGCCGACCGCCAACATTTGTTGTTCACCCCCTGAAAGGGTGCCGGACATCTGTTTTCTTCTTTCTTGAAGTCTGGGGAAAAGGGAATAGACATATTCTATGGTTTCATTTCGTTGGGTCTTGGCTTCTCCATAAAGTGACCCCATGATCAGGTTTTCCTCGACACTCATCTCCGGGAACAGGCGTCTCCCTTCAGGAACATGAACAATGCCGTGTCCAATGATCTTGTTGGGGGGCAACTGATCCAGACGAATACCATTGAACTCGATGGTTCCGGTCTTTGGCGTCAGAAGTGAGGAGATGGTTTTAAGTGTGGTTGATTTTCCAGCGCCATTGGCACCGACCAAAACCAGGATTTCCTTTTCTTTGACCTCAAAGCTAACCTCCCAGAGGACCTGTAAATCTTCATAGAACACGTTTATCCCGTTAACCTTGAGCATGCGCTTCTCCCAAATAAGCCTCAATCACCGCTTTGTTATTGGCAACCTCCTGAGGGGTTCCCTCTGCAATGGTCTGACCGAAGTTGATGGCGTGAATTCGATCCGATATGGTCATGATGACTTTCATGATATGTTCTACAATCAGTATGCTGATATCGTTTTCCCTGATTTTTTTAATCAGCTCGATGGCTTCATCAAGCTCTCCCGGATTTAAACCGGCGGCGGTTTCATCAAGAAGCAAAAGTTTCGGTTTTGTCGCAAGTGCACGTGCAATTTCAAGGCGTTTTCTTCCGGCGATGGGGAGGCTTTTTGCCAGTTTATCTTTCTGTTCTGTGAGATTACAGAAATCGAGAACCTTTAACGCTTCCTTCTGGGCCGCTTTGATGGTATTCACCCGGCAAAAGGCCGATGCGGTGACATTCTCCAAAACCGTCATTCTGCCAAGGGGTTTTACAACCTGGAATGTTCGGCCGATACCCAGATGACAGATTTGATGAGTTTTCAATCCTTTTATGCTTTTGCCATTGAACAAAACGTCACCGGAAGTAATGGGGAAAAATTGATTGATACAGTTGAATGTAGTGGTTTTTCCGCTGCCGTTGGGGCCAATAAGTCCGACAATTTCCCCCTTTCCCACATGAAAGGAGACCTTGTTTACCGCCAGGAGTCCTCCAAACGCTTTTGTCAGTTTTTTTATTTCAAGGAGTGCCATGATTTTTCTCCAGATTGCTATGAACTCAATGGCTTTATTCTAAATACATTTCGTTTAATTTTGGGCCAGTCTCCGACAATGCCGTTTGCCAGAAACATGATGACAAATATAACCAGGAGACCAAATACCAAGGCATGGGCCTGGCTGATCCACTTGGGGGCCAGACCGAAAAAAGAACTTCTGAATGTCTCTTGAAGCCCCACCATAACAAATGCTCCGACCGCAGGGCCC
>JAFDLS010000343.1 GCA_019306365.1 Deltaproteobacteria bacterium
CGGAGGCGTACAATTGGTACGCCGCACAAGTGATTCCGAAGATTGACGCAGAGATTGCGGAAAAGGGCTATTTCTGGATGGAAACAAACTTGATTTAATAAATTCTAATATATTCAAATTCAATAGGGTTATTTATAAATTGAATATAATTCTGCTTGACATTTCTCACTCTAGCTGTTACGGGATTTAAATTTTCGTGCGTTTTGGCTGTAGACATAATTTTAATATTATATCAGCGCGTTAGGGCCATATATTTTGGATTTCAATTGCGCTGGGAAAGGAGAAGAATCGAAAAAAGAAAGAGGGAAATTGTTGGGTAATGGATTCTAAATCAAAATGTTTAGTCATTAAGGAGGGAGAATTGATGAAAAAGTTGATGGTATTTGCCATATTAGTAGCATTTCTGGCCGTTCCCCTGACTGCCTTCGGGACCATGGGTAAGATGGCGCCCAAGAGCAAGGACATTAATGTCGAGTGGTTCGGCAGCATGAAGACCTATCCCATATGGACGTCAGACCTGAATTTCCATGACAGTGATGCAGGTGACATGATGCTTGACGAAAACGGCGTCATAACCGATCACAACGTCCGCAATGAGCTCAGGATAGGCTGGAAGGGAGGAAACGACAAATTTGATTTCATGATTATCCTGGAGGCCGATTTCAACCTGGACAAAAACAACACCGACCGTGGAGCTCAGATGGGGGGATACACCTATGCTATCGCTGATGATCAAGGCATGACCGGTGATGACTTCGGCGTGGAAAAACTGGATATCGGTTACAATTTCGGTCCCTTTCGTATACACGCAGGGTGGACCACCCGGTGGCTTGACATCATGACGGGCGGTCTGGTATACGGTGACGATCATCCCTACATAGGGTTGACGGGGAACATCGGTGAAAACTTTAAATGGGAAGCGGATTATACCATTATCTATGACGCTATGAACTATAAAACGAAAAAGGAAAGTGCCGCGTATGACATTGACGGTGACGGTGTTGCGGACGAAATTGTAACATTTGAAAGACCGGCTATTAACCCCTGGGACGGAAACGCTTTGGACTGGAGGGTCTATTCGCTAAAAGGGATATACACAATACCCTCGGGTTTTGCCAAGGGATTCGTCATCAGTCCTTTTTATGCCTTCAGCGATAACAGTGAAGAAGCACAGGACTGGACCCATCCTGAGCGGCAAGGCAATAACGCCCAGGTCAGCTATTTCGGTCTCGAGGGTTACGGCAAGCTGGGCATGTTTACCCCCCGCTTTGAAATCGTCTATGCTGACGGCGATACGGATGATGATCCAACAACAGGACTGGATTACGACATCAGCGCCATGGCCGCTTATGCATCCGTGGACGTCGAAATCTGTCCGGGCTTTATTCCCTATTTTGGCATCAAATGGGAAGAGGGCGATGACGACCCCAATGACGACGATATCGATGCATTCAACTCGATCACTGACATCGCTCGTTACACCCCCACCTTTGGTATGGAAAACGCTATTGTATACCGCGCCGTTCCGTTATTGAACACTAATCTTTACAGCGGCAACTTCAACATGCTCGGATCAACGCCTGGGTATGGCGGAATCAGCAACTCCTCCAGGGGAGACGCTCCGGGTTTGCTGATGTGGGGCCTGGGATTCAAGGGGAAATACGGCCAATGGTCCTATAAAGTTCAGTACATGGACTTTGAATTTGATGAGGAACCAACCGGTGTAGATGAAGAAGTGGGCCAGGAGTTTGACCTCCGCGTGGCCTATACTTTCAGCAAACATTTCACCATCGCCAACTGCTTTGCCGCCTTTGATCCGGGTGATGCCATAGAGGATCTTTACACTAAAGATCACGACGAAACCGCGCTAGTAAATACCATCGAGCTTATATGGAAATGGTAAGTTACGGATAAGCGATTAAAGTTTGTCAAAGCCTTTTGTCAGGTCCTCCCCGGCCGGGGCGGGCCTGACATTTTTGAGGAGTATTTGAATTGAGAGTTAAAATAACCATGATAGTA
>JAFDLS010000003.1 GCA_019306365.1 Deltaproteobacteria bacterium
GACCCGTGAAGATTTAAGCATTTTTGTTTTGGATTGTGATTATGGGCTTGGCGTAATAACCAAAGGAACACCGGAAAATAAACTGGAGTATTCCAAGCAGGAGATTGATAATTTCTCTTACAGAGATTTGGAGAAAGATAGAACAAGGCTACTGAATCTGAAAGACGCTGGGTATCTCGACAAGTTTGTTAAAAGCTTTATAAACAGTAATTGAAACCTGAATATTTCACGACGGTTCTTTTCACTGGAACCTGCCGGTTAATCCACGTGCCCGTGCTATGGCCATTTTTGCGAATACTTTTTTAAGTTTTCCGTTTTCAGGGATTGTTCGTCCAACTGGTTGGCTTTCATCATCATCTTCGTAAGTCCCCAATCCAAACCGCTCATCCAACAAACCGATCCTGTCAAAAACTTTCCGGTCGATCAACACACAGAAGAAGGATAAAAAATCCACCTCCTTGTATGCTCTAAAGAGTTTGGGACTCAGACGGTGCTTGAATTTCTTCCTTTGTGGGCCTTTGGCTTCATTTGTCCATGGCCCGACCATGGACGCGCCGGTTTTGTCCATGCACTTCAGCATACTTCCCAACCAGTCCTTGGTTGGAAAAGCGTCGCTGTTCAGCAGGCACACATAGCTGCTTTTCGAAGCTCGAATACCCACGTTGTTTCCGCCGGCAAAACCGAGATTTTTTTCGTTCAATATTACTTGAGTATTTTTTTGGGAATACTTTGATAATACTGAAGGCGATGAATCCGTGCTTCCGTTATCTACCAAAATCAGTTCGTATGGGACCTGGGTATGCTCCCTAACCGCTTCGATACTGCGCGCCGTTACATCAGGGGTATTCCAATTTAAAATTACAATTGAAACCATTCATTTACACCTTATATATTTACCAGTACATAAAACAAACAACACTTAGCTGCTCTGATTAACCGCATTCCACCATTTGTTAGATCTTTTTGACCACGAAAAATCATTTAGCCTCAGACCGGCGCCATCCTTCAACCTTTTTCTCAGATTCTTATCACTTGCTAAAATCTTTAATTGTTTTTTCAATTCGGCTGCGTCGCCCGCTTTGAAAAGCAAGCCGTTCTTTCCATTTTCTATGACTTCTCGGATACTTGGCAGATCTGCTGCCAGAATGGGTCGCCCCATGGCCAGGTAATCGTAGACTTTGGTGATGGCTACATACGGCATCCTGCCTTCTGGAAGCGATGGGATGATGAGTACGTCGGCGAGGCTGAGCGCCTGACCAAGCTCGGGAGGCGGAATAAAACCACGCACATCAATTGAATCCAACCCCCTTTGCGTGGCCATGTTTTTAATTTTTTCGGCTGCATCTTTACACAAGAACTAATTGTGAATCAGCAGAAGGCTTGACGTGACCCCAGTTTTTCACCAGCCATTCTATCCCCTGCTGCCGGTAGAGCGAACCAATGTAGAGGACCGTAAAAGCGCTTTCGCCGCCGGTTTCAGGAACCGGCTCTTCCTTGAGGTTCTTCGAGTTACAAGCCAGCCCTATGGGCACGATCGAAATTCCAGGCAAATACTCTTGTAACACCTTTAGCAGTTGATAAGTGGTTGTGAAAAGCACGTCGGCTTTTGAAAGAGTCCGCAATTCCAGGTCGATTTTTTCCTGATCGGCATGGTCAAGCAGTTCCAGTTGATGCACCTCATACACGTAGTTTGCTTTGGCTCGGTAAACATTCCAGAAATAGACCCGATTTAAGGTTAACCCAAAGCCGCCCTTTTTTTTCTTTACCGCGATTAGTTCTTGAATTTTCAGGTTTGGAAGCGCTTTAAGACCGAACCATGACCGAACCATTGAAAAGGGTCCTTACGTTTCCTTGCCTTAGGAATAATCAGTACGATTTGAGCTCCCCGATTTTCACTGGCCAGCCACCAGCTGTGATTAAAAAGATAGTAGGCGTGGGCCGAGCCATCAAAAAGACTTTGATTGATGGGAAGAAACACGTTTTTCATAACTACAACCCTGTGCCTAACTTGAAAAATTATTACGGATCATTGCCTTCATTCAATCTGCCAGCATGCCATCAGCCCGCCTGTTGCTTTAATATTGCAAGGTTTTAAACCAATTTTAATCCGAACTTCAAGGCCTTGAGTGAGCAGGCAAAGATCAATTCGGCATTGGAATAAATATCGCCCGAATTGTAAGAAAGTCAAGATTTAATCTGAAAGGTGATTTTTTTCTGGTGTTCGGCATGTCTTACCTGCCTGGTTTCTTATGTTATTTAACGGAATACATACGGGAAAATCTGCGTGTAAAGTGGTTCTTGTGTTCCGGCCTCGCAGTACATGCCCGGGTCGGTATCGCCTTTGGTGTCAGACGCAGAGAACAATAACGAACGTGGTAAAGAAAAGCTTATGGCGTCATCTATAGAATTTTTTAACGGGTTACTTAAGAAACTGATAAAAAATAAAGACTTGAGGCTGGAAATGAGATATAGTGCCCTCCAGAAGTTTGATAGATATTTTGCCGCTTCAGGCACAGGCAAAAAGTCGTCGATATATTAAGACGCTGCTAAAATAACAGCAGTTTGTAATTATTAAAATAATTTGTGTTTGAAGAGATCGGGTGTGAAAAAGCCTGAAAAATCCATCCGGATAAATTAGATGAGATTTTTTGATGCTATCGCTATATCAAAGATGTTCTCAAGATATCGTAAGGATAATTGAGTAAACAGGTGTAATAATGAATCCTACATTTGACTCTACTGAACTTATTGAAGCCATTGATCGCTTCTCTGACGTAAAACTCCTTGTTATTGGGGATGTTATGATGGATGAGTTCATCTGGGGGACGGTTGAACGAATATCTCCAGAAGCTCCGGTACCGGTTGTAAATGTAACAGATGAAACCCGGGTTTTGGGTGGAGCGGCTAACGTCGTAAATAATATCGTATCCATCGGTGGGGAGGCTTTGCTTACCGGGGTGGTAGGTCAGGATCGGATGGGTAGGAAGATTTTAAATATGCTTGAGGGCCTGGGTAGTAATCCCGACGGCGTATTTATAGATGAAACCCGGCCGACCATCATCAAAACCCGAATCGTGGCACAGGCCCAGCAGGTGGTTCGTTTTGACCGGGAGAAAAAACATTCCTTGAAATCAGAGATGACCGATGACATTCTATCGTACCTTAATAAGAAGGCCGATTCCCTGGATGGGGTCATTATCTCTGATTATGGCAAGGGTGTCGTCTCCATGAAGTTGATGGACGGGGTTCGGCAGTGCCTGGAAGGAAGAGACGTTATCATTACGGTTGATCCTCAAATCAACCATTTTTTATTTTATCGGAATGTCACCAGCATAACCCCGAACCACCATGAGGCCGAGGCGGGGGTGGGGATGAAAATCGATTCCGATGAAAGCCTTGAGCAGGCAGGCCGCATGCTTATGGATGGGCTCGATCTTGGCTCTGCGCTTGTCACCAGAGGCAGTCAGGGGATGATTTTATTCGAGAAGAACATTTCTTCAGTGCGCATCCCGCCTGTAGCCAGGGATGTTTTTGACCTCTCAGGAGCTGGTGACACGGTAATAGCCGTCTTTACACTGGGTTTGGCTGCCGGTTTGGCCTGTCGTGAAGCGGCGATCCTGTCCAATTTCGCAGCCGGTATTGTAGTGGGTAAGGTGGGTACAGCGTTTGTTACAACTGATGAGCTTAAGACTGCGGTTTTGAGTGCCCAATAATTTTTTCAGTTGAGACAGGTTCATATCGATAGGGCGCCATTCCTGAGTATAAAGCTTCCATGTTATTTTCAAAAACAATGAGTTGCTTTGGTGTTTAGCTGCGAGAGCTTCGGATAATTGGGGAAGTATCCGTTTAATATCGAGGTCCATTATTGACTTTTCAGCTGCCAGGGGATATTTTTGATTAAATCTTCTCAAATTATTCAAAGTGAAACGAGGTGGTGAATGAATATCTGTGTAATAGGATCCGGCTACGTGGGTTTGGTCACCGGGACTTGCTTTGCGGAATTCGGTTTAAACGTTGTTTGTATGGATAAAGATGAAGACAGGATAACTCAGCTTAACGAAGGCAATATTCCGATTTATGAGCCCGGCCTCGAGGAACTCTTAAAAAGAAGTCTTCGTGAAGGCCGGCTAACGTTCACGACCGATCTCAAAGCTGGAATTCAGCAGTCTCTGGTCATTTTCATTGCCGTGGGCACGCCATCGAACGCTGAGGGTGATGTGGATCTGGAAGCTATAAAGGAAGTGGCCGCCTCAATTGGCCAGAACATGAATGATTACAAGGTGATCGTAACCAAGAGTACGGTCCCGGTCGGTACCGGTCAGATGGTAGAAAATATAATCAAAGAAAATCAGAGTGAGGCGCATTCTTTTGATCTTATTTCCAATCCTGAGTTCCTGCGGGAAGGGTCGGCCATCGAGGACTTTATGCGGCCCAATAGGGTGGTTCTAGGTTCTAGGAGCGAGCAGGCTCTGGCCATTGTCAAGGATCTTTACCGGCCTTTATATCTACTTGAGACCCCCTTTGTTATTACCAATATTGAAACCGCGGAGTTAATCAAATATGCTTCTAACGCCTTTCTGGCGACAAAAATATCTTTCATCAATGAGATAGCCAACCTTTGCGAGCTGGTTGACGGGGACGTGCATCAGGTGGCGAGAGCGATGGGCCTGGATAACCGCATTGGTCCTAAATTTCTCCATCCGGGACCGGGTTTTGGCGGCTCCTGCTTTCCGAAAGATACCCATGGTTTTGCTCACCTGGCTCGCTCAAAGGGCTATAACTTGAAAATCGTCGACGCTGTAATTGCGGTCAATAAAAACCAGCGGGAACGTATGGTCGATAAGATCGAAGAGGCGGCGGGGAACCTGGTTGGCTGTGATATTGCCTTTTTAGGCCTGACCTTCAAACCCAATACTGATGACATCCGAGAAGCTCCGGCCATTTTCATCATTCAAAAGCTGATTGAGAAGGGAGCAAAGGTAAAAGCCTTTGATCCGGCTGGTATGCCGAGCGCCAGACAGGTTATTCCAGAGGTTGAGTATGCTGATGACGCGTATGGGGCAGTGCAGGGATGTGATCTCCTCGTAATTGCTACCGAATGGAATCAGTTTCGGAACCTTGATTGGGGGCGGATTCAAAAACTGCTTAACAAGAGGGTGGTTGTGGATTTGCGTAATATCTATGATCCGTCCAGGATGCGCGAATTGGGATTCGCTTATACCTCTGTCGGCCGGTAGATATTAAATGAGTCAACTCAAAGATCCAGCGCCTGTTAAACCTGTTGTGGCGGTGTTTTCCGCCAAGCGTAATGCTCTGGCCGATGCCGGGCGGATGCTGGAAGATAAAATTGGCCAAATTGATTTTATCAGCCAGGAATTCCTCTTTAATCAAACATCCTACTATCAGGACGAGATGGGTGGGCCTCTCATTAAGAGGTTTTTTGCTGCGAAAGATTTGATAGACCCGGGCGATCTCATTGATTTGAAAATTTGGACCGTTGAGCTTGAGGCAAAGTTTTCTGATCATAAAAACAAGCGGCTGGTGAACGTTGACCCCGGTTACGTCTCGCTTGAAAGGCTGGTTTTGGCTACCGGGAAAAACAATGTTCACCGTATCTATCTGGGTCACGGTGTCTGGGCTGATTTAACAATGATTTTTGAGCGGGGTGAATTTAAGCCTCTGCCTTGGACCTTTGCTGATTACGCTTCCGATGCGGTTCGGGAGGTTATGAAGGACATAAGGCGGCGGTATCTGGATCAGCTTCCCGCAGAGGCTAAGGAGAGAAAATGATTTCAAGTATGACCGCTTTTAGTCAGGCGGCCGGGCAGATCCTAAATCGGGAAATAACAATAGAAATACGTACGGTCAACAACCGTTTTCGTGATATAATCACCCGCATTCCAAAGAATTATATTGCATTTGAGGATCAGATTAAAAAAATTGTGGCCGGCCGCCTGACCCGGGGCCGGATAGAAGTCAGGGTCCAGATAGACGAATCCGCGATGAGAACAAAGAATTTGAAACTTAATACGGATCTGGCGCGGACGTACCATGGATTACTGCTCAAGCTAAAAGAAGATTTGGACCTTAAAGGCGAGATTGAGCTGGAACATCTTGCGGGGTTAAGTGATATTATTATCTGGGAGGAAGACCAGGTAGATATTGAGGCTTTCATGGCCGGTCTGACTCCGATACTTGAAGAAGCTCTTAACCGTCTTGTCCAGATGCGCCAGGCCGAGGGGAAGGCAATTGCCGTGGATTTTAAAAAACGGCTTGATTTAATCGCCTCGTTTCTTGACGAGATCGACAAGCGCCGGAAGACTTTGGTTTTTGAGACCAAGAACCGGCTTGAAGAAAAGATAACAGCCCTCACCGACGGGCTGGAACTAGACCAGGCGCGTTTGCTGCAAGAGGTGGCTTACATGGCCGAAAGGAGCGATATCACCGAGGAGGTGGTCCGGCTTAGAAGCCACATCGATCAGTTTCAGTCAAACCTGGATGAAGGCGGGGTTGTCGGACGCCGTTTGGAATTCCTGCTTCAGGAAATGAACCGTGAAACCAATACTATTAGTTCTAAAATTGGGGACGTGGCCATTACGAAGGTGACCATTAATATTAAAAGCGAGCTTGAGAAACTCAGAGAACAGGTCCAGAATTTAGAATAACTTTAAGAGAGAGGATTATGAGCGCAAAATTGATTAATATCGGATTTGGCAATACTATTGTTTCTGAAAGGATTGTAGCCATTGTATCACCCAGTTCAGCCCCGATGAAGCGACTCAAGGATGAAGCCAAAGAGCAGCAGCGTTTGGTTGACGCGACTCATGGACGGAGAACCAGATCAATAATCGTCACTGACAGTAATCACATCGTCCTGTCCGCGGTTCAGGCGGATACAATTGCGCTGCGTTTCGCGGGTGACGGGCAGCCCAAGGAATAATAAACGAGTATGCCTCAACTGATCGTCGTGTCAGCGCCCTCGGGCGCTGGTAAGACCACCATCTGCCGCCGTCTGGTCGAAAAGGTCGGCGGCCTGGCTTATTCCGTTTCATACACTACACGAAAGCCGCGCCCTAAAGAAAAAGAAGGGGTTGATTACTTTTTTTGTGACCGCCCCCGGTTTGATGCCATGATTGAAGCGGGAGAGTTTTTGGAATGGGCGGAGGTCTTTGGTAATTATTATGGTACTTCCCGGCAATGGGTTTTCAAGCAGCTTGAAAACGGCCTGGATGTTCTCGTGGACATTGAAATTGCCGGAGCCCGCCAGATAAAAAATACCTTCCCTGAAGCGGTTTTTATTTTTATCGTACCGCCGACTTTTGAGGAACTGGTTCACCGGCTTGAGCTTCGAGGCACAGAAGGGGAGAGTGAGCTGCGCCAGAGGCTTGAGCAGGCCCGAACTGAAATTGAAGCCCATAAGATGTATGATTATCTGGTCATCAATGATGATCTGGACAGGGCTGTACAAGACCTGGTTACTGTGGTTCAAGCTGAACGTCTTCGCCTTCCCAAGAGTGATCAATTCTGGCGTCGTTTCTTTTAAATATCGAAAAAAGATTCACCGATTTTGCTATGATCTCACTAAACGAGATCATAAAATTCGTTTGGATCATTTTCCAACATTTAGAGCGTTTGTCTCAAATATGTTCCGTTTGAATTTAGGGCAGGACAAGATTTAGTTTCGGCTTTTCTTGCAAATCACATTACGACAAACGCTAAAACATCACGTAATTGCCTTTTGTTATATCATGGCAGCCGCTGTTAGGACCCTGATTTACCTTATTAATCAAACGGAACGTAATTCTGGCAATTACTATAGGCTTTAAAAAAAATGTCTGAGATTATCGGTGGTTTAAACCCTGTCATGGAGGCCTTGCGCGCTCGAGCGGGTTCGTTCGACAGGATTTATATGAATAAAGGCCGCATGAGACCGGCTTTAAAAGAACTTTTCGAGACGGCCAGGTCTGCTGGTGTAAGGGTGGACCGTGTAGACAGGTCTCGCCTGGACCAGCTTTATCACGGCCACGGCCATCAGGGAGTGGTCGCCCGGGTTGGCCCTTACCGTTACTTTTCTTTGGACGAGGTTATAAGCAGAGCCTCGAGCCCTCGGGCCCTGGTTCTGGTTTTAGATGGAATCCAGGATCCGATGAACCTGGGATCTTTACTGAGATCGGCTGAGGCCGCTGGGGCGGCCGGGGTAATTCTGCCAAGAGAAAAGGCGGCGCCAATCACTACTGTAGCCGTCAAGGCCTCAGCCGGCGCGGCTGAACATGTTGCCGTCGCTCGTGTGGTTAATCTGGCCCGGACCATTGAGGCCTTGAAAAAAGATGGATTCTGGGTGCTTGGGGCTGACCAAAACGCTCAAGTTTCCCTGTATGATCAGGATTTGGATCTAAAACTGGCTCTGGTCATTGGCAGTGAAGGCAAAGGACTTAGACGGCTTGTTAGAGAAAAATGCGACGGTCTCGTCTCTATCCCTCTCAGGGGCAGGGTCTCTTCGCTCAACGCCGCCGTGGCCGGGGCGCTGGCCATGTTTGAACATGTCCGCCAGACTCAAGCGGGAACGTAATAGTTGGATTGAGACCTCTGCAAAACCTCGTCCTTCAGCCGAACCTCATGAGCCCCGCTTCGCTAACGCTGCAGCGGCATATATCAGGCTCAAATTTAACCCATCAAGGATTCAACCACCCTGGGCAAGGTCTCAGGAAGCGAGTGGATGTCCTTGATGACGAGGTAATTATTCGGATCGCACATCTTTCTAAGGTAGTCGTTTCCGCTTTGATCCACGGTGATGCAAAATGCCCGGATGCCTTCTTTTTTAGCCTCGAGCAGCGCCATCATGGTGTCGTGGAGTCCATATTCATTTGAACGTCTATCCTCCCCGTAATCCTGGTCTTGCGGAAACCCGTCACTCAGGAGAATCAGGAGACGCTGGTCCGACTCAACCGATGACAGTTTGGTAATGGCGTGTCTGATGGCCGGGCCCATGCGAGTGCTCTGTTTGGGGTGAATGCCGGCAATTCGCCTTTTCAGCGTTTCTGAATAAGAATCCCCGAAGTCCTTGATATTGTAAAAATCGACTTTTTCTCTGCCTGAACCTGAAAAACCGAAGATGGCGTAATCATCGTCCAGGGCGTTGAGCGCTTCCATCAGGACTACCAGGCTCTCAATCTCAATATCGATAATCTTTTTATTATTGGATTTCGGAGATGAAAGGGTCTTTTGAGAGGGATGGTTTGGATTTTGAGAGCAAGGTACAAGCTCGTCCGTGGACGCGCTCATATCTATGAGAAGAAGGGTTGAAATCTTTCTGATTTTTTTCTCCCGCCGGGTGAAGATCTTGTCTGAGGGGCTGGAGCCGGCTATACGGTCCACCACACCCTGGATCATCAGCGGTAAATCGATCTCATCTCCCCAATCCATTCTTCGCGAGATATCAAGAAGTTCAGGGCGAATCCTCTGAAACTGCTTTTTTACTTTCTGGATGAGGTTATTGTAATTCGCGTAAATCTCATCAATAATTTCAGGGTCAAGAGGCTCCACCTTTTTTTCCCGGAGACAGCACCATCTTTTACGATAAGCCTTGGCCAGGTAATCCCATTCGTCGTAATAGAAAGGGCCGTCCTGGCCGGTTGACCGGGGGGTGATTTTAACGAGAGGCCGGTTCTCAGCCTCGTGATTCTCCGTATGCGGATCGTTAATGGCGGCCTTGGCGCTTATATCGGCGCCTGTTATAAAAAGCCCATCGGAAAACGGCTCTTCCGCATCCAGGAATTTCAATTTAGAAAGATCCTTGATACTTTCTAAAAGCTTTTTGAGCTCATCCGCGGACATTGGGATGACGCCTTCCCCATTGCCTAACTCATCTATAATCTCATCAGGCGGAGATTTCCAGGGCCCTGCGCCCGGCATAAGATCGGGATCGAGTATTCCCCGGAAAAAGAGCGGAACGTAGGGCAGGTAAGAAGGGCTGGGCGGCAGTTGGCTGAGGTAATCGTAAATTTGAAGCGTTTTGGAAAAACAGTCCCAAACTCCACGCGCCTGTTCGTAAAACCCCGCAAGTGTATTCTTGAGATAAACGGCGTGCTTTAAAATTTCTTCTGGCAGCAGCGTTTCATCCAGAAAGCCGGTAGTCAATCTCAGCAGAACCTCAACAAGCGCCTCCTGCAAAGGCAGGCATTCCAAATCCGTTCTCTTTTTCATGGCCTCGGAAATGACCTGATCGATTTCCTCCCTCAGACCTCTATATTCCCGCCTGAGACTATGATCAACCCGGCCGTCCTCTAAAATAAAAAAGATATCCATGACCAAAGCTTTAGAGGGAAAAGTCTGAAGGATCTCCATGATGGGGTTAAACCCGGATTCGAAGGTCCCGAATTCAATATATCCGGCCTGATGCGCCGTGGCCACCTTGTACACGCGGAAGTTATCCTCGCGTTTTCGTTCACTGGCAATGAGCGGCGGCAGATAGATCGTTTGACCGTCGGTCGCGGGATAGTGCCTTACTCTGGGGCTTACCTCGGCGTCAAGCTCCTCAGTGCTCCTGAGACGCATTTCTTTGCCTGACAGGGCATGCGCTAAAAAAGATAGAAGACGCCGATGGTCTTCGAGAAGTACGGCTTCCTTCCATCTGTCAAGTTCACGTTGAGATTCCCTGGATTGCAGTGAGAAGTAGTCAAATCCATTTTGTTCATCCTTAAGAAGCAAAGAAACGCCTTTTTTGATCCAATGTGATAAAAAGGTTTCGGGAATTTGTTCTAGAAGACGTCCGGCATGCTTGAGGTATATCCTGGCAGTTTTAGACGAAATCCGCCATAAGGAATCTTCATGTTCCATTACATTTTCTTGTATTGGGTAAGAAAGAGTGGCGAGTGATGATACTATCTCATCGAACGTGCCGGCGATATTTTCAGGGTTATCCGCGGAAAATTTTCTGGTTGTTTTTAAAACAGTGGTTCGGATGGTCGGGCAAAGCCTCAACAAAGCCGCCGGACATCCCTGGTAGAATTCGATAGCCCCTGCTGGATTGACTTTGGCCAGCATGGATGTGAGTTGGAAGATTTCGAGTCGTTCAGACACATAAAGAGACTCCAACTCATCAGGCATGTGTGAAAAAAAGGTTGAAGCAAGATCAGCCGAGTGTCTCGCTATCTGAAGACCTGCAGCGGTCCAGTCCTTAAGTTCCCTGAATGATATAAACCGGCTGAATTCCACGCTCGATTTGAAAAAGGTATTCGCGGCCTCTTCTCTTATGTCGCCGGTGGCCAGAATTTGCATGGCCCAACCAGCCCAGGCCCTGAGATTAACCACCTTAACATGGTTGAGAAATTCCGGTGTGGATCGAAAATATTGGAGAGCGGTTGAAGGTGAACATTCAGCCACTTGCAGTCCTTGTTCCAGCCAGCCATTAAGCTGATGAAATGATCCCTGGCACAAGAGAGCTGAGCTTGAGCGAAAATACTCCTGGCATAAATCAGGTGTCCCGGAAGGTTCATTCAACACGCTTCTTCCGAGTCTTAACCACTGTTTAAATTCGGTCTTTGACAGTAAAGGAAGTATTGATGGAGAGGCTTTCACAAAGGCCAAAGCGCTTTCGGACGATTCTTCCCAAAGATCTTCGGTCGCGGTAAAAATCTCCCTTTGGGATACCCCGTTCGGCCATTGCTTTTTCGAAAGGGGTTCCTCTTTAATAAAAAAGGTTTTCAGGGATGTTTTATCCGGATTCAAGTTGGCTTTCCTGGCATCATCAGGGGAAGATAGTGGATATGACTTCCGCGATTGCCTTCTGAATTTCCCTCTCATCAGTCAACGAGGCGGCGATGGCTGTCTCACAGGCCCTTCTCGGGGCAATGCCTTCCCTGATCAATCTTCCAGCGTAAACGAGCAGGCGGGTGCTGACCCCTTCGTTCAGGGCATGTCCCTTCAGATGTCGGACCTTTTCCCCCATTTTGGCTAGTTCATAGGCTATTTCTTCGCTGACCGAGCTTTCATGCTGAATGATCTGGGATTCCTGCCGCCGGGAGGGATAATCGAAATCAATGGCCATGAATCGCTGCCTGGTGCTTTGTTTCAAATCCTTGATTACACTTTGGTATCCCGGGTTATAAGAGATCACGAGAAGGAAGTTCTCGTGGGCCTTGACGACCTTTCCGGTCTTATCTATCGGCAGAATCCTGCGATGATCTGAAAGGGGATGAATGATGACCGTGGTATCCTTTCTGGCCTCCACGATTTCATCGAGGTAACAGATAGCCCCGGTCTTGACCGCCTTGGTAAGAGGGCCGTCAGCCCAGACAGTCTCATCCCCCTTTAAAAGGAATTTTCCCACCAGATCCGTGGCCGTTAAATCCTCATGACAGGCGACCGTAATAAGCGGCAGAGATTGTTCTTCGCCTTCCCCAGAAAATTCTATTTCACGGCCAAAGGTGTAGGCCATGTATTCGATAAATCGAGTCTTGCCTGTGCCAGTAGGCCCTTTTAAGAGTACGGGGATCTTTGAACGAAAGGCCGCTCGAAACAATTCGACCTCATCCTTAATGGGCAGATAGTAAGGTTCGTTTTTAATTGTGTATTCCTCGACCTTTAGTTCTCGAGCTTTTCCAAATGATTGCATTTTTTATTTCCTTCTTTAGATCGAAATAATAGGGAAAAGAAGATCGCGCGTCAAGAGTTGAAGAAAATTAATGATATAGCTCGGTGCTTGGTTATCATGGACCCAGCGCGTGAGCTTAAGGTAGGAACCGCTTTTGTGCGCTAGTGGACGCCAGGGTTATTTCAGAATTTCCACTTTCGCGTGAACGACGGCTTTGAATGATTTCATTATCGAGGAAGCTGAAATCCTCGCAGGTCAAAGGGAGTTCCTAAGGCATGTAACGGCCTATTGGATTTCTTAGATTATGCGCGTGGTCCGAAAATAGCGGTGCCGACCCGAATGATGGTTGCTCCTTCTTCGATGGCAACTTCAAAATCACCTGACATTCCCATGGAAAGCTCGGTGAGCGGAGAGCCGATGCTTTCTTGAACCTCCCTCAGCGCCTTGAAATAGGGTCTGGCCTTTTCCGGTTGGTCGAAGAAAGGAGGCATCGTCATTAGACCGCGTACTTCCAGATTAGGCAGCTCGCATGCCTGGGCCGCCAGATCGGCGGTATAGGCCTTATCCACCCCTGATTTTGACTCCTCCTCAGAAATGTTGACCTGGATAAGGATGGGTATACGACGGTTTATACTCTCGGCCCGTTTGTCAAGTTCCCGGGCGAGTTTTAAGCTGTCCACGGAATGGATCAGGTCGAATAACTTGACAGCGTACTTCGCCTTGTTTGTCTGGAGGTGACCGATAAAATGCCAGGAGGCGGATGGGCCTATCTCTTCTATCTTGGCCCGGGCTTCCTGAATATAGTTTTCTCCGAAGACTTTCAACCCGGCTTCGAGAGCGGCATGGATTGTTTCACTCGGAAGGGTCTTGGTCACAGCCACCAGCTGAACATCAGCCGGACTCCGGCCTGCCCTGCGGCAGGCCGCCTGAATTCGTTCAGATACAGATGCGATACGCTCGCTTATCGGAGATGAGGTCATGAAAAGGTCCTTTATGGTTAGAAGCTATCTCAAAATTAGTGTTTTGGTCTAAATCGCGGAGAAAGAAAATTTAACCCGCAGGAATATGTTAGATATTTCGAGGACTTAAATTTTCGTACGACATATGCCGCTGCAGTGTCAGCGAAGCGGCGCTCATGAGTTAGGGTAAACGAACTTTTTTGAGATGGCTTCTAGAAATATATAGAGAGATCAAGGCCTAAAGTCCGGGGATCAATAACGCCGACAATGTTAATATCTAAAAATTTTGCGGCATCGAGATTCATTGTTTTAACCCCGAATATCGGGACACCTTTGGGATCAAGTATAAGTCTAATATTTGGCCGCAGTAAGGTAGAACGGTTGACGCTGCGCACTACGGCAATCTCCCCGGTGTTAAGCTTCACCAGGGTCCCGGCCGGGTAAATACCCAGGCATTGTGTAAATTTTTCCACCCAGAGTGTATCGAATTGCTTTCCCCTCAGGGCGAAGATAGTCTTGAGGGCTTCATGGGGCGGAATGCTCTTTCGATAAACCCGATCACTTGTCAGAGCGTCATAGACGTCCGCTAAACCGGCGATAGTTATAAATTCATCGATCTGGTCTTCGGTTAAATGGTCCGGATAACCGGAACCATCAATCCGTTCGTGGTGGTGCCGGGCTATGGAAACAGCGTTTCCAGGTATTTTTTTCGTCTTTTCGAGCATATTGGCGCCAATGACGGTATGAGATTTTATGGCCCTGAATTCCTTCTCGGTCAATGAAGTTCGCTTGTTCAAAATATTATAAGGCACTTTGGTTTTACCCAGGTCGTGAAGTATGGCGCCCAATCCCAATTCACGGATTTTCTGCCGAGAAAAATTAACGTGACACCCTATGCAGATTGAAAGAACAGCTACATTCAGTGAGTGCGTCAGGGTGTACTCATCATAAGCTTTAAGTTTTATGAGTGCCAGCGATGCGTCCCGGTTCCTGAATGTAGAGTCGATGATGTCCTCAACATTCGCCTGCACCTTGGGAACATTGACTTCCCTTCCGGCTCGGGCGTCCGCTAGAAATTCCCGTGTGGTTTGAAGAGCTGAAAAATATGTTTCGCGAGCTCGAGGCAGCTCCTCTTCCAAAGGAACGGTTTTTACAGGCTCTCCCGGTTTTTCCTCGACTGGCTCCGCTATCTGTTCGGCTTTTTCAGATATTCCCCTGAGTTTTTCGATTTCTTTGACGATTTTTTTGGGGGAGCTCCCGCGCGCCAAATCTATGGTAACTTCATCGATGCCATATTCTTTAAGCTGCTCGATTTCCTTTTTTGAGGTAATCAGTTTCTTTTGTTTCGTCCAAGGGTGATCAAACCATTTCCGTCCAACATCATACACAAACATGCCCAAAGACAGGTCTTCGGTCCGAATTTTTTTTAGCTTGTTTTTTATTTTGTTCAATTCCTATCCTTTAGCAAGTTGGATATTTCGAATATAAGTTGGCTAGATATAAAAAACGCCCTCTGATCACAGCCATGAAAAGCTGGTTAATAGGATCTGAGGCATCCTCGTTATCCGGTATAGAGATCATAAAAAAACCCTTTGTAAACTATAAAAGACTGGAAAGGTCCAGGCCCAGCGGTTTTGGGGCCACGACTTCCACGATTTCTCGATTCAGATTATTATTTTCAGCCAAATCAACGATTTTTTCCCCGGTTATAGGCATGTTTTTTGAGTCAAAAAGAAGCCTTATCTTTGGCCTAAGCAGATTGGAATGGTTGACGCCCAAAACCAGGGAGATCTCGCCGCTGCTCAGTTTGACCAGAGTCCCGACCGGGTAAATGCCCAGGCATTGTATAAATTTCTCAATCCAGAATGAGTCGAACTGCATGCCTCTCAAAGCGAAAAGCGACTTTAGGGCCTCATGCGGAAGGATACCTTTGCGATAGACCCTGTCGCTTGACATAGCATCATAAACGTCTGACATACCGGTAATGATCATGAAATGACTGATTTTTTCTCCAGACAGGCCGTCTGGATAACCTGTGCCGTCAATTCGTTCGTGATGGTATCGGGCCACGGATATGGATTGATCGGAGATATTACTGGTTGTTTCGAGCATCTGGGCGCCTATAACGGGATGAAACTTGATAGCGTTGAACTCCTCCGCGGTCAGTTTGGCCTTTTTATTCAGTATTTCCAGGGGCACCTTGGTTTTTCCCAGATCATGCAAAATGGCTCCCATGCCTAACTGACGGAGTTTGCCGCGCGGCAAATTGATATGACAACCCATGCTTATGGCCAGCACGCCCACATTCAAGGAGTGGGTCAAGGTGTATTCGTCGTAGGTTTTGAGTTTAATCAGCGCCAGCGAGGCGTCTCGATTCCTGAAGGCCGATTCGATCATCGTCTCAACATTATCCCGAACTTTGGCCACATTGAGCTTGCGCCCGGCGCGAGTGTCAGCCAGGAATTCTCTTGTGGTCTCCAAGGCGTCAAAGTAAATCTTCTTCGCTCGAGGCAGTTCCTCAGCCATTGTAACGGATTCCGTTCTCTCCCTGGTCCGTTTCTCTTTTTTGCCCGCCAGTTCTTTATCTTCTGATTTTTCTTTTTTTTCCTCTATCTCTTTTAGTTTAATTAATGGCAACCCTCGGGCCAGATCCACCGTAACCTCTCTGATGCCGTAATCAATAAGCTGGTCAATGTCTCTTGCCGAGGTGATAAGCTTGCTTCTATGCGGCCAGGGGTGGTGAATCCAGTGGCGCCCGACATCAAACACGAACATGCCAACATTCAAATCCTTGACATGTACCTTTTGCAGCCTTCTTTCAAGCATGTTTATGCCCTGACACGAAGTGACTTAAGTTTCTCCAGATACGCTGCAACAGTGCTGTGAACGGCCTGAAGGCTATCCGAAAATATCAGGCCAATATGGTATGTATCGCTTGTTTTTTGACAATTTTTTACTTCACATTCGATATCGACAGCCACATCATGCTCAGGAAAAGGGACTATAAGGTAAAGAGTGTTCTTTATGGAGAAGGGGTTGGGTGAACTGAGCAGACAGCCGTTTTTGGACAGGTTAAGTATCTCGCCAGTAAAACGCTCGCTTCCGGGTTCTGATCCCTTCTGTGATGAAAAAGCTGCGTCGAGCCTGACAGGGTAACGATCTTCTTTTCTCAGGTTCGACGATTCAATGGATTCCGGGTACTTCAAAAAAACTAATGGATACGGGCGCTTGGCAAAACCCTGCACCTCTGACATAAAGCCGCAGGCTCTGCCGGTGTCGATGTACCGAACCATGCCGACCATGCCTTCATCCAATTGCACCAACAGATTGTTTTGGGTTGGGTGATCTATAATAATATACTGGTTTTGTTTGAAGCCCCTAAAAAAAGAATTGAATTTGTTATTGAAAATCGAAGGGAATTCTACGATGAGTTTCAGGCCCGGGGAAAAATTTGGTTGCCAATCCACTTCCCACCTCTGTCTTCATTTAAGAATTGCAGCTAATTTCTGTGTGTAGAGTTATTTATCATTCGGCCACATTTAACCCCAAGAATAACAGATGTGCCGTTTGTGTTCAAGTTTTTCCATCATCATTTTCTCCGTCCAATTCTACCAGGAATTTTTTTGACCTGTAATAGTAACTGTCAGGATAATGTTCCGTTTGATAACTAGAGACCTCTGCAAAACCAGTAATTTTGTTGAAATCGCGGAAGGTGGAAATTTAACCCGCAGGAATATGTTTAATATTTCGGGGATTTAAATTTGAGCCTGACATATGCCGCTGCAGCGTCAGCGAAGCGGGGCTCATGAGGTCAGCTAAAGGACGAAGTTTTGCAGAGGTCTTTGTTGAAGCCTTATTTCCTGAAGGCGAGTCAATGAGGCTCCTCGTTAATTCAAGGGATCAGCTCAAATCGTTTCAGCAGTTCGATTATCTCGACCAGAGGCAGTCCCACCACGTTCGTGTAGGAGCCATTGATTCCTCTGACCAAAGCGGCTCCCCGGCCCTGGATGGCATATGCCCCGGCTTTACCGATCGGTTCGTTTGAATCAAGATAGATATTGATATCTGAGGAAGAAAGCTCCCTGAATTCAACCCCAGTACATACGTAATCGGATTCACACTGTTGAAGCTTCCGGTTCAGGAGGCAGTACCCGGTCAGGACATTGTGGCGTCGCCCGGAAAGGCTTTTGAGCATATCCCCGGCTTCCGCCTTGTCCCTTGGTTTTCCCATAATCCGTTCATTCAGGACCACGATGGTGTCTGCGGCTAATATCCAGGAATCAGGATTATGATTTGCGCTCCAATCAGCCTTGGCCCGGGCCAGGCGGAGAACATGGGCTGAGGCGGACTCGCCGGGTTCAAGCGTTTCATCGACCGGAGTCGGTTGAACCTCAAGATCAATACCCGCCAGTTCCAACAGTTCCTTCCGGCGAGGTGAATCCGACGCCAGGATTAACCGGTCATGATTCATGCCTTTGACTTTTGAGCGTCAGGAAGTTTGAACAGGGCCCTGACGTTGGCTGTGGTGGCAGCCGCCACCTCTTCCACGGAAAGACCTTTGACACGGGCGATTTCAGCGGCGGTGTATTTGATCAGGGCTGGTTCATTTCGCTTGCCGCGTTTGGGCGCCGGGGCCAGGAACGGGCAGTCTGTTTCCAGGAGAAGGCAGTCCAAAGGGAGCTTGGCAACGACCTTCCGCAGCGTATCGGCCTTGGGGAAGGTGATTGTCCCGGGGATGGAAATATGAAATCCAAGATCAATGTGCCTGCGAGCCAAATTGTAATCACCTGAAAAACAATGAATAATCCCGCCTTTCAGGCTGGATCGAACCGCCGCGAGATGGTTGTATATCTTTTCATGGGCGTCCCGGTCATGAATAATGATCGGCAACCCCAGTTCCAGACCCAGGTGAATCAAGTCATCAAAGACCTTTTCCTGGACATGGCGAGGGGAAAGATCTCTGAAAAAATCCAGGCCGATTTCTCCAAAACCGACCACTTGATCGGCCTGCCCCAGCTTTCGCAGCTGATCTAATTTTGCGGGCGTGAGATTTTTCGCGTCATGAGGATGAAATCCAACCGTAGCTGAAATGAAGTCATATTTTTCAGCCAGCTCGATAGCCCGGGCTGAACTTTTCTCATCTATACCGATGGTTACGATGTGAACCAGTCCGGTCTCTCTGGCTCTTTTAATGACTTTCTCTCTGTCCGAGTCGAACTCTTTCAAATTAAGGTGAGCGTGGCTGTCAATCAGTTCCAATATGTCATAACTCCTTATTTCTTGAAGCTTCAGAGATCGCTTGTCTTCAGCAAGTTCGAGTGTTCATTTATCATGCGCCGCCGAATTTCAGATCTATTGAGTTGAACAGAGTTGGCAATTTTTCAAATTTTTAACACCGCGGTTTTTTGAAATAAGCGATCAAAAAAGAATTTGTCCAGGATTATAGCGGCTTGGTTCGGGTAAAGCAAGGCTCGGGCTGGTTAATCTACTTTAACATCATCGAGCTTTTCTTTTCAGGTCATTATTGCCAAACTCAAAATCTTACCCTATAATCTCATATCAAGATGGAAATAGAACTCATAGACCTGCGCAAGCGCCTGGATGAGGAAGAGACTCAGCTCCTGTCGCCTCGGGCCGGTTTGAGCCGGGATGCGCTTCGACGCCGGTTGGACAAGACCGCGGACCAAGACCACCGCCAAAACTACGCCATTGATGTCGACCGTATCCTCCATTCCCTTGCTTTTACAAGATACATCGATAAAACACAGGTCTTCTATCTGATCAAAGACGATCACATCTCTCACCGGGTTCTGCACGTCCAACTGGTTTCCCGTATCGCCAGAACGGTAGGGCGATATTTAAAACTGAACCTGGATCTGATCGAGGCGATCGCTTTGGGTCATGATCTGGGGCACGCCCCTTTCGGCCATGACGGTGAAACGTACCTTTCTCGTCTCTGTCAGGAACACCAGCTTGGCCATTTCGTTCATGAAGTCCAGAGTGTCGAGTTTCTGGAAGCGATTGAGCGCAAAGGCCGGGGCCTGAATTTAAGCCTCCAGGTTCTGGACGGTATCCTGGCTCATGACGGAGAGGTGGACATTGGTTCCCTGGGTCCAGACCCGGAGCTTTCGTTTGATGAGCTGGACCGACGGGTTAAAGCAAAGATAAAAGATCCATCCGTGGACTTCATGCCAATGACTTTTGAGGGTTGCGTGGTCAGGCTGGCCGATACGATCAGCTACATTGGCCGGGATATTGAGGACGCCATCAGGCTTGGATTGATCAAGCGTCATGAATTGCCGGTTGAGTGTGTTGATGTTTTAGGGGATACCAATGGGAAGATTGTATATGCGCTGGTAACGGATTTGATTAAGACCAGCCTGAAGAAAGATTTCGTGGCCTTCAGTCCTCAAATAACGGAAGCGCTGATCAAACTCAAGGACTTTAACCGAGAGCGCATTTACTTTAACAAAGTCATTAAAGCCGAAGGTCCAAAAATTGAAAATCTATTCAAATTGATATTTGAGCGGCTTCTGGATGACATGCGGAGCGGTCAGGAGAACAACCCGATTTTAAATGAATTCTTAAAAAATATGGCTCCGGTTTATATGAAGACACGACCTCCGGCGGCGGTGGTTAGAGATTTTATAGCCGGCATGACGGATGAGTATTTTCTGGCCGAGGGTAAACGAATGCTTCTGCCTAAATACCAGGACCGCCGATTTTCTTAAGTGACGGTATGGACGTATACGCGAAACGAAATACCGGCTATTATTGGCCTGATCTGGAAGTGATGACCCGCCAGGCACGCAACGATTATTTGTTGAACCGGTTCGGTGAGACGAGTGAAAATGCCTGTACCGTTTCCCCGGAGATCAAAGACAGATTTGATCAGGCTGGAGTGGCTCCGGCGAGTTTTCGTAACGTCAAGGATCTTGAAAAGCTGCCTGTAACCAGAGGATCCGGGTTGATCGAAAAGCGGCTGGCGCGTGAAGACGGTTGGACACAGGCACTTTACGCCGCGGGTGTCAGAGAAGGAGACGCGGCTTTGATTACCCTTAGTCCCGCCATGTCTTCGCTAGCCATGGCGCTGGACAGGTCCATGAGGAGCTTGAAAGTACGATCCATCCCTTCTGGGATGGCTTCCGTGGAAGTTCAAATTCTAGTGATGAAGGACCTGAAGGTTGACGTTTGCGTGTGCGCCCCTGACACGCTCGAAGCTCTGGCCGATTACGCAGAGGCTAAAGATCTTGATATAAAAAAGGAGTTGGATCTCAAGATTATTTTTCTGGTCGTGGAGATCAATCCCAATAAATCGCCGCTTATACTAAAGGAACGGCTCGAAATTCCCGTTCGTTGGGCCTTTGGCGCTGCTGAATTAGGCTGTCTGGGTTATGAATGTCCTTTTGAAAACGGTCTTCACTGGCCGGATAACGTTCTGATTGAAGTCGTGGATCCTGAAAATGGTTGTCAGCTCGAACCGGGTCAAGTGGGCGAGGCGGTGATCACAAGTTTTGATGAAGATTATCCGCTTTTCCGCTATGGAAGCGGTAAATTGGCCGCATACACGGATACTCCCTGCCCCTGCGGCAGAACAACCAACCGTTGGTTGGAGTGATTGCTAAAAATACTTCCGTTTGAGACGGGATTGAAAGAATATCATGCCGTGTTAGGGGGGTATAAATATAGGTAAAACGGCGGGCCCCGCTGGGAACAATGAAAGTTTTAAGATCAGGCATTGTCGGATTGATCAACATTTAATTAACGGTTTTGTAAAAACTATTGATGAGAAAAAGGAGGTTTCAATGATTCCGGAGAAAAAAACATGGACTAAGGCTGCAATTATGCTCGCGGTTGCCGGTTTAATGATTATGGGAATCATGAGTTTTGCGGCTTTGGCCGAGGAAAAAAAGGTTAAACCCACCTGGGTCTGGACCAAGGAGCGGCCCAAACCAAGCTGGTGGCGCTGGGATGGTGTCTACTCAAAAGATAAACCGGTACGAGGCGGATATCTTCATGTTGCTTCCAGCCGGTACGTAGGTATGATGAATCCCAACCATTGGCCGATAAACGATTGGGCCACCATCATCAATTTTTATGAGGGTCGGGTGGCCTATGACGGGACTTACCGGCAGAGGCACCCCTGGCTTGTTGACAAATGGACCTATGTGGCGCCGAACGTGGTGGACGAGCACTACAGGCCCGGGGTGTATTTTTCCGACGGAACAGAGGTCACGGCCGAAGGCGTCGTCTATCTCTTCAACTGGATCAAAGACAAGAAAAACGGCTGCTGGAGCAGGGGAACAACGAAAAAGTATAAAAAAGTTGAGGTCATTGACAAATATACGGCCAGGTTCACCACCAAAGAACCCTGGGGTAATTACCCTGTAGGTTGGTTCGGGTTCATAATCTCCGCCAAGGCGCTCAAGGGCGACGTGGCTTTGCGTGATATCAAAATCGCGGAAAAAAACATAAGAAAGGCGAAAAAGGATCTGGCCAAACTCGAAAAAAAGGTTGAGAAAACCGAAAAGAACGCCAACAAGATCGAAAAGCTCAAGAAGAAGATAGCGGCAAATGAGGCCAAAATAGAAGGATTGAAGAAACAGGCTGCCGGGCATATCAGCACCGATCTCATGCCCGTGGGTACCGGCCCCTTTATTCTGGAGAAAGCCTCCAGCGGCAACTTCGTTAAAATGAAGAGGAATCCTAACTGGTGGTTCGGGCAGAGTATAGACAAACCCGAGATGCCTTATCTAGACGGTATCCTTAACACGGTCATCCCCGACCCCTCCATCCAGATCGCAAATTTAAGGGCGGGCAAGATCGACCAGATGGGCGTCAGTAAATCCCAGTACGATATAATTAAAAAGGACCGGAATCTAAACGTTTACGCCTATCTCGACAATCACACCGTGCAGCTTGCGCTCAACCACCAGTCAAAGGCCTTGAGCGACATACGCGTACGCAAGGCCGTTTCCCACGCCATAGACAGGAAGGCCCTGATCGCCGGGACGGAGTTCGGTTTGGCACGTGAAGCCAGCTGTATGTATCCTGGAGACCATTGGGCTCACAACCCCGGCCTGCAACCGGTCAAATATGATCCGGAACTGTCGAAAAGACTGCTTAAGGAAGCCGGTTATGGCGATGGATTGACCTTGAAGGGCTATGCTGGCAACAGCCCGGCGGCGAATGCAAGATCCGTGGCTATCAAGAATATGCTGGCCAAAGTTGGTATTAACTGGAAGGTTGAGGCTCTTTCCCCGGCGGCCATAGACGATAGGGTAAAGAACCTTGAATATGATTTAGGTTTGATCCGTATGTATTATATCCAGGATCCAACCGCTGTGGCGGAAAATTTCTATAAATCTAAAGGCCGCTTCAACATGGGGCGTTACGAAAACCCCGAACTAGACAAACTTATAGACGCGGGCAGGATCGAAATTTCAGAGGCGAAGCGCCAAAAGATGTATTATCAAATAGAAAAAACGCTTTATGAAAATTATGTCGACATCTGGCTCTGGTGGGAAATGTCGGTGGTAGCCCGGCGCAAGCAGCTGCAAGGATACAACCACGACATGTTCATGACAGGCAGAACGCATTATCTGTACTCCCATCCGCTCTGGTTTAAGGATGGACATCGTTAAAAGAACCTGACTTCAAAAGAAGAGACCTCTGCAAAACCAGTAATTTTGTTGAAATCGCGGAAGGTGAAAAATTAACCCGCAGGAATGTTACTAATATTTCAAGGACTTAAATTTGGGCCTGACAAAGAGGCCGGCTAAAGGACGTAGTTTTGCAGAGGTTATCTAATTGCGTATGTCAACCTCTCCCTACAAAAAGTTGTTATATAAGCCAAAGTTTATAATTCAAGGGTCAGGCCGGCCGGCCTGACCGGCTTCCGTTATATGAAAACTATATTTCCATCCTTAATAAGAATTCTGCCGGTTTCAAGGTTATCTCCGAAGTCAGGACACCCCCGCTTCATTATAGTGTCTCAATATATTGGGATTTCCATTTATATTTAGAGCGTTTTGTCATAAATAGGTTCCGTTTGGCTTTGGAGCAGGAGGAGATATAGTTTTGGCCTTTGTCCTGAGCCACCTTACGGCAAATGCCAAAACATCATGTAATTGCCATCTGTTACATCATGTCAGCCGCTGTTAGAGTCTTGATTTAGCTTAACAATCAAACGGAAAATAATTCTGGCAATTACTATAGAAAAACCTTTAACCGGCAAGGCCGCTGACCGGGTTTATTAGAAACTGTTGGATTTTTGTGGTAGAATAATTTTTAAAAAGAAATGCTTTATGGGCATCCGCTTTATTCCCAAAATACTCACTTCACGTTTTCGGGTTGTTTTCATCGTCTTTATGGCTTAAATACTAAAGGATCGATCATGACTGGGAATACTCTGTATTACGGCGATAATCTCACGATACTCCGACGCGATTTTAAGAATGAATCGGTTGATCTAATCTACCTTGACCCGCCTTTTAACCGTAACCTTAGTTACAAAAGCCTTTTTACCAGGAAAAACATTGCCAAACCCGCTGCTCAGTCAAGCCAGGCCAGCGGTTACTGGGTCTGGGACAGCGCCGCCTTATCGGCTTGTCTGGAGATTGAAGCGGCCGGGGACAGCCTTGCCCGGGCCATGCAAGCCATTCGGCTGGTTGTCGATGAAAACGAGGTGCTGGCTTATTTGGTCAGGATGGTTCCAAGATTGGTGGAACTGCACCGGGTGTTGAAACCGACAGGCGTTATTTATCTGCACGGTGACCCGGTGGTTACTCCTTACCTCAAGATTTTCATGGACGCGGTATTTGGTCCCTTGAACTACCGGAATGAGGTTATATGGAAACGTGTTCAGCCAAAATCCCCCGCCAAAGTTCAGCTTTCCAGGTTCCATGATGTCATATTGGTTTACGCAAAGTCAGAAAAAGCCGTTTTCCACCGTCAGTACAGGAAGCATGACCCGAAATACCTAGAAAGATTCTATCGTTTTACCGATCGGGGTACCGGTCGAAGGTACATGCTGGACAATTTGGCGAACCCGAAAAAGGACCGTCCTGATCGTACCTATGAATTTCCACCTGGAAGCGGGGTGGTCAGGGTCTGGCGCTGGACAAAAGAAAGAATGATGAAAGCGTGGGAAGAAGGACGGGTTGTCATTCCTGAAAAAGGCAAGGTGGCCCGATACGTGCGCTATCTCGACGAGATGCCCGGCGTTCCATTATCCGATGTTTGGGATGACATCGAGTGCCTTCATAGTGCGGGAGAAGAAATGTCCGGAAATTCTTTACAAAAACCTGAAGCTTTACTGGAACGTATTATCAGGATCAGCAGCAACGAAGGTGATCAGGTTTTGGATCCCTTTTGCGGGAGTGGAACCTCTTTGGCCGCGGCTGAAGGGTTAAACCGGAGCTGGATTGGAATTGATGTAAATCTAATGGCTCTTACCCTTACTAAAAACAGATTGCGTGATGCCTATGGAAATCAGTTGAAGTATAAAATTATAGGGGAACCAGGGTCTCTCGCTGACGCGCAAACCCTGGCCGATAATAGTCCGGGTCAGTTTAAATGGTGGGCGCTGGGTTTGGTTGATGCTCGTCCATACGAAGTAAATGAGACAGAAGAAGACATCCTCGGTCAAATTCATTTCTTCGATGACCCTAGGGGTAAGACGAAATTAATTGTTTTTCGCGTGAACCCCGGGACGGCGGACATTGTAGACGTCCGTGAATTACGGGAACTGGTTATGCGGACCAAGGCCGAGATCGGCGTTTTGATAACCCTCCGGGAACCAAGCGAATCCATGCTTTCAGTTGCGGCCAGAGCCGGGTTTTACGAATCACCCTGGGGCCGGTATCATCGTTTGCAGATAATCACCGTGGCTGACCTTCTGGGAGGTAAAAGAATCGACTATCCGCATGCCCGGTACGTCAGGGCTTCCCAAAAAAAATCCCCAAAAATAAAAGAAAAGGATAAAGAGCAGTTGGAGTTACTTTAATTAATCTGGTATATTTTCAGAAACAAAGGCCATCACTTAAACGTTCTGACGATATATGGGAAAGATATATTGCCTTTCTCCACCCAGATTCTTGAACACTGCCTGGTAAGGAATGATAAAAAATGAAGTTTTTCATTTGATTTAGGAATTGGATCACAGGGATGATGTTCTGAATTTGCCGGACAGTGATTATACCCATCTGGCTTATGATATCAAAAGAGCCTATACATTGCTGGTTCATCAATGGTTGGATTATATGAGGCACTTGAAACAGGAATATCTCTATCTGTTTTCGTTGGCTATGAGGGTTAATCCTTTTGATTTGAGCGCCTCGCTGGTAGTATTATAACAGATCGGCGCGTCGTTTTACTTTTTAATCCCATTCTTAATTTAGTAACAGGGGAATCGAGATTCCATCAACCTGAAAAAGTCAAGAGTTTTTTTGCCTGAGGGCGCCAGCATGCAATCCCGCTTTCTTGGGATTCGGGATCAAGGCTGCTCCGGCAAACAGGAGGGAGCAATATGGCCATCATAACTATTTCACGGCAATTCGGCGCTGGAGGCAAGGTCTTGGGAGAAGGGGTTGCTCAACGGCTGGGTTACCAGTTTGTGAGCCAGAGTGTCGTGAATAAGGTGGCTAAGGAGGCTAAGGTCTCAGTTGGCTGGGTAAAGTCCATGGAAAAGGAAGCGGGCGGCCGGTTGATGCGTCTTGTGTCAAAAATTGTCAGCAGTGATTTCATTGATCGTCATGTTGGTGAGGAAAGAGCTGATTTTGACGAAAAAAAGTACGCCGCCTTCCTCAAAAGCCTCATAACCAGTATCGCGGCCTCAGGAAACGTGGTCTTTTTGGGACGCGCCAGCCAGTTCATCCTGGCGGACGATCCCAATACGATTAATGTCCTTCTAGTGGCAGACCTCGAAGATCGCATAGACTTTATTGCTAAAAGCTGGAATGTGAAAAGGAATGAAGCGGGGCAAACTATTCTTGCGCGTCAAAAAAGGAGAAAGACTTTTTTAAAAATGTTTGATCCTCGTGATCCCAATGACCCGAGCCTGTATCATCTGGTAATAAATATCAGCCGGATCAGCCTCAAACAGGCTGAAGAGATGATTATCTGGTTTGTCGAAAAGCAGGAGGGTCAGGTCAAACAGGACAACGCTTAACCCATCGGAATCCGCATTTAATCATTGCTCTGATCACTCGAACCTGCCCAGGCTTTCAAATTTTCTCGCGGCCACGTCCGCGATGAGAAGAATCAGGGCAAGCAAGGCCAGGTATGGCCAGAGAAGAGCGCCGTATTTTTTAGTGTCAGAAGCGGCGGTAAACAGATCGCCAAGCTTGTCTTCCGGTCCCAGCACTCTCCCCCCGGTAATGTCGGCCAGCCGTTTTAAAAGGGTGTAGTCAACCCCTCTGTTCACGAATTCATCAGTGTAGGGGATGCCGTAGCCGTAGACTCGAGATCGGGTGAACTCGTTCGAATCCTCGCTAAACAGGCTTATATAATATTCACCTATTTCCTCGGCGTTAAAAGATCCCATATACCTGCCCGGCGCGGTCTGGTCCAGTTTAATGGTTTTATCGGCCTTGGATGGAAAGAGCACCTTGATGTTGAGATGCAGGTTGTTGACAAACCGGTTCTGGTCGTCGGTCACATCCACCGCGAACGTCCCAAGGCCTCCTTCACGGGTTATGTTGGCGTCATAGTTCCGTGGCGTTTCCTTTCTCTGCGCCCACTTGATCATTTGCGATACGAATTTTGGGTAATGATCCCACCGGACCCAGTCTTTTCCCCAGCGCGTGGAAAGATCGGAGGTGAAGGCCACGCTTCGCCCCAGCCCGTATGGCCAGGCCGCCAGAAGCGGTCCTTCGTCGGTTTTGAGCAGAATACGGGCTTCCGGTTTTGGGTAGGTGATAACAAAACCGTATATGTTCGGCCAGTCATTATCGCCAAAGCCTGTAATCATTTCATCCTGCATGGCCGTAAACGGCTGCATCACTTTTTCGACAATAACCTTTTTAGCTGCGATCTTTGTTTCACCGGTAAATATCCGAGGTATGTTGTCCGCGTTTTTGGTGAAATAGCTTCGGCCTTCGCCCCAACTGGCTATATCCTCCATCAGCTTGACGTCCGCGTCGCTGCCAACGGCTACTGTGGAGATGGTGATGCGCGCCTTCCTCATCGATTGCACCAGGGAACGAAAATCAGCCTCGTTGGTCAGTCCGTCTGAGAGAACGATGATATGCTTTTTGGCGGCCGGAACCTTCTTAAGAACGCTGAAGGCCTCTTTTAGCGCCGGGTACAAATCTGTTCCGCCGCCTTCTTTTAAAGAGGATAGCTTGCGGGCGATCTTACGCCGCTCTTTGGCCTGGGTAATCGGGATGACCCATTCACGATCGGAATCAAAGGCCAGAACCGCAACCTTGTCGATGGGGTTGAGCATTTCCACGGCTGAAAAAGCAGCGATTTTCGCTCCCTCCAATTTGCTTTTGCGGACGATGCTCCCGGCCATGCTGGCGGATTTGTCTATAACCAGGATAAGACAAAAACCGGGAATCTCAAAGGTTGTGGGCACATCCATGAATACGGGCAGGGCTTTTTCCACCGGGGTTTTCAAATATCCGCCGGCTCCAAAACTCCGGTCTCCGCCGATCATAACCAGACCGCCGCCGATGTCTTTAACGTACTTCTCTAAATTTTCCATGGCTGTAAAAGAAAGATTCCTGCCGGAAACATTGTCGAGGATGATGGCGCTGTAATCGAGGAGACCGTGAATGGAGTGAGGCAGTTCTTCTATCTCACTGGTAACGAGATTGAGCCCCTGCCGTCTCAAGGCCCGCATAAGTGAGTCAGATTTTCTTTCATCACCGGCAAGAAACAAGATTTGTGACTTTCTGGTTGCCTGGGTAAACGATAGACCTTCGTTATTTTGATGGACCGCGTCCCGGGAAGCGTTAATAATCGCTTTATACAGGTAAAGGCCTTGATCCTGAAGGGAGTCCGTAAAATGAAAAACATTCTTTCCTGGCACAAGCTTCACTGTTTGATTGACCAGGAGCTTTTTGTTTCTAAGCAGAATAAGTTCGCCTTCGCTTTCTGCGGCCGTCGTTACCAAAAGCCGGATTTCAAACGGCGTTTCTAAGGGAACGGCGGGCGGCGTTTCCAGCTTTTCGATAAAAACTTCACTCTTGTTAAACCAGGTCGCCAGCGGTTGCGGGTAGATCTCAATCCCGAGCGACCTGGCCAGATAGGCCATTTCAATTGAGTCTTCCATGTTTTGGTTGCCGTCTGAAAAAAGGACGATTCTATTTTTACCTTCAAAAGGCAGCTTTCCGATGGCTAACTGCAAGGCTTCAGAGATGTTGGTGAAATTTGTATTGACCTGTGATCTATAATCCACCGGTTGAAAATCATTGTTTAGCGCGATCTCGAGAGAGGGCTGCTGCCCAAAGATTATCAATCCGGCCTGATCTTCTTCCTTCAGGCTGGCGGCGGCTTCCTGCATCAGTTTCAGCCCCGCTTTTTGCTCCTCGGCGGGCACGCTCTCTGAGATATCCTGAACAAACAAGAGATTAACCCGATCTGACCTTTCAAGCACTCTTGGATCGGACAACGCCAGGCCCAGCACCAGAATCAAAAGCGATCGGAGTCCGCCGATTAGCATCCGGCTTCTCAGAGGTTGGCCTTTGAGTGAGGAGCGGCTGATCATAAACCAGACCACCGGTATGAAAAGCCAGAATAGTAGGAAGATGGGTTTTGTCAAAGTGATGGGCATGCGGTTTCTTTACCTGCTTCTTAACCAGAAATACCACTCAACAATCAGACTGGCCGAGGCGGTAAGAAGGAAAAGTGCCCAGAGGGCAAGTTCTGCCGTGACTGGTTCCGTGGCCGATGTTTCCGAGGCGGCCTGATCCGTTGCCGGGGGGGTGAATCCGTGAATATCCGATTCTTTTTCATTCAGCAAATTAACCGCGAAATCGCTCCACTTCTCGCCTTCAATAACCGAATAAATACCGACTTCCCCGGTATTTGTGTACCGGAAAGGACTGATCTCGTTTTTATATTTTATCCATTTCCCGGACGGGGTTCGGATGGAAAATTCTTTTCTTTTGCTTTCAAGCTCAACGGTAAACGGATCTCCAGCTGTGATCTGCCTGGAAGAAACTTTGAGTTTATTGGGGTATAGCCATTGAAAGATGTTGCTCATCATCACGGGGAAGGCCACCCGGAGGGGAAGGTCGGAATCGGTCAGGCCAAAGCCGAGGAAAACGGCGCGCAGACCGCTTTTTTGATACGAATACATCAGCCCGGTTTGACGCGCTTCCATCAGAGGCCGCATACTATTATCCGCCTTGACCTTTACGGCCTCTTCGATATTCAGGCCGCTTAAATTGAGGCTGGCCATCAAGGGGTTTCCGTGAGCCCAGTCGAGAACCTCGGGATTGTTGATTTGCCCAATTTTATGTAGTGGTATTGACGGGGAAAAAGAATCGATCAGCAGAAAATTGCCTTTTTCCGTCGAAGGCGGAGAAATACGGTCGAGGATTACAATGTCATGCCGTTCAGCCTGAACCGGCCAGGAGGACGGAATGATTTCTTTGACCGAATTCACCATGAAGTTGGGATAGGCCGCCAAAAGTTTTTCTAAGAAATAATTCCCCCTGGTTACCAGGAGAACCCAGATTTTTTTGGATGAGTTGAGTACAGTGTAAGCCTTATTGTCAATTGGAAAGTCATCCTTAAGATCAAGGGTCGCTTGAGCCGTTCCGGCAATCAGACCGGAATAGGGTAGGATAAGCAGCTTTTTCTCCAGTTTTTTAAGCCCGATAACCTTTTTGAAAATCGTTTGTTCATCAAGGCTTAAACTGAACGGGCATAAAACGGGATTCGGGTTGAAATTGGTTATCTCCACCATGATTTCGTAGCGATCTTCAAATTCAGGCTCCGGCCGGAATTCAAATTTAGTTATGCCAACGTTTCTTTTCCCGCCTGTAATCAGGATGGGTTTGACTTTCGGATTTATATTGGTCAGTTTTTCAAAATCACCTCCAGCCCCGTCGGTGATGAGAAAAGTCCAGTTATCACGTTCCGGGTTCATAAAAGAAAGGGCCAGGTAAACCGCTTTTTCTATTTGTCCGGGCGCGTCCGAAGGCTGAATTTCTTCGATAGTTCGTTTGAGGTGTTTTTTATCTTTTGAAAAGGCTGCTTTTAGTTTGGGTTTATGACCGGCTTCGATAATTAGCATGCGGCTGTCTTTGGGCAGCTCCCTTACCAGCTTTAGCGCTTCTTGTCTGGCCTGGTCAAATCTGATGCCGGAGCCGGTGATCGTTTTCATGCTGGCGCTGGAATCTAAAACCAGGATCACGTCGCCTTTTATTTGAGTAGAGTAAGACCACACGGGTTTTGACAGGGCCAGGGCAGCCAGGATTACGGCCAGGATCTGGAGAAGAAGGGGCAGGTTTGTAATCAACCTTTGAACGCGGACGCCCCCTTTCTTTTCCTTCAAGGCGGCTCGCCATAAGAAAAGGTTTGTGACCTCGACCTGCTTTGGTTTGGGTTTAAGGCTGTGGATAAGAATGAGTATCGGAATCAGCCCCAAAACCAGCAAGGCGCTTGGATTAAGCAGTTGCATCTTCTTTCTATGTAACCATCTCTTTTTCTAGTGAAAAATCGTGCCTTTGGTCAAATAATCCAAAAGAAAATCCTCAAAGGGAATGCTTGTATCGCTTAGGTAATAATCAATCCCGCTGTTGTAACAAAATTCTTTGATGTCCTTTAAAAAACCATCCATCTTCTGACGAAACAGTGTGAGGATCTCCTGATTAAGTGTGATCTTTTTTGACTCGTTGGTTTCCACCTCTCTCAACGTGAGGTAGCCGCTGTATGATGGAAACAGCTCCTCTGAATCGAGTATCTGAACAAGTGTAATGTCAAACTTCCTGTATCTCAGCGCGTCCAGACCCTTTTGAACTCCTTGCGGATCTAATAAATCACTTAAGATGACAGCGATACCCGGCCGTTTGCACGTGGTTGCATACTCGCTCAGGCAGGAGTTGAAGTTGGTCCCACCCTCCGGGTTCAGGGACAGCAGATATTTCAGCACCGAAAGGTAGACCTGTTTGCCTTTTCCCGGCGGCTTGGAATCACCCAGGGAGCTGTTGAACGCGGTCACGCCGACCCGGTCCAGATTAGCCAGGCCGATGTAACTCAAGGCCGCCGCTACCTTTTTAGCGTAAATTTCCTTGGGCGGGGTTCCCATCCCCATGGAACGGCTCATATCCAGCAGTATGTGTATGTTAAGGTCTTCCTCTGAACGGAACAGTTTCACAAAGAGTTTATCCAGCCGGCCATATACATTCCAATCAATGTAGCGGAAGTCATCCCCGACCTGGTATTTGCGGTAATCCAGGAACTCGAGGCTGGCTCCGCTCCTCCAGGACCTGTGTTCCCCTTTGGTCGGCCCTTTAATACCCTGCTGAGCCAGGATCTTGAGCCTCTCCAGTTTTTTTAAAAAATCTTCATCTAAAAAAGATTCTACGTCTGAGTCCCCGGACATCAATCACCTTTAAAATATTCTTGTTTTTAACCTAAAGAAAAGAAGGCTCTCTTTTGCCTTAAGCCCGTACTTTTTCAGGCACGCCGTTTATGATGTCTCCGATAATATCGTCCGCGTCGATTCCTTCTGCTTCTCCCCTGAGATTTAAAATTATCCGATGCCTGAGCGCCGGCTTGACTGCCGCCCTGATATCTTCCATGGAAGCGTTGTACCTTCCTTGGAATAAAGCCCTTACCTTACCGGCCAGAACCAGGGTTTGCACCCCCCTCGGACTCGCTCCGAAACGAACGTATTTCTTGGTCTTTTCGATGGCGGCATGATCGTCAGGATGGCTGGCCATAACGAGCCTGACGGCGTAATTTTTAACATGATTGGCAATAGGTACCTGTTTGACCAGTTTTATCATCTCAAGAATTGAGCTGGCTTCAACGACCTTATTCAATTCCGGCTGATAGTCCTCTGTTGTTTTCTCAATTATTTGTTCGAGCTGATCCGGCGAAGGATAATTAATCTTGAGTTTAAAGAAAAAACGGTCGATCTGAGCCTCTGGCAAAGGATAAGTTCCTTCCATTTCCAATGGGTTTTGAGTCGCCAAAACAATAAATGGCGGTTCCAGGGGATATTCTGTTCCAAAGACCGTGATCTTCTGTTCCTGCATGGCTTCGAGCAGGGCGGATTGAGTCTTGGGAGTCGCTCTGTTGATTTCATCGGCCAGGATTACCTGACCGAAGATAGGCCCCTTGAAAAACTCAAAATAACGATTTCCCTTTTCATCCTGATTAACGATATTTGTGCCCAGAATATCGGCGGGCATTAAATCGGGCGTGAATTGAATCCTGGAGTATTTCAGGTTGAGCACCTGACTCAAAGTTTTTACGATCAAGGTTTTGCCGAGTCCGGGGACGCCTTCTATAAGGGCGTGTCCCCCGCACATAAGACAAACCAGAATGTTCTGGATGAGGGGAACCTGCCCAACGATTACTTTTGAAAGCTCATCAGTAATGAGATCGAAATTCTTCTTTACAGAATCAGCCTTTTCAATTGGTGTCGAGTTTTCCATTTGTTTCCTTCCTTAGTCCGATAGACAGGAAATAATTCTTAATATATTCTCGGTAATTTAATGGGATGTCCTCTTTTTGCAGGACGTTTTCCAGCTCTTGCTGATAAGACCCGATAACCTCTTCTTCTTTTAGTTTGGCCCTGGCGATTGTTGGGAGAGACCGGACATGGATGTTGTAGCTTTCTCCAGGTCCTGTTTCGCCTTTATCTTTGAGGGCCGGGCCTTTTGATCCCTTAAGTTCGTAGGAAGGTTTCCTCTGATCGTCAGCCTTTCCCCGGCCAGCAACGTAAGCCTGATCCTCATCAGGCGCGGGGGTGTCATCCTCTGGCTTTTTTGTATCAGATTCCCCTTTCCCCGCCGCCTGTGAGACAGGTTTCTTCCCTTTTTCTTTTCCTTCCGGCTGAGCGGCTTGGCCTTGATTCGCTTTTGTGTCTTGAAGGCCCTGTTCCTCCAAAACCTGAGCTGTAAACTGATTTTTTTCGTCTTCAGCCGATGATGATTCACCTTTTTCGAGCACAGCCGATTTAATTTCCTTCATGGTCTCGTCAAGAAACTGTTCAAGTTTCTGGCTGTTGTCGAGGCTTGAAAGGTCTTCTGACAGAGAGGCCGGGATTTTTTGTTCAAACGCCTGCTTAACCTGTTTTTTGAAATCATTCACATCATCAGGTGTTATTTTTTTATTTTGAAGGTTTTTTAACGCCGGAGTGTTTGAAGCGTCTCCCAGGCTGAGTTCCGCTTCAAGCTTGCGAGCCAATCGAGTTTGTTCAGCCTCAACTTCCTGCCTTAACTCGCCAAGGGATTGAAGAGCTCTTTTTTCGGTCATTTTTTTTGTTTTTAGCTCTTTGGCAAGCTCTTCCATCCGGCGATACAGGTTTTCGGCCGATGGTTTCTTTTTCTTCTTGGCCGCCTGAATTTCACGTTTGGAATATTTATCCATTTTTTGGCTGATTTTTTCGAGGGCTTCTTGATAGGTTAGATCCTGTTGAGTTACTTTCGGAGTTAAATCAACGAAAAGCAGAACAATAATAACCAGAAGAAAAAGTGGGGTCAAAATATGGGTTGGAGAAAATTTCCTGGGAAGAACAGGTTCAGGCTTAATTTTTTTTATAAAGGAGATCGCCTCCTTAATTAACAGATCGATAAAAACGGATTCGCGTTCGAGCTGATAATACTCATAGGCGGTACTGATTCTGTCTTTCAGCTCAAGCCGGTCATCAATCTCGATGAGTTCATCCATGAAGCTTTTCTTGGTTCGCAGAATAATAAGCAAGGAAAAGGCAAGCGAGACCATAACCAGAAGGGCATAAATTGAGTTCCCATTCCATTGGGTCAGCCCAAGTTTATGGACGCCGAGAGCGACAGCGATAAGGAACGAAGAAAGCAAACAGGTGTTATAAAAAAGACGTTTAAGCTCTCTTTTTATAATGCGCCGGCGAAGCCTGGCGATATTTGTTAAAAATTCCTGATTCGCTTTCAATTTAAATGCCCTTTCCTCTGTTTCGCTTGATCATGGCCTGATTGGCCAGCGTCAAGATCAAAATAGCGCTGGTAACGATTAATATGAAATGCCCGTAAGCGTTAAGCCAGAAATGAGGCAGCAGTTCTCTTCCTTGATAAAAGGAATAGATGAGGAGGATGGGATTGACAAAGGCGGCAAAGGAAGCAGTGATGAAAACAAAGAAAATGACAAAACCTCGCGCAAAAAGATAGCCGCTCAGGCTCCATTTCCCGAAAACCAGATACATGAGGAAAGCGAACATCCGGCAGAGAAGGGAAGACGCGAAAAGGATGGAAAAAGACTTCGCGAACACCGGCAAAGTGATCCCGGAAATAGCGGCGGAGACAACCAGGAATGGGAGCACAAGCGCCAAAAGAAATATGGAGTGAATGATAAAAGCGACCAGGCCGTAAGTGAAGAAATTATTGTCTTCCTCAAAGGTTTTGATGTCCATGCGAGCCAGTCTGGAGAAATAATCGTTCGGGAAAACCTCACCGCGGCCGCAGCGAAGACCCAGATAAGTGTTGATCAGGAGCGTGGCAACCGTAACCACCAAAAACGTCAGCGGGATAGTGTGGCCCTGGAAGAATCTGAAAAGGTCTTTTGTGGGCCAGACTACAAGCAGTATCAACCCCAGAATCCAGACACTGTTGAAGGTCATGGATATCATGAGCGGCGAGAAAAACGGGGATAAGGATCTTTCCGTATTTCCTGTTATATAATCAAATCGCATGATGAATCCTTGAACTTCTTGACTTTGGGTCTGGTGATGAAACGTTTATGGCTGTCCTGAGAATACATAAATCCTTTTTGGTGGCGGTTTTTATCATGGGGCGGATTCTCCCGTTTGAGGCGGCCTGTATCCGCTAAGTTAACCTCGGATGTGCCGCCGGCATACGGAAACCTTTCAGGTCTCAGCCCGATTTCAAAATTTTTGCCATCAAGATCCAGCGGGATTTCCCATTCTATAAGCGTTACGTCCTGCCTTGTCGCTCGCGCGTTCGTGAGATGGATTGGGATTACTGCTGATTCTATCCAACCGATCAGATGCAGAGATTCTGGTTGTGATTTATAGCGTGAATGAATCGAAAGCAGTAAGTCCTTCAGGGATTTTTTTTGTATTTTCTTGAGAAGAGGACCAGGTGTTTTTGACCCTGTGCCTGAGGTCGCCGGTTCGAGTTCCTTGACGTCGAACAGTTCCACCGCTTCCAGGGCCGAACTGTCCAGCCTTTTAACCAGCTTCTTATCCGGGGCGATATCACCGAAAATGAAGAAACGGCCGTTGTAATAGACCTGGCAGTAGGTGATCAAATGAGGAGTCATGTTTTCGACAGCAATGACAATGCCTTGCTCATCCTTGAAGGCTTTTCCTCGAATAGGCAATTCCACGGCGGTATCAAACTTGAAAAAACGATACGACCACCGATCCAGAGAAATCATGACGGATTGCCCGGCGGAGTTTTCATGGAGGGTCAGGCTTCGCAGCGTTTCACCCACATCCAGCGCCGGTAAAATAGAGGTGACAGGATGTGATTTAAGCCCCAGGTTTATCCGGTATTCTTTGTCCTGCATAGAATAAAGACCCACAATCATCTGGCTGGAGGCGGTTCCTTTGGATTCCGATTTTTTCAAATGCAGGAAACTGTTATGTGATGGATCCTTTTGCTCGCTGACATATAAAAACAGCCCGTAACTTGATATTGAAAATACCACAATAATCGCGACGAGATAGGCAATATATTTCCTATTCTGGGGCTGTTTTTTTTCAAGGCCGTATAGATTTACATATATCAAACTGACGTAGATCGCCAGAAAAGGGAAAGCCCAGAAGTAAGAAGGGAAATTTTTTGGTATGCTGGATATCATCGAATCAAGTATCTTGCTCTCCTGAAGATTAACACCGATTTGTTCATTCGAAGGCTTAAGCGTCAATATTTTGTTCCAAAAGGAGTGTCGGCCGGACCAGTCCGTAAACGGTGGTCTCTGGTAATCAAAAGCCAGGAATATGATCCTGCCCGACCTCAAATCCTTCTGAATGATAACGGGAAAATCTCCTTTTGAGGCTATAACCTCTGAGGCCTCGATGTTCGCCTTTACAATCAAGAATGGGGCACTGCTGATAAGGCGCTGGCCGCAAAACTCTTCCATGGAATTCAGTTCAAATATCCGGTCAAAGCCCACAATGTTGACCGGTAAAAGGCTTCTTGTTCTTTCCTTAAGGAATGCGCCGTAATTAAGGCCGCTGGCGGTAACGAGATAGCCTCCCTTTTTAATCCATTCAGTTAAGGCGGTAAACTGCTTTTCCCTGAGATTCTTCCATGCGCTGGCGTGAAGTACCACCATCTTTACCCCGTCATAACCATACCAGGTTTCAGGTAGGAATTTTGACCGTGTGACAACAGGCAGAAACTCCTTGGGCAGTTTTGACAAGAAATCAGGAGCGATACGGCTGCCAAGTATTAAAACCAATCCCTTGGAGGTATAGTGAGACCTCAAATTAATTGATCTGTAAACAATCGTCTTCTGGTCCCTCCTGAATCTAATAATCAAAGGATGGGTAAAAGAATCAATGAATACGGTAAAAGAATATAATTTTTTTGAATTGGTGGGAAGCTCCACGTCCATCGAATAAACAGTATCGTGCACGTCGCGGCGGTATTCACTTCCGGCAGTTACAACTATTTCCAAAATGCCGTTAGTCGTCCGGCCCTTATTTTCGAGTATTATATTAATTGGAGCCCATTTATTGAGTGGAAAGCGCCCGTTGAATCCGATGGAGTATTCCATGGACACTGTGGCTGACAACGCGGGCAAAGGAATGACTATGATGGCCAAAAAGAAGAGGCCAAACAAGTATCTAAATATACTGGCTGCGAATTCATGCTTAATCATTTTAAATTCCCGCGCAGTGAAAGACACTTAAACTGGGTTTGATTTTTCCGGCCTAAACTTACACTACAGGATACCCTTGACTGCGATAATCGTCAATGGGCTTTCATTTTGAGGGTAAACACATGTTACATAATCAAG
>JAFDLS010000090.1 GCA_019306365.1 Deltaproteobacteria bacterium
TACAGGGGTTGGCTTGGCGTGATCCAAAACCTTATCAACGTAAGGAGGAGGGAAGATGCAAAGTGCAAAATTTAAGCTGCTGGTGATAATTTTTGTTTCAGCCTTATTTATTGTGTGCCTGACCGGTCTTCCGGCTTTAGGATCTGAGCCAATTAAAATCGGCATTATTCAGGGATTAAGCGGTCCTTATGAGGTGTATGGAAAGCAGGAAGTCACTGGTTTCAAGATGGGTCTGGAATACGCGACCAATGGGACGAACAAAATTCTCGGGCGGGATGTCAAGCTGATCATTGAAGACACCCAGCTCAAACCGGCCAGAGGCAAGATGCTTTTGACCAAACTTTACAATGACGACAAGATTGACATTGCCGTGGGTCCGACAAGCAGCGCCGTAGCCCTGGCCTGCCTGCCGGTGGCCAAGGAGTTCAAGAAGATTCTGATCGTTGAGCCTGCGGTAGCTGACTCCATTACCGGTGCTTTCTGGAATCGCTACATCTTTCGGACCGGCCGAAATTCAGGGCAAGACGCTATTGCCAATGCGGCGGCTGTTTCAAAACCAGGAGTCAGCATAGCCACTATTGCGCAGGATTACGCCTTTGGACGGGACGGCGTGGCCGCTTACAAACGGGCCGCGGAAAAGTTTGGGGCCAAGGTCGTTCATGAGGAATATGCCGATCCGAAGGCCACGGATTTTACGGCCCCGCTCCAGAGGATCATCGGGGCTTTGAAGGACAAGCCCAAACCTAAATACGTTTTTGTCATTTGGGCTGGAAAAGGCGGACCGGTTCCCCAGATGCTTTCAAGCGGGCTTGATAAATACGGCATCCAGATAACCAGCGGAAGCAATGTTATTCCGGTGCTCAAATTGATGAAACCTTTGAAAGGCATGGTCGGAGCGGCCTATTACTACTATGAAAACCCAAAGAACAAGGTTAATGACTGGTTCGTTGATGAGCATATGAAGCGGTTCAAACAGCCTCCGGATTTCTTTACCTGCGGCGGTTTTGCCGCGGCTATGGCCGTGGTGGAAGGGATTCGTAAAGCGGGCGGTACTGACACGGAGAAGCTCATCGCCGCTATGGAGGGGATGAAATTCATGACACCCAAAGGATACATGACCTTCCGAAAGGAGGACCATCAAGCCCTTCAATCCATGTTTGCCATTAAGCTCACAGTAAAGCCCGGTGTGGCGTGGGCCGTGCCGGAGCTTCAGCGGGAACTTTCACCCGAGGAAACCGCGCCGCCTATCCTGGTCAAGAAAAAGTAATAGTCCAAAACCGCGGGCAGGAGAATCTTTTTTGATTCTCCTGCCCGGCATTGAGAAATTGGTATCAGGGACCGTAATAAGTCTTGAATAGATATGTATGGCTGATCAGCTTAAAAAACCGATTATTGAAACCAAAGATCTGACTATTCGTTTCGGCGGCCACGTCGCTGTGAACAAGGTGAGTCTCCAGGTGGAGCCGCGCCGCCTCAAGTCCATCATCGGCCCCAACGGAGCCGGGAAAACAACCCTGTTCAACCTTCTCACCGGTCAATACAAACCATCGGAGGGAAGGGTTTTTTTAAAGGGTAATGACGTAACCGCCTTAAGCCCGGCTAAAAGAACCCGGCTGGGCATGGGGCGGTCTTTTCAGCTGACCAATATCTTTCCGTTCTTAAGCGTCCTGGAAAACGTTCGGATCGCTATTCAATCCCGTCAGGGTCTCGGTTTGAATTTTTGGAGGAACTTTTTGCATTTCCCGGCCTTGGAAGATGAAGCCTATGAAATCTTAAAAGACGTTCTTCTGGAAAATAAATGGGCGGTTCCGGCCAGCGCCTTGACTCACGGTGAGCATCCTGCTGGACGAACCGACAGCGGGCATGTCTCAGGAGGAGGTGCCGGCCATTTTAGAAATTCTTGAGCAAATTAAAAGCTCGCGGGAACGAACCATGCTTCTGGTCGAACATAAGATGGATATGGTCATGGCCCTTTCCGACAACATCGCCGTCCTTAAGGACGGAAGAATGATTGCTGACGGAGATCCGTATGAAATACAAGATAGTGAGGCGGTTCGGGCGGCCTATCTTGACGGGGGTATGAAACGTGAGTGACGCCGTTTTGAGTGTGGAAGGGATTCATACCTTTATTGGAAGACACCATGTCCTTCAGGGATTATCTTTTAAGGCCGAACCCGACGCGGTGACGGTACTAATTGGACGAAACGGCGCTGGGAAGAGTACAGCCTTAAAAACGATCATCGGGCTCCATTCGCCATCCGAGGGGAAAATTATATTTAAGGGTCAGGAAACTCACCGGATGAAGCCTTACCGTGTCGCCCGTATGGGGATTGGCTTTGTACCCGAAGATCTGGGGATATTTTCTGAGCTGACCGTTGAGGAAAACATGCGCGTGGCCATGTTCCGCGAGGATGAAGCCGCTGAAAATAGGCTCGAAGTCATCTTTGATATATTTGCCGATCTGAAAAAATTTTGGAAAGGCAAGGCCGGAAATCTGAGTGGAGGCCAGAAACAAATGCTGGCCATCGCCCGGGCTATGGTGAACGACACGACCCTGCTCCTGATTGATGAACCGACCAAAGGTCTTGCCCCCATCCTGGTTGAGTCCCTTATAGAAGTAATAACCGAGATTAAAAAACACAGCGTTATAATTCTGGTCGAGCAGAATGTTGAGGACGAGGACCTTAAAAGCAAGTACCTCGGCATTTCCAATAGTTGAGGAATCTTTGGCTGCTAACTTAATTTCAAATTGAATTCAGAAAGCATGTATGACGAAAGCCGCATTTAAAAGTTTTCGCCGTGAAATCACCCTGGCTGCGGTGGTTTTTATATTTTTCCTTCCTCTGCTGGTTATCCAGCCCAAGGTTTATTTGACCCTGACCATAGCTGGCTTTGCCATGGGTATGCTGATTTTTTTAGTGGCCTCGGGCTTGAGCATCATTTTTGGTTTGCTTGATGTTTTAAATTTCGCTCATGGAGCCTGTTTCGCCTGGGGGGCTTATGTTGGTTTCAGCACCTTTAACTATTTGATCAACTGGGTCACGGCGGACTCCCTTTTTAAGAATATAGCAGCTTTCCTTCTGGCCATTATAGCCGCCTTTGTCGCGGTGGCCATATTACGTCTGGGGACCCAACGACGAAGTAATGCCCGTGCCGTTAAAATTTCTCGGGAACTGGGATATTATGGATATCATCGTTCTCAGGTATCCGATCGTTGCTATTTTAATCGGAATACTCGTTTACGGATTGACCCAGCTTATTTTGAAAAAGACCCGAATCGGCCTGATTGTCAGAGCCGGGGTTGAAAATCGCGAAATGGTACAGGTCATGGGTCACAATATCTCGCTCTTTTTCACTGCCGTTTTCGCGGTCGGGGCTGGCCTGGCCGCTCTGGGCGGTTTAGCCATGGCCCTTTTCAGCCTTCAAGTTTATCCCGGTATGGGATCTCAGTATCTTATTTTCGCCTTCATCGTAGTTATTATTGGCGGTTTGGGCAGTGTGACAGGTTCTCTGGTCGGCGCACTTATAGTTGGCCTTTCTTACAATTACGTGGCCTTTTTACTGCCTCCGGCCGCCGTGGGAGTGAATATCCTGATCATGTTTATCATTCTCCTCATCAAGCCGACCGGTCTTTTCGCTCCAGGGAAATAGCGAGTATTAAATATGTCAGATCCCACACCGGCGAGCATTTTTAGAGAATTGGAACGCAGAAAAAGGTTCCTTAGCGGCGGATTCTGGATTAAAATCGGTTTGCTGACTCTTTTCCTGCTCGCTCCCTTTTTGTTTCCTTCTTTTAAATCCGTTGATCTGATGATTAAGATTATCATCTTTGCAACTTTGGTAGCCAGCTTTGATATCCTGCTCGGCTATACAGGCATTATTTCTTTCGGGCACGGTATGTTCTTCGGTATCGGGGCCTATTGTCTGGGCTTCTTTCTGAGCAAATACGGGAGCCCTTCCTACTTGAATATCATCCTGGCCTTTTCAGCCGCCATTGTGGTTTCTTTCCTGCTGGCTTTGTTCATCAGTTTTTTATCCCTGAGGATCAAGGCCATTTTCTTCGCCATGATCACGCTGGCCTTAGCCGAATTTTCCTTAATACTGGCCATGAAACTGAGTCGATTTACCGGAGGCGAGGACGGCATAAGCATTTCCTTGCCCGGAATATTTACGGTATCTACTGATTTCGGCCGGATTCTCGGCCTGGATATTACCGGCCGGATAGTGACTTATTATTTCATCCTGCTCATCTGCCTGGGTTTATTCCTGATGATGCTTCGCTTTACCCGATCACCTCTGGGCCGGGTTCTTCAGGCTATTCGCGATAACGTCCAGAGGGCGGAAGCCCTGGGTTACAGCACCTTTATATATCAGATCATTTCAATTACTTTCGGATGTATTGTGGCTTCTGTCGTGGGCGGCCTTTACGCCCTGTGGGTCAGGTACATCAACCCGGAATCATGTTTATCCACCGTCATCGTGCTGGATGTCCTCATTATGGTAATTATCGGAGGTATGGGCACACTTTACGGCTCCTTTATCGGCGCGGCTTTTCTCCAGATGGCTCAAACCTTCCTGCCCGACTTGCAGAAGTTTGCCAAAACCCTATTCCCCCACGCAGACCTGCTGCATAATGCCATGGAACGCTGGCTCCTTATTTTCGGGATTCTTTTTATTCTGATCGTGTTCTTCTTTCCTCGAGGCGTCATGGGCACGATTCAGGAAATTACGGCTCGCCGAAAAGCGGGCAGGGCCTCTTAAGGCCTGTCAATCAATAAAGATCGGAGGATTATTAATGTCTGAAGCGATAATGAAGAAAGCAAGGGGTGAAGGTGTTGAAATTCAACTGGCCATCTGGGAAGGCGAGGGAAAGCCCATATTGTGTATCCATGGTCTAACGGCCAATAGCCGGTGCTGGGAAGCGCTGGCCGGGACATTGGCTCCCAAATATAGGGTCCTGGCCATGGATTTAAGGGGAAGAGGACTCTCGGAGAAGCCGCCTTCAGGTTATTCTGTTGCCCGGCACGCCAAAGACGTCCTGGCCGTTATAGACGATTTAAAATTGGAACAGGCCGTGATCATGGGGCATTCTTTAGGCGCCATTATCGCCATGGCCTTTGGGGCTGAATATCCGGAACGGGTCGATCGGCTAATTCTAATTGACGCCGGCGGCAAGGTGTCCGAGGAACAGATGACAAAATTTTTTGCGGGCATTAAGCCGTCACTGGACCGGTTGGGCAAAGTTTTTCCCAGTTTTGAAGCCTATGTCGAGCCCTTGAAACAGGTCCCTTTCAACCAGCCCTGGTCACCGGCCCTGGAGGCTTATTTCCGGTATGAGGCCGAGGAAGTTGAAGGCGGGGTGCGCTCTCGAATTCAGCCAGGCCATATACAGGAAGAAATCCTAAATAACACACTGGTAGATGTGGTGCAGTTTTATCCGAAAATTACCAGGCCGGTTCTTATCCTGCGGGCCACGGAAGGGCTGTTGGCTGAGGACGATTATCTGCTTCCCACAGAGGCGGCTCAGAGAATGGTACGGGAAATGCCAAACGCCAGGTGTGTGGACGTGGAAGGCGCCAACCATTACACCATTATTTTTAAGCCCAATGAAGTGAGGGACCGCGCTATCGATGATTTTCTGTCAGAGCCGTAAAGTTAAAGACAGGGCCATTTCCGGCCCTGTCTTTTGTTAAGGACATTTTCATGAGATTGCGTTACCTGTTTAGTTTTCGCTATTACTCCTCAATCTCGGCTCCTCCGCCACCTTCCCGGAACCAGGTAATGGGCCTAAATTCCCTGGGCACGATTCCCTGCTGTTTGAATTTCGGATATCCAAGCACCATGGCCGTGTTGATCTTCCATGGGTCTTTCAGCCCAAGCTTCTCCTTGAGGGGCGGGATCATTTCAATCACCTGGCTGAATCCTATCCAGCAGAAACCCAATCCGAGGGACAGGGCCGCCAGGTTCATGTTCTGTCCGCAAATACCCGCCTGAATCTGAGGCCCGCCGATAGACCGGTCATCGCAGGCTATCAGGATCACTACGGGCGCGTCCAAAAATACGGGCGCGTTTTTATGTGCTATGCTCCCCGCTCCGCCGATAATAATCCTGGGGTCGAAAAGGCCAGTATTATTTGGTACCGGCGTGTACATCGGCATCAGGTTTTTGACCATGGTGTCGTTCATGTAGGTATTGTGCATCATGGACAGTATGGTGAAGCAGCCTTCATTCAGTTCATTGATGAATTCCTTGTCTGTTAGCACGATGAACTTCCAGGGTTGGCAGTTACCGCTGCTGGGGGCAAATCGCCCCGCTTCCAGGACTCTTCGAATAAGGGTTTCAGGAACCGGGTCTTCCTTGAAGTTACGGACACTCCTGCGCTCCATAATGGTTTGCTCGATCACGGTCCATTCATCAGGGTTCCCTTCCGCGTCCTTGGGTTCATAGGGCATCTTGGCCGGTAGAGGATATGGGTCGGTCTTAAAGGTCCCATCGTCCACGTGGTAGGAATCCACAATGGAGATAGCGTCCACTGGGCAGGCCACCATGCAGTTGTAACAGGAGAAGCAAGCGTACTCCTCCTTCATATGCGGGATATCATTTTCATCCGTCTCCCAGCATCTGAAGGGGCAGTTTATCACGCACAACCCGCATTGGGTGCATGTTTCCTCATCGACCTTCATCACACCCATGTGCACATTTTTGGGGCGGAACATAGGCTCTAGTTCTTCCCAGGTTGGACCTTCCTCAGCTCCCGCAGCCGGGGCCGCTTGAGCGGTTCCCTCCTGGACTATCCATGTGCTCCGGCCCTGTCTGAGCCTGTCGGCTCCGTCTATGGCCAGTGTATCGTTGACTCCGTCTTCAATCATGGACGCCCGAGCATCCCGGTAGATCTTCTCGATAAGATATTCCTTTGAAAGTCCGTAGCCGCCAAAAATTTGGATAGCCTGGCTTGCCACCCGCGTGGCACTTTCTGTGGACAGGATTTTTGAGGCCATGGAATAGTGGACTGCTGGCGGCTGCATGTTATTGTAAAGATCCATGTTATAGACAAAGGCCCGGCGCGCAAGGGAACGAGCCGCTTCGACGGATGTGAACATATCGAAGATCTTCAATTTAACGGCTTGATGATCGTAGATCACCTTTCCGCCCTGAACCCGTTCCTGGGCGTATCTCAGGGCTTCCTCAAAGGCGGCATAGGCACAGCCCGCAAAACAAAGCCCCATCCACCCGTTGGCGACGGCAAGCTGGGCGCCGGAAAGCAATTTGAAGGTCACGGGATCCGATGCGATCATCATATGTTTAGGAATTCGCACGTTGTCAAAGAAAATTTCTCCTTGGTTCAGATCCCGCTGTCCATGCTTGTCCAGCGGCGCTCCTCGGGTAATCCCCGGCAGATCAAGCGGAACACATGCGATTCCGCCGGCGTCATAAGCCTGATCAGGGTCCAGAGTCACCCACAGGGCCGCATAGTTGGCAATGGTCCCGTTACTAACCCAGGAGGACTTTTGACCGTTGATGACATATTCATCTCCATCTAGAACAGCCCTGACCTGGGGCGCAATGGCAGGGTTCCCCGACTCCTCGCCGTCGAAGAGGATCCAGTCTGATCCATGATCCGGTTCTGTGATGGCCCAGCATCCGATCATTTTTGCTTCTTTGTCCGCCACAAAATTTTTGACCAGTTCCTGCATCTCAGGCGCGGGCGACATCATGGCCCAGGTAAAGGGCGTGGTGGCGACACCAATACCGACCGCCAAACCCGGTGAGGCCCATCCCTGCAATTCGGTCACCAGGGCCATGCTCAATGGATCCAGCTCCAGTCCGCCAAAATCCTTGGGAAAGGAGAGTGCATGAAAATCCAATTCATAGGACTTGCGAAACACATCCCAGAGAACAGATCCCTCAGCGATCACGTCCTGGGGATCGGCCAATTTATCAAGTTCAATCGCTGCCGGCCGCCAGACATTACCGAGGAACTCCTTGGTCGATTTCCAAAGGGCCACGTGTTGTTTGGTCAGAGTGATATCTAACTCCCTTATTCCCATATCTAACCCTCCTTTCTTTTCATTGATCGTTTAGATTCTATTATCTTGACCTGATACACCTCATGCAAAGGACCTAGTAGTTGACCTCCTCATGGTTGGAGACCTCTGCAAAACTTCGTCCTTTAGCTGACCTCTTTGTCAGGCTCAAATTTAAGTCCTCGAAATATTAGTAATATTCCTGCGGGTTAAATTTTCGTCTTCTGCGATTTCAACAAAATTACTGGTTTTGCAGAGGTCTCGGTTGATAAATTGTTTTGATATTAAGGCGTCATTTTAACAAACCTGATACAAAGAATCTACCTTTTGATTTCATTAATCTTGTCAGTTAATTCCGGTATAAAATCGAGGATATCCGCGATAACACCCACGTCCGCGGCCTGGAAAATGGGTGCCTTCGGGTTCTTATTTACGGCCACCACAAAGGGATTACCCTTCAGGCCCGCCAGGTGCTGAAATGCCCCGCTTATGCCTAACGCCAGATATACTTTTGGTTTTACGGTCTTCCCTGAATTCCCCACCTGCCGTTCTTTCTCCAGCCATTTGGCGTCCACGATCGGCCTGGAACATGAAACATCACCTCCCATGACCTTTGCCAGGTCAAATGCTATTTCAAGGTTATCCTCATCTGCTATGCCTCGACCCACGGAAACGAGCACTTCGGACTGGGTAATATCGATTTCACCAACTTCCGCCTCAACAAACTTTAAGAAACGGCGGCCTACTGCCGGTATGCCCCCTTCCATGGCCTCGGACGTCTTATCGACTATCGGCCCATTCGCGCATTGACCTTCATCGCCTTTGAAAGACCCCGGTCTGATTGTGATTACGGCTCCGTTTGAAATATCGCATTCCACTTGTGTGTTGACCTGACCGTTGAATTCCTGCCTGATGGCCGAGAGTCGTCCATCCCCGATCCCTCCAAAGTCGACCGCGTCTGAAAGATACGCGGCGTCCAGCATGACCGAAAGCCCTGGGGCGAGATCCATTCCAAAATGTTCATGAGGAATGAGGACGATATCACCTTTCGGGATAATTCGAACCAGGAGTCTCCGAATCACTTCCGCGTCCGGATAGGAAAGGGCCTCGCTGTCAATCTTCCAAACCTCCTGATAATGCTTGGACGCTTGATTGCACACCGCGTCGAGATCAAGGCCTGAACCTGCAGCGACCGCGGTGATTGAGGCGTCCGGATCTATTACCCCGGCCGCCGAGATTGCCTCGAAGGCTGTATCATCAATGACTCCCTTATTGTGAAGAATATAGGAATAGATATGCAGGGCCATTATCTGACACCTCCTTTGGATTTCAACAAATCTATGAGTTTATCTATTATCTCTTCGGTGCTTCCTTCGAGCATCTCAGCTCTATCACCCGCTTCAGGAACAAAATAATTCTTAACTTTTACCGTTGCGCCCGCTTCCCCGACCGATTCTGGCGACAACCCCAAATCGGCGGTTCCATAAACCGGGACGTCGAGCCCTGCCGCCTTCATTACCCCGCGAATAGGGACGTAACGCGGTTCATTGATGCCGGTCTGGACGGAAAGTACGCAGGGTAGATCAACTTCATAAACCTCCAGGTTGCCGCCCGCGACCTCCCGGTGTATTCTAATTTTCTTTTCATCCAGGATTTCTATTTCATTCACAATAGAGGCATAAGGCCATCCAAGCATCGCCGCCAGCAGACCTCCTATTTGAGCCGCTCCATCGTCCGCCTGAACCCCCGTTAGAACCAAATCGTAGTGTTCTTTTTCGACTACGGCCTTTAAAATACTTGCGATCCCTCTTCCATCAGATCCTTCAAAGGCCTTATCCATGACAAGAACTCCCCTGTCCGCGCCCATGGCCATTTCCCTTCTGAGCACCTCGTCACCTTCTTCATTGTCAACAGTCACAACCGTTACGCTTCCGCCGTGCTTTTCCCGAATCTGTATGGCTTCCTCGACCGCATAATTGTCCCACTCGTTTATTGAGTAGACGAGGTCATCCCGTTTAATGCCGTTACTGCCGCTGTCCAGCTCAATTTCATTTTCGCCGGTATCGGGAACCCTTTTAACGCATACAAAAATTTCCATCCTCTGCCTCCAGGTTATTTAAACTGAGTCTAAAAGGCTCAACGCTTTATTCGGTAATCAAACTGTGATCGATCAATTCCATCAGATCAATAACCTGCATCTCAGACTCCAGTCCGCTGGTTTTGATGCCGTCTTCAATGTGGACCATGCAGAAAGGGCAGGCCGTGACGATGATGTTTGCTCCAGCCTCTTTGGCCATCTCAACCCTAACTTGAGCCATTCTTTTTTCCTCCACGGGTTCATAAAAAAGGTTCAGACCGCCGCCGCCGCAGCAGAACGCTCTATCCCCGCATCTGGCCATCTCCACTCTTTTTATCCCTGGGATAGCGTCAATCACATCCCTTGGGGCGTCATAAATCCCGTTGTGCCGCCCAAGATAGCAGGAATCATGATAGGTATAGATCCCGTCGCCGTTCTCCACGCCTTTTAAACGGATTTCCCCTGATTTAATCTTTCTCGCTATTACCTGGCTGGTGTGTTCTACCGGCGGAATATCCGTATAGTCATTTTTCAGCGCGTTGAACGCATGGGGATCTGAGGTGATGATGTTTTTTACGCCAGAATTTTTGATCGCCTCGGTATTACTGTTTTTGAGGCTCAAAAACAGCATCTCCTCACCGAACCTTCTCACTTCATGGCCGCTGTCCTTTTCGGCCGGTCCCAGAATCCCAAAATCTATCCCGGCCGCCATAAGGACCCGCGCGGTCGCCCTGGCGATCTCCTGTATCCGGTCATCATAAGAAGTAACACTGTCCACGAAGTAAAGGGTGTTTGCCGTCTGTTCCTCCTGAAAAATCTTAACGTGATTTTCCTCAGGCAGTTCCTTGATCCACTCAATTCTCCTTTTTGGTGTTTTGCCGTAGGGATTGCCGCGCCTTTCCAGTGAATGCAAGGGTTTTTGCAGGGATTGAGGCACCATGCCCTCGTCAACCATGCCTCTTCTTATATCGACGATCTTGTCGATGTACTCTATTAAAAGCGGGCATTCCGTCTCACACGCGCCGCAGGTTGTACACGACCAGATTTCGTCTTCCTCAAAAATATGTCCGATCAGGGGGCTTTCGTCCTGGGTCGTCCCACCAATCAGCGGGTAATTTTGAAACAGCTCATTACGGCATTTGATAGAAAGAAATCTGGGAGACAGGGGACGAACGACCGCGTTAGCAGGGCACTGATCAGAACACCTCCCGCAGTCCGCGCATGAATAAAAATCGAGCATATGCTTCCATGTGAAATCCCCAAATTTCTTAATACCAAATGATTCAAGGTCGACTATCTCTGGTTCCTCAACGCCCCAGCGAACAGGCTTTATTTTGCCTTTGTCAAGCTTCATAAGAAAGATGTTGGGCAATGACGTGATCACATGAAAATGTTTTCCCAGTGGTAAAAAGCAAAGGAAAAAGAAAAATATCAGATCATGAAAGAAAAACGCGGCCAGATGGATATTCTGGAGCTGGGCGAGGGATAATTTATTAAATAATTTAGCCGCAAGCCCACTCCCTGTTCCTGGCAAAGCTGTCCCGGTCGTCAATCCCTCTTGAACACCGGCTGCGGCGAGGCTGCCTTCAAAGGCCATATCACACAACATCAATCCTGAAATAAGCATCAGCACGACCAAAGCCTCGCCGGCGTGCCCCTTGCCGTATTTAGACGGCACCGCGTACCTCGCGGGTTTAAAAAGCCCTCTGCGGACCATGGCCGCGATACACGCCATGAGGACCACGGTGGCTGTAATATCTTTCAGAACAGTGTAAAAATTCCCGATGGTTCCGCTTAATCCGGGCAGTGTAAACCCATCGAAAATTCCAAGCATAATCAGGGTCACGGATCGCAAAGACAGGATTACGAAACCGGCAAATATCAAGATGTGTATGATCCCGGCCACGGGGTATCTGAGGTGGCGATACTGAAGGATTGCGAATTTGAAAAGTTGGAAAACACGATTTATAAGTCGATCCAGGCGAGGATCCGGAGCCGCTTTTAGTAACGGAGTCAGGCGTTTAAGTATGATGTAAGCGAACAGGAGGGTTCCAATGAGGGGAATCAGTATCGAAAATATCACAGAGGGAATACCAAATATGGCTGCCTTAGCCGGAGAAATCAAAACGGTTTCCATCGCGTCTTATTATCCTGTAGCCGGGAAAAGCCGGGACGCCGCGCTGTTAGCGGCCAAGATGAATGGCTTGTATAATTTGAAGGTAATACCCCCCTGTGGAGATGGAAGCTTATAAGAAAAATTTCCTCCCACAAAACCCGAAGCTCGCTCCAGAAAATTCTCATCAGTAAAGAGACGCTGAAAATATTTGGTTCATGAAAAGAATCCGCGTCTCGAAAACTTTAAAAGCATGTTTTTGAGGTTTTTTGTTAATAACAAATTGTTCTTACTATATGTGAATTCTTCAAAAACGAAGCGATCGAACTTTTTCGCAAGTCTCGACATTATTGATTGAAATTTATAAAGATTAGGAACGGATATTTCTTATCATAACCCTGAATGCTCTGCAAGTAAATTTTTCCCGCCTTATTCCTGGCAAGCATCAAAAATTCAATACGTTTAGAATTCGACAAGACCTTTTTAGAAGCCATCTCAAAAAAGTTTGTTTACCCTAACTCATTGTCGTACGAAAATTTAAGTCCTCGAAATATTAAACATATTCCTGCGGGTTAAATTTTCTTTCTCCTCGATTTAGACCAAAACACTAATTTTGAGATAGCTTCTAGTGATGTTTGTGGAATCGCCTTTTCCGCACCTTCGCGCAAGCAATTTTTATCTCAGCCTCACTCACCATGATCCCTTCGGTCATGCCCGTAAGCATAACCCTTTTGTTCCCGCTTTGGGTGATCTCGTTTTGATATAATTCGTCGGCCTTCCTGCGGCATTCTCCTAATAAATGAAGGAGGCCTCGATCCCCGGATGTTGCTTCAACGGCCTTCTCCAACGCGCGGACCGCGCCTGCCCAGTCGCCCATCCCCATATAGCAAAGCCCCAGA
>JAFDLS010000091.1 GCA_019306365.1 Deltaproteobacteria bacterium
TTTTTTTTACTTCGGGTCGGGCGAACCCCGATTCAACCATGCGGAGCAGGCATTGGTAAGGTAAAAATGAAGTAATAAGCGCCTGGGTGTATGTGTATTTTTTAAAGGGGCTCATCTGATTTTCTGGCAACCCCTTTAAAAAAATACAAAAATTTACTTGACATCATTTGGCAGTCATGCTTTTTTATGAACAAGAGTGATTTGAAGATGACGCGCAGCTTGAAGTTATCCCTGCTTTTATTGCTTCTGGGCCTTACCGGCTCTGAAGGGCGGGGTGGTTTGTAACTCAAGCTAAAGAATATCTTAATGATTTAAAAACCCCGCCAGACAAGGCGGGTTTTTTTATGCTTATCTTTACGGTCTGTTAAAACCGGGAAGCGTTAATGCCCGGGTTTCTGGCAGGAACATAAGTATAAGCGGAGTGAGTTGACCAATCTTTTAGGCTGAAGGGTTTCAACTCCTGGGGAGAAAGTCGGTTTGAAGTTGTTTTGAGACCTCTGCAAAACCAGTAATTTTGTTGAAATCGCGGAAGGTGAAAATTTAACCCGCAGGAATATTACTAATATTTCGAGGACTTAAATTTGAGCCTGACAAAGAGGAGTGCTTGACCGACCTCGTTATGTTAAGGTAATAATTACATTTGTTTAATTGGAGGGAACAATGGCCGAACAAGTTTTGATTTTTGACACCACTTTACGAGATGGGGAACAGACTCCCGGTACCAGCATGAACGTCAGCCAAAAATTGAGAGTGGCCCGGGCTCTGGCCAAGCTGCGGGTGGATGTGATTGAGGCTGGTTTCCCAATGACTTCACAGGGCGACTTTGAAGCCGTGAGTTTGATGGCGAATGAAATTAGAGACTGCCAGATAGCCGCCCTGACCAGGCCCATAGAAAAGGACATTGAGGTTAGCTGGGAGGCCATTGCCAAGGCGGAGAATCCACGATTACACGTTTTTCTATCCTCTTCGGATATCCATCTCGTACATCAGCTTAAAATGAATAGAGAAGAGGTCCTTGAAATGGCTGTGGCGGGAGTCCGGCAGGCCTGTAAACATACGTCGAATGTTGAATTTTCGCCTATGGACGCTTCCAGGACGGACCGCGACTACCTGGTTCAAATCATTGAGGCGACCATTGCCGCCGGCGCGACCACGATCAATATCCCGGACACGGTCGGTTATGCCGTGCCCGAGGAATTTGGCGGTCTTATCAAATATCTTTTTGAAAATGTATCGAATATTGACAAGGCGGTTATCAGCGTTCATTGTCACAATGATCTGGGTCTGGCCACGGCCAATTCCCTGGCCGCGGTGATGAACGGAGCCCGGCAGATAGAGGTGACGGTCAATGGCATTGGCGAAAGAGCCGGAAACGCCGCTCTCGAAGAGATTGTTATGCTGTTCAGGACTCGCTCGGAACTGCTCGGCCTGGACACACGCGTTAACACCGAGGAAATCTATAACATCAGCCGTCTGGTCAGCACGATTGCCGGTTTGATTGTGCAGCCCAACAAAGCTATTGTCGGTGCCAATGCCTTTGCCCATGAGTCTGGCATCCATCAGGACGGGATTCTCAAAGAGGTCTCAACCTACGAGATCATGCGGCCGAAGGATATCGGCATCAGGAAAAGCAAGCTGGTGCTGGGCAAAACTTCAGGCCGCCACGCCTTTCAGGATAAACTGGAAAGCCTGGGCTACACGGTTTCCAGGGAGGATTTGAATCGTTTATTTAACCGGTTCAAGGAAGTCGCGGATAAAAAGAAGGAGGTCTTCGACGAGGATATCGAGGCCATTGTGGCGGATGAACTTGTCCGGGGTCCGGAGAAATACAAGCTTATCTACCTGAATGTCAGCGCCGGAACAACGGTCCGGCCCACGGCCACTGTTTCCATTGAAATTGACGGTGAGCAGATGGTGCAGGCCGGCTTCGGGACAGGTCCCATCGACGCCACTTATAACACAATCGCCAAAATGACAGGAACCAAAAGCACGCTCATCCATTTCAGTATCAGCAGTCTGACCGGCGGCACCGACGCCCAGGGCGAGGTCACCGTGCGCCTCCAGGAAGATGACCATGTGATCATTGGTCAGGGATCAGACCCGGATATTATCATCGCCAGCGCCAAGGCTTACATCACGGGTCTCAACCGGCTGGAATCGATGAAACAAAATCCATACCGGTCACTGGATTAATAAAGGTATAAATTATGGGTTCAACTATTACGGAAAAAATAATCGCGGCTCACGCCGGTGTGGACGAGGTGCGTCCCGGCCAGATGGTAGAGGTGAAGGTGGACCTTGCTTTGGCCAATGATATCACCGCGCCGCTTGCCATCGAAGTTTTCAGGGAAGCTGGCGTCAAAGAGGTCCATGACCCGGATAAGATAGTTCTCGTTCCAGACCACTTCGTCCCGAACAAGGATATCGAATCCGCTATGATGGTCAAGCTGACCAGGGATTTCGCCAAAGAACAGGGAATCGAGCTTTTTTTCGACCTGGACCGGATGGGCGTTGAACACGCCCTCCTGCCCGAACAGGGTCTGGTTCTGCCCGGAGATCTGGTTGTCGGCGCTGACAGCCATACCTGCACCTACGGCGGGTTGGGCGCCATGGCCACCGGCATGGGCAGCACGGACGTGGCGGGTATTTTCATTACCGGTCAAACCTGGCTCAAGGTCCCGGAGTCAATGAAGTTTATTTACCGGGGCAAGCTCCCTCAATGGGTGGGAGGAAAGGATCTCATCCTGATGACCATCCGGGATATCGGCGTGGACGGAGCGCGGTATCGGGCCATGGAGTTTTGCGGCCCTACCATTGAATCCCTGTCCATGGAAGGCCGGTTGACCATGGCTAATATGGCCATTGAGGCCGGCGGCAAAAACGGGATCATGGCCCCTGACGAGATCACTCGCGAGTACGTTGAGCCTCGGGCCAAACGTGAGTACACCTTCTATCAAAGCGATCCTGACGCGGTGTACGTGGACGTTCGGGAGTACGACGTCAGCGGCATGGAGCCCCAGGTGGCCAAACCTCATTTACCGGAAAACGTGGCCGGTGTTTCAACACTCAAAGACATAACCATTGATCAGGCCGTAATCGGATCCTGCACCAATGGCCGCATCGAAGACCTCCGGCTCGCCGCCGAAGTTCTCAAGGGGCGCAGAATAGCCTCCGGCATGCGCCTTATCATTATTCCGGTCACACCGGCCATTTACAAAACGGCCCTCAAAGAGGGCCTTTTCGAAATCTTCCTGTCCGCCGGGGCGGTCATCAGCCCCCCAACCTGCGGGCCCTGCCTGGGCGGGTACATGGGAATTCTGGCCGAAGGAGAGCGGGCGGTTTCAACCAGCAATCGGAACTTTGTCGGACGAATGGGTCATCAGAAGAGCGAGGTCTACCTGGCCAACCCGGCGGTAGCCGCCGCTTCAGCCGTGACCGGTCATATTACCAGTCCGAATGATCTTTAGGAGGCAAGAATGAAGTATACCGGTCACACATTTGTTTACGGCGACGACGTGGATACGGACGTCATTATCCCGGCCCGCTACCTCAAAACCACGGACGCGGCGGAACTTGCCAGTCACTGTATGGAAGATATTGACCCTGCCTTTGTTGAAAAGGTACAGTCAGGAGACGTCATCGTCGCCGGGAAAAATTACGGCTGCGGGTCGTCACGGGAGCAAGCTCCCATTGCCATCAAAACCTCGGGGATAAGCTGTGTCGTCGCTCACTCCTTCGCGCGTATTTTTTACAGAAACGCCTTTAATATCGGACTTGTTCTGGTAGAATGCGCAGACGCGGCCGAAAATTTTTCCAGTGGTGAGCGGATTGAGGTTGATTTAGAGGCCGGACACGTTAAAAATTTAAGTCAGGGGAAGGAATTCACCTTTAAGCCAATCCCCGAGTTCATGCTCGATCTGGTGGCTGACGGCGGTTTGATACCGCACATTTTAAAAAAACAGAAGTAGCTTTGAGGTAATTTATTTATGGGTTCAACTTATGATATAGGCGTGGTGCCCGGAGATGGAACCGGACCGGAAGTAATTCGTGAAGGCCGTAAAGTCATAACTGCGGCCGCCGAGAAATATGGATTTTCACTTAACCTTGTTGATTATGACCTGGGTGGAGATCGTTACCTGGCCACAGGCGATCTTTTACCCGATAATGTCCTGTCCGAATTCAGGGATTTGAACGCGATCTATTTGGGAGCCATTGGTCATCCGGAAGTAAAGCCGGGTGTCCTGGAAAAAGGCATTCTGCTCAACATGCGTTTTGAACTGGACTTATACATCAATCTTCGGCCGGTTAAACTGTATCCCGGGGTGGTTACACCGCTGACGGATAAAGGCCCGGAAGATATCGATTTCGTGGTTGTCAGGGAAAACACCGAAGGTCTTTACGCAGGAGCGGGCGGTTTCTTGAAAAAAGGCACCGCTCAGGAGGTAGCCGTTCAGGAATCGATTAACACCCGCTTTGGCGTGGAGCGATGTCTGAGGTACGCCTTTGAGTACGCCAGAGACAGAAGCCGGAACAAAAAATTAACTTTATGCGGCAAAACGAACGTGCTGACCTACGCCTTTGATCTGTGGGAACGATCCTTCAAAGAACTGGCCTCCGAGTTTACCGTGGTGGAGACGGATTACGCCCATGTTGACGCTATCTGCATGTGGATGGTGAAAAACCCTGAATGGTTTGATATTATAGTTACAGACAATATGTTCGGTGATATCATTACCGACCTGGGCGCGATGATCCAGGGCGGTATGGGCATCGCCGCCGGAGGGAACATCCATCCCGGCAAGGTTTCAATGTTTGAGCCCATCGGGGGTTCAGCGCCCAAATATACCGGTCAGAATTTGATAAACCCGCTTGCCGCCATCGCCGCCGGCCAGATGATGCTGGCCGAACTTGGACAACCCGAAGCGGCGCAAGGCATAGAGGACGCCATTAAGAAGGTCCTTGTAAATGACGTGAAAGATTTAGGCGCGGGCCGCATGGGCCACACCACTTCTGAAGTCGGTGATCTGGTTGTAGAATATCTCCTTGATCAAAACTGAACTATCGCGAGGAGAGGGAAATCAAGTAAAGTAACCTGGAGAGAGAGATGAGCAAAAAATACAAAGTGGCAGTTGCTGGCGCCACCGGCGCTGTAGGTCGCGAGATGGTGAAAATTTTGGAAGAGAGGGATTTTCCCGTGGAAACCCTCAAACCATTGGCCTCATCCCGTTCGATTGGCCGGAAAATTGAATTCCGCGATCAGGAAATTCCCGTCGAGGCGCTGGATACGGATTCCTTTAAAGGTTTCGATCTGGCGCTCTTTTCAGCGGGAGCCTCGGTCAGCAAAGAATTCGCGCCTTACGCGGTCAAATCCGGGTGCGTGGTAGTGGACAATTCCTCAGCTTTCCGAATGGAATCCCACATACCCCTGGTTGTACCCGAAGTCAACCCCAAGGCCTTGAAAAGCCATTCAGGGATCATTGCCAATCCCAACTGTTCCACGATTCAAATGGTCGTGGCCCTCAAACCGATCTACGACGCGGTCGGCATCGAGCGTATCGTGGTTTCAACCTACCAGGCCGTATCCGGAACCGGGCAGAAAGCTATTGAAGAGCTGGCCGATCAAACCAAGGCCCTCCTCAGCGGCGGAGAAGTGAAAAACAAGGTTTACCCGCACCGTATCGCCTTTAATTGCTTGCCTCATATAGATGCCTTCCTGGACAATGATTACACCAAAGAAGAGATGAAGATGGTTAACGAAACCAGAAAGATCTTAAGTGACGATTCAATCATGGTCTCAGCCACAACGGTTCGCGTGCCGGTTTTTTACAGTCACTCCGAGGCGGTATGGATTGAGACGGGAAAAAAGATTATCCCGGAAGAGGTACGGCGGCTTCTGAAAAAAGCGCCCGGTGTATCCGTGCTCGATGATCCCTCCAGAAACGAATATCCACTGGCCACAAACGCCGCTGGCAAAAATGATACCTTTGTCGGCCGCATTCGGGAGGATATCTCCTGCGAACGGGGTATTGTCATGTGGATCGTTTCAGATAACGTGCGCAAAGGCGCGGCCCTTAACGCCGTTCAGATTGGAGAAGCGCTGACTGACAAAGGGCTTTTAAAAATCAGTTAAGGTTTCCAAAATGAAACCGGTGTTCATGAATTTTGAACCTTTTTTTAAGCGCTTAATTTAAAAACGAATGATACTCGCAGCCTTCGATATTGATGGCACCCTCACGAAAACCACCTGGGTTGACGGAGAATGTTATACCCGCGCGTTGAAACTTGAATTTGGGGTGACTGATATAAACACGACCTGGTCCGATTATCCTCACACCACCGACCTGGGCATCACATGTGAAATTTTTAAACAGGCATTCAACAGACCGCCTGAAAAAAGGGAAATCCTGAAATTAATCCAGCGATTCATGAGTCTGCTTAGAGAAACCCATGCGGCCGACCCGCAACACTTCGTTGAGATTACCGGAGCTGCCGGTATTCTCCAACGATTGTCAAGCGACTCAAAACTCAAAGTTTCCATAGCCACCGGCTGCTGGCACAAACCGGCTGTCTTCAAACTGGGGTGCGCAAAAATTTCTACTCAAGGCATCCCGCTCTCCACATCGGACCAGGCGTTCAATAGAGAAGATATTGTTCTGAACTCAATTGCCAAAGCTCGTGATCATTATGAAGTGGATCAATTTTCAAAGATTGTGAGTATTGGTGACAGCGTCTGGGACGTCAAGACCGCCAGGACGCTGGGCTTACCCTTTATTGGCGTGGGCGACTCAGCGCATCTGACTGATTTGGGCGCCCGAGACGCCGTGGAAGATTACCGGGATCAGGAAGGTTTCATCAAATTACTCGAGGAAGCCGAGATTCCGGATGTCAGGCAGCGCGTCTAGGAGAAACATAATTTTCACCAAACACTGCGTTGTCATTACCATTAATGATCACAAACTAAAACCAACAGGAGGAATCGATTATGCCGCTTGCCGTTTCAGAAAACCTACTGGCTAAACGTCCGAAAAACGTGATGGACAAGCTCGATCCTTCGAGCAAGGTTTGCCTGCTCAACTCAAAGGATATATTTAATGTTCTAAAAGAAGAAAAAGTCATTATCATGGCCTGTAACACCCGTATTCGCCACGTCATTCCAGGTATCATGAGGGCCGCGGAAGAGCTGGACGCAGTGGTCGCCTTTGAGCTGGCCAAGAGTGAAGGGCACATCGACGGCGGATATACCGGACAAACGCCTCAAATCTACTTTGAGACGATCGTCAGTTACGCTGAGGCCCAGAATTTCACCCGGCCCTTCTTTATTCATGGAGATCATATTACGGTTAAAAACACCAGCGAGGAAGAGATTAACGCGGCCCGGGACCTGATCAAGGCCGAGTTGGATGCGGGTTATACCTGTTACGCCATTGACGCTTCTTTTAACGAGATCCCGGATAACATCCGCATCACCACGTTGCTGGCCCAGCCAATCCTCGAAGCCGGAATTGGTATGGAAGTGGAAGTGGGTGAAATCAAATCAGCCGGGTCTGAGGGAAGCCTGACCACCGTGGACGAAGCGGTTGAATTCGTCAGCGGTTTAAAGGCAAACAATGTTTCACCGAATCTGCTAGCCATTAACAACGGCTCCAAGCACGGCAACTACCTGGAAGGTGAGCCGATATCAATCGACCTGAACCGGACGGGCGAGATTTACGAGGCGATTAAAGGCGACGGGCTGGTCATCGCTCAGCATGGAATAACCGGCACGCCCTTACATCTGGTGGGGAGGTTTGCCGACTACGGCATTCGCAAAGGAAACGTGGGCACACATTGGCAGAATATCGCCCATGAATTTCTGCCTGCCGACCTTATGGCCGATATGAAAGCATGGGCCGATGAGACAGGCAATAACATAAAAATGGCCACGAAGCCATTTAAAGAAAAAATCGACTCCATTCCGCAGGAGAATAAAGACCAGATTGAGGAAAAGGCCTATCAGACAGCCAAAGAGTATTTTGAGGCTTTCCGGGCCGTCGGCACCGCCTCCAAGGCAATCAGCGGTCTTGCATAAGAGGAGACTCAAATATAAAAACGCAGTTTCTGGCCTTAAAGAAAGAAAAAACGGGCAACCCCTGTTTCCCTTCAAATTAAGAAGTTTTGTCCTGGGGAATAATCCATGCGCGTAATTGGAGGAAAATACCGGGGACACCGCCTCTTTGTTCCGCGTGGATTATCAGTCAGACCCACGGCTGATCGAGTCCGGGAGGCCATATTCAATATTCTCGGGCCAAAAGTGGAAGGGCGCAGGGTTTTGGATCTTTTTGCCGGAACGGGCGCTCTGGGCCTAGAGGCCCTCAGCCGTGGTTCGTCCGAAGCAGTCTTCGTGGATAGACGTCCTGAAGCCCTTCTCACCATTAATCGCAATATCGAAGCTCTGGGTTTGAAGGAAGCAGCTAGAACCTTGAAGATCGACCTTTATAAAGGGGCCGGGCTTCTAAAAAACGAAACCGAGCCATTCGATCTTGTCTTTCTGGACCCTCCGTATGGTAAAAATCTCATTCAAAGGGCATTAAACCTGATAGCCAGGTTTAATCTCACCTCCCAAGATGTTTTTGTAGTAGCCGAACATTCGGGCAAAGAAGGTTTAAATCAGGCTGATGAAAATTGGCACTTGACCGAACAGCGAATATATGGTCAAACAAAAGTGGCTTTTTTTATTAAAAAAAGTCATAAATAAGCTGCGGCCCGGAAGGAAAAAGGGTCGTATACGCTCTGAAAATATTTAATTAAGGAGTAACACCATGTCAAAGACGGCTGTCTACCCGGGTTCTTTCGACCCCATCACCAACGGACACTTGAGCCTGATACGCAGAAGCCTTCACATTTTTGATAAGATTATCATCGCTGTAGCCATTAACCCTGGGAAGAACGCGCTTTTCAACGTCAATGAACGAGTGGATATGATCAAAGAGGCCCTTAACCACGACAATCACGTTGAGGTGGATACATTTGAAGGGTTGACTGTAGATTATGTTCAAAGTCGGGGAGCAAACGTTATTATAAGGGGCATTAGAGCTCTGTCCGACTTCGAGTTCGAGTTCCAGCTGGCCTTGATGAACCGCCGCCTGAACTCTGACATCCAGTCGGTTTTTCTGATGACCGATTACAGATGGTTTTATATCAGTTCAACAATTATAAAGGAAGCGGCCTCTCTGGGCGGCAATATCGATGGCCTTGTCCCTCAGGTGGTCAGGGATCGTTTAAGAGAGAAATATCAGATAGAAAACGGGTAAAGATTAAGCTTCATCTGGTTCTAATAACCACGAAACGATGAAAACAGGCTCTTGAGCGATTTCTACAAAATTACTTGTTTTGCAGGGGTCTAATATGACCTCTGCCTTCAATCTGAACTTTATTATTTTGGCAATCACTCTATTCGCCGAAAACCTGCGCCGAAAAAACAAAAATTCGGGTCTCTTCCGAGCGCCAGCAGTCATGGTTCAGGCCGGCCTTGAAACATGTTTGTTCTAAAAAGGTTTTCCGATCCCAGTTGTTTTCCGTTGCTACCTGCGGCAGAAGCACTCCACTATTAAACCCCTGGACAATGTAGATCCCGTGACGTCCAACTTCAATCTCCTCCACGCTTTCAACCTGGCGCATGGGTGTCAAGGCTGAAATTTCCAGCTCAATCTCAGGAAACTCTTCCGGCCTGAGCGGCGGGAATCGCGGATCTTGAAAAGCCGCGGCCTGAGCCATTTCCTCAACAGTTTTTTTCAGGGGGTTCTGCGTCGAAAAGGTTCCAATACAGCCTCTCAGACGCCCGGATTTCCGCAGGGTGACAAAAGCTCCGCGCGGCGATGAAAAAGGCGGAACCGGTTTAATCTCCGGAGTTGGTTCGTCTATTTCAAGTTTGCCCGCGATGGTCGATCTGGCCAGTTTAAGAAGGAGTTTCTGCCCCTCAGGGTTAATGCTTTCCTCCATGCTTCCGCTCCCCTTTCACAACCGGACCTTATTCTTTAAAGGCCTTTAATTTAAA
>JAFDLS010000092.1 GCA_019306365.1 Deltaproteobacteria bacterium
GCCAAATATAACCCGGCCACAGGTAGAGACGCCTTAAAAAGAACGATCGAGGACGGTCTTATTTACATGAAAGAGACCAGAGAAGATGAAGCCAGTATCGAAGCGGACATCAAGACCACCGTCGAGGCGATTAATCCGGCCACGCTCACGACTCAAGAGGATTAAGCATGAGTACAGCTAAAAGAGTTTTCGCGACCGAATCGACCATTATAAACGCCGTCACTCTTTCCGGGACGACTGAGTCCCTGTCCTCAGACGTCGACCTTGAGACAAACGGTTATGAGGGAGCCCATGTCACTATTGACGCGGCCTTTGACGCTTCGGGGACGCAAAATGTCGCGGTCAAAATTTATGGATCGCTGGACGGCACGAACTACGACGACGAGCCTTTATTCTCTCAAGAAGTCGAGGTTTCGGCCGGAAATTCAGTCCAAATTAGTTTAATCATTAAAGACCTGGCTCATTTTAAGGTGGGCGTCGCCCACGTCGCGGCCGAAGCTAACGAAGCCACCATCACCGCCAAAGAGCAAAGCTGGAGGTGGGATATTAGCTGATGACGGTCCCCTGGCAAAAGCCCGTTCGCGGGACACAGATTAATAAATCTCACCCTTTTGGGAATCCCCTTCTTAGGCTTGTTTTCAATGAGGGATCAGGGTCTTTGCCCTTGGTGGCGGTGATAGTTATTCAGGGCAATTGATGAACGGGGTTTCGTGGACAGCAGGACCGTATGGCCCTGAATTAGACCTTACAAGCGCAAGCGGGCAGTTTGTAAAGTTCCCAAATTATGATCCTTGGAATTTTGGAAGTGATAGTTTTACTCTGGCCCTATTGTGCCGGATTGATTCGATAGATGCTTCCGGCGTTTTGATTTCTCACCTTGCGGCAAACTCACAGGGGGCGGGGTTCAAGGCGTCAATCAATCTTGGTAATCCGTCTTTTCTTGTAAAGGACGGGGTTGAAGCGGCTACCACCGACACTTCGGGAAACCCTGTCGGTTCAGACGAATATCATTGGTTTCATTTTGTATGCGATAAGAATGACACGGTAAGAGGATTAAGACTTTATTATGATGGCTACACACCAACTGGCAGGTGGAAAGACCCTTCATTAGTGGGCAGTTTAGATAACGCTCGGATTCCGGGGCTTTTTACTCGTGACGGTGGCGATCCCGGTAGTTATATAGAAGGCGCTATCGTTGATTTTGCCATTTATCCCTTTGGGTTTACCGATGAGCATGTCTTGCAGTATATGGCCGAGCCATATGCCATGTTCTATCAGCCAAGCCCGGCCCGGTTTTTTTACGTGGCCGCGGGGGCGGCCGTTCTTACTGTCAACGATGCTTCGCATTCCCACGACTCAATTCCACAACCTGCTTGTTCAGGAAACCGGCCATTCTTATTTAGCTGAAAGTCCGGCATTGACTCAACTCCATAATTTGACGATTCAGGGGGTTGTCCATGCGCAGGCCGCTGACAATATAACCCTTATCGAAACCGTTCTGCTGACGGTCAGCGGCGGATCTCACGGACACATCGCCGACGGCGTTACCCTTTCGCAGATCCACAGCCTGCTGGTCGCCGATGGCCGTCACGCCCATTTAGCGGATACGATTGTTTTACCCTCAGAACCGATTCAGGACACCTCCATAGAAAGCCTTACCATTTCAAGGAAGGTGGAAAGCCTGACCGTGTCGAGGGTCCTGCAAAGCCTGACCGCGAAACGAACCATAAAACCGAAATAAAGGAGGTCTGATCATGGGAAAAACCGCGCACAACGACGTTCTGGACGCCATGCTCGATTACATCGCGGACAATGGCGACATTCTGACGGCCTGTTCGACTGAACCAACCACCTACGCCGAAGCCACCGCCACCTATAAGCTCGCCGACACCACCTTGACCAAAGGCGATGGAAACGGCGACTACACCATCGCTGAGGGCGACGCCAGCGGGCGCAAGCTGACCGTGGCCGAGCAGGCGAACTTTGACGTGGACACGTCCGGGACCGCCCAGCACGTGGCCATCTGCGACAGCGTCAATTCCAAGCTGCTGTACGTCACGACCTGCACCGGCCAGGCCCTGACCAGCGGAAACAAGGTCACCGTTCCGGCCTTTGACATTGAAATCGCCGACCCGGCTTGATTCATGGGAGTGAAGTATGAGCACTGAAATAATCTATCTGGGCCGCGACAACAGCATTGTTCTGGTTTTGAAATCCGGCGGTGTGGGCGTCGATCTGAGCGGTGTGACCAAGATTACGGTTGCCTTCGGGGCAACCCTGATTGAATCGGCAAATCCGGTCAGCGGGATAATCACCTGGGCGCAGGAGGGTTATGAGACAGGAGAAATTCGGCTAAACCTGGGCGATCAATCCATCAGCCAGGGCATATACAATGTGCCGATCGTCATATTTGATGTCGCTAATCCCGACGGTTTTGTCTGGGGTATGGCGCTTATTCGGATACAGGCGGACGCTGGAGCGACGCAATCTTTTTTAACCGTATATGATCTTAAGTTGGAACTGGGACTGGATTTGAATAACCGCGAGCAGGATGCCCGGCTGGCCCTGATGGCAGGAATGGTCCAGGACCTCTGGGATAATCTGACCGGCAGGAAGTGGGCCAGTCAGGCTTACACCGAAATTCAAAGTATCCCGGATAACATTATGACAAGGCTTTTTCTGAAAAATTATCCGGTGTCAAACCTTGAATCCATCAAGATTGATGGCAACCGTGAGTGGGACGATGATATTGAGCTCTTGGACGCGGGGCTTTACAGTTTTGACCCTGAAACCGGAATTATATATCTGGATATTTTTCTGCCGGAAGGCAGCCGTACCGTGCAGGTCAAGTATACGGCAGGCTATGGTTATGATGATCTGCCCGCTTCCATTAAACAGCTCATGATCAGGCAGGCCTGTTACTGGTACAAGCAAGCCAAGACCGCGTCCTACAACACAACGAATTCATCCCAGCCCGGCGGCGGATCGGTAAGCCAGGGTTTGAACATGCTCAAAGATGGCCTTCTGCCGGAATTTTCAGCTGCCGCCGCGCGGCATCGAAGGTTCTCGATATGAAAATCAGCATCCAATCGGAAAAATTCGATTCAGGCAGGCAGGGTATCGAGGAACACGTCAAAGCCAGGTCCGATCTTATTACTAGGTCCCTGGAAGACGGAGCCGCAATCGTTTTAGAGCAGGCCAGGAAAAACGTGTCCGGTTTGGTGCTCAATTCAAGATCGGGTCGACTTCGCGGGAGCCTGATGGCGGATCGGGCCGTCCAGCAAGGAGACACCTTTTCCGCCTGGGTAGGAAGCAAGTTGTGGTCTCGCTCCGGCGCTATCAACTACGGGGCCGTCTGGGAGTTTGGAGCCAGGGGAGCGGTTATCAGACCGAATAGGGCCAAGGCGCTCAGATGGCCCGGGATGAATGGCAAGCCGGTTTTTTCTTCTATCGCTCGTCGTCCGGCTCAAGCGCCCAGGCCATGGCTCGGTCCGGCGGTGGAAAATAATATTTCCAGAATCGAAGATCTTTTGAACAGGATTTATGACGATGAACAGACTTAAAGCGATCGTTGAGGCCGTGATTTCCCAGATCAGGAGAATAGACGGCGGTGAGAATTATAACTTCGCGCTGTCCGTGGAGCGGGTTATTTCTGGTTATGCCGGCCATGACCAGACGGATCAATATCCGTGTGTTTGCGTTATTGGGGCAAGCCTGGACGGCTCCAGCTTTGCTGATCAGGAAAGCCGAAATGTGCCGTTTACCGTGGAACTTCTGGGTTACGTGCAGGAGGAGCAGGACGCGCTCAATGAGGCCCTCAAGCTCGCGTCTGATATTGAGACGGCCGTATTCATGGACGAAACCTTGGGCGAGCTGGTCTGGGGTCTGTCCACCCGCTTGGAGGTCAGCGCTTTGAATGAAAGTTCTCTCGGCGGGGTCTTAATGGAAATTAAAGGAGTAACTTTTAAATAAAAAGCAGGTCGGGAGAGCAAGAGTTGAAAGATTATTATTATTTTACGCTAACGGAAATTGAAATTACAGGAGATGCTGAAAAATGGCGGATTGGATAACAGGACGGGAAATAATACTGGGGATTAAAAAAGCTTCAACCTGGCGGTCATCCGTTACGTTGGAGGCAGGTGACGGTCTTGTGATCAGCAAGGAATCCATTGGAACCAAAGCGCCAAGTTTTGTAGATGACACCTCACTGGGTGTGCCTGACGTTGGCCGTACCATTCAGGTGGCTGAATCCGTTACCGGGGCGAGTATTGAAGGGCTTTTGCGTTATGAGGGTTGGGATTTACTGCTGGCCCTTGCATTAGGGGCGGCGGGAACACCAAGCAACGTGGAAGGCGCCGCATACAGTAACACTTACAGCGCGGCTGAAAATCTGGCGGGTTTGTTTGCCACGCTGGCCATAAAAAAAGCCAATACTGCCAAGGGCATCTGGGAGGTCCCTTCGGTTAAGATCACAGGATTCACTATCAGCGGGCGCGTCGGTGAACTGGTAAAGGTGATAATAAACTTCATGGGGAATAAGATCGAGATCGCGAATCCGCTAAACAGCGATCTTTCGTCCGTCACCTATCCTGAGGGTATGACTAAAGACACGGTGGCGCGCATGGACAACCAGTTCAAGATTCGCATGAACGCTCAAGGAGGTTCCGCTCTCACGGACTCCGACAAGATATTCCCCAGCGAGTTTGAGTTGGTTTATGAAAGACCTTTTGAAGAACAATTTGAGGCGGGTTTCAGCGACATGAGCGAACCGGTGCAGAGCGATTTCGCCTCAGCCACGATCAAACTCACTTTTGATAAGTATAACCTGGACGATTTTACTTCCGCCATAGCCGATGAAGCCGACAAAAAGATGGACCTGACCTTTACAGGACCGATCATCACCGGTTCGACTCGTTACACTTTTCGTGTAGACCTGCCCAAGGTTACCTGGCAATCAGCGGCGGCTGACGTCAATGGTCCGGGCTTGATCAAACATGTGGTAGACGGCAAACTACTGCGATCTGATTCAGCGCCGGAAGGCATGACCGGGGTTTTAGGGCCGGTGTCCGTCTCTGTGATCAACGAACGGGCGCAGAGTCCACTGGCCTGATAAGACAGCGAACGGTTCATTTATTTAAACTTAATTTGAAAATGGGGGTCCACATGAAAGGGATATCGCTTGCATTGCAGCTCAAACCGGTTTGGTTCGGGGCAGATGATGAAATCTTCGACTCGACTGAACTCGCCGCCGCCTTTACCCGGCAAGAAAGGTCGGCCTTGAGGTTTCTCATCCGGCCGACTTCAAGGCGGCTGGTTCAGGAAATGATCAATAAACACACGGCCCGAAAAAGAGTCAACCGGACTGACGGCGGTCAAAAGGCATTTACCGATGAGGATGTACTTGACCAGGCGGCTTTCGTGGATGACATGACGGATTTGATTATTCTCGATTGGGAAGGTTTGCTGGATGAGGATGAAATCCCGCTGCCTTGCAACCGGGAAAACAAACTGGCTTTGACCAATTCATATCCAAAATTCGGGACGGCCATTCTTGAATCCGCCAACTGGGTCATGGTCCGCCACGAGCGGCAGAAAGAGGAATCTGAAAAAAACTTGCCAGGTATGCCGGATGGTTCTGCCGCCGGCAGCGGGATATAGAAGCGGGCAGGGATGTCTCGTGTTCAAAGTGTGAGCTGCTCAGGCAAATGGGAGCCAGGCGTCCGACGTGCGCTGAATGCGGCTTGATCGAGTTGGACGCGTTCGGGGCCCTCATATGGGATTTGCTCATTCGGCACTCGGATTCACTTATTGAAACGAGCGGCTATGGTGCTTTTAGGGTAAACGTTTCAGTCCTCAATCTTCTGGCCGAAGAATACGGTTTTGAAGACAGGCTGGCGTTACTAAGAGGTGTCCAAACCATTGTCAGGGAAGTCATGAAACAAAAGTTGGGGTTTACTAATGACCAAGGATCGTGAGTTGAAATTTGTTCTCAAGGTTAAGGATGAAGGTTCGGCCTCGCTGAAAAAAGTCAGTCTTGAATTTACCGATTTGGCCCAGGCTGAACAGCAGGCTCAAACCGAATCCGCGGGGTTAAATCGTTCGTTCGGCATACTTGATCGGCAGGTGGGTGTTCTGACAGGAAGCTTGACTTCACTGGATCAAAAAACCGAAGAGGCAAGCGCCGTCATCAGTGATTTCAAGAAAGGGGTTAATACCGGTCTGAAAGAGTCGATTGAAGATATGTCTGACTGGGTTCGGACTGGTGAAGATCTGGCCGTAAGCATGACGCAGAACATGGCTTCAGCCTTTGATGACATTTTTTTTGCCGCCGTCAAAGGTAACTTCGATGACATCGAAAGCGTCTGGCAGTGCACTCTGAATAATATGCTACGGGCGTTTACCGCTTTCGCGGCCCAGATCGCCGCGGCCTGGACTTTAAATCAACTGGCCGATACTTTCGGTTTGAGCTTCCTGTACCCTGCGATCCCAGGACAGTCGATGATGCTGGGCGGAGGTGGTTCGAATCTGTTAGGCGCCGCGGCCGCTGGTTACGGCGCTTACAGCTTGTTCGGTGGAGGCGGCGCTATCGCTCCAGGCATGATGGCTGTGGAAACCGCAAGCGGCGGAATTACCGCCGCCAATATCGGTGTCGCTGGAGGGAACACCGGGTTGTGGACCTCGATCGCGCCTTATGCTCCTTACGCCGCCGGGGCGCTTGCGGGGTGGTATCTTTTAGATCAAACAGGTATAGGAACCACCTTGGTGGAGGGCGCTCAGGATATCCTGGAAGAAATACCTCTGGTTGGCGGTGTGGCCAGCGACATCGTAGGCGGTATAGGCAATCTTTTGGGATTTCAGTACGGCACCGCTTTTGTACCGGAAACAACACCGGCGATTGTACACAAAGGCGAACGAATATTAAGCGCTGAGCACAATGAGCGGCTTGTGCGCGCGGTCGAATCAGGTACGGGTGGGATGATTATTAATAGCCCGCTTATAAATGTGGAGGGGTCGCTGGTGGCGGACGAAACCACTTTGGATCGCTTTGCCGAGGAGATTGACGTGAGGTTGAGAAAGCTGGCTGAGAGGAGATTTTGATGGGGCGACTTCGGTTTCTTTTCGAAAATATGGTTACGGATGAAGACATGATAACGGTCTCGTCCTTAACCGCAGGCATGGTATCCCTGCCGATTAAGGGAAGCAGCACAAGCTCTGGACCATATGGCCAGGCGTCCATGGACACGGCCGGCAACTATGACGGACAGATCGATCGGCAATATGTTGTCGAGATTGATGGTGTGTCTTTCGGGTACGAAATCGGTCAGGCCACATTCAAGTGGTCTGATAACGGCGGGTTGACCTGGAACCAGCAGGGCGTCACCACTGTCTCTTCCTTCTATACCCTCAGCCATAATGTTCAGATCAAGTGGACCGCGGGTAATGGCTATGATTTTGAAATCGGGGACAGATGGAATTTCATTGCCTTTAATAATTTTAACGCCGGCCGGACGCTTGAACTTGATCGAGACACCCGTTACCGCTCGGCCAGCGTGGCCCTGGGCGGCGAACTGGTCACCAACGGGGATTTCGCCAGCGATATCACGGGATGGAACAATCATGGGAGTTTGGTTTACGAGACATTCGAGTGGTCCAGCGGCCGGCTCCATGCTGCAAACACCACCGGCTACGGCCTACTAGGGACTGATGACAACATCGCCGTCACCGCGGGCAAGCTCTACAAGGTTACGTTTACCATTGACAAGGTTTCGGGACAGGATGTCGCTATTGTTTTGGCTCAAGCGCTTAACAGCGCAGAATTAACGGCTAAGGCCTGGTTTGATTCAGGGACTCATACCTTTTACTTCAACCCGGCAGTCACGGAAAATACAGTTTTTGAATGTTATAACAACGCCGCCTCCGAGTTTTACCTTGACAACGTCTCCATCAAGGAAGTCCCGAACTACATTGACATTGACCTGGGGGCTGAATCAGATGCCATTGTCGATGAAGATTGCACAGATATTTCAGACTGGGGAGATTCCGATGTCAATGGCGCCTCAGTTCAAACGACGGAAGATTATCATGAAGTCTTTGAGCTGGCAGTGGCGTCGGCCGCGAACGGGAACTACGCGAGAAGGTATCGAACCATAACAGGTGGATGGGATGGAGATCACACCACAATTATTATAAAGTTAAAACATTCTCTGATTAACGCTTTTGCAAATTTAAATTATTTTTCTTTGCAGGCTGCTCCCCATGCTACTTTTTCCTTTTATGCCTATTTTGCCTCTGATGGCCTTTATATCAATAATGGTTCCGGCGGCCAGCTAGTATCCGGTTCAACGGTCAGGAATGGGTCCTGGCAGGAATGGAAATTTGTCATAGATCATTCCGTGAAAGGTTCGGAAACATGCGACATATATTTAAAAGATTCCTACGGCAACGACACAGAATATTCGCTGGTCGCTTCTGGAGTGGCCTGTGATCATAATGCGGCCGACGCCGCTGGAATCTTAAGATTAACTCAGTATGGCTACAGCGTGAGTGGGGTTGCCACATATGTGGATTTCCTGCAAATTTACAACGATGAGAATCCATTGAGCCATGAGGTGCAAGCCCTTGTTTTTTATGATCACAATCTTACTTCAAACGCAGTGGTGAATATAAAAGCCTCTGACGATAATAAGTTCACAAAGCCGGAAGTAAGCGAGACACTAACCTATAACGCTTCAAAGATACTCCATTATCTCGCTGGCACTTATAACTATAGATATTGGAGAATTGAAATTGATGATCATAACAACCCGGACGGTTACATCGAACTGGGCGAGCTGTATCTCGGGACTTACCTGGAGCTGTCAAAGAACGTGTCCGTGAGACATGACCGTTCTCTTGAATCACTCCTTTCAGCCTCACAAACCTCATTCGGCGTAAACAAGCGACGGTTCTACAATCTGCGCCGTTCATGGAATTTTCAATATCACCTGTTAGGAGACGACGACCTCTTTGACCTGATCAACATGTTTGAAACGATAACTGACAGGTCGGCCGGCATGATAAGGCCAGTCTATTTCAATCTGGACCCTGATTCATCCGATACTTTTTATCTGGTTGAGGTGGACAAACTGCCTCAAACGACTTCGTTTAATAACTTGACGGACGTCGAGGTCGATTTAAGAGAGGTTTTGCGCAGTGTATAACGTCACTTTAAACTGGCACAGCAGGCTAAAGCGAGGAGAGATTCCTTTGCCTTTTATTTTAATCACAACGAACATGGGAACCTACGCCTACGGCGGCAAGGAACTGTCAAAACTGCTATTAAACCAGGCCGACAATCTTCTGGATCATTCGGCCAGAGTCATATCTTTTGGCGCGCCTTTAAGGACGATAAGTCCTTTGTACAGTAATCTTTTAACTTCCTTTACGAGCAAGCAGCTGTCATGCCTGACCGTGACCCTTGACAATAATGATAACGAGATAACCAGGGCCATGGCGGACGTACCTTTTATCGGAGGTATTTTAGCGCTTAGTCTTGGTTTTGAAGGCGATGACAAGAAAGATCATCTAAACCTGTTTTCCGGGTTGATCAAAAGGATAAAAGTAAATCAATCCGAGGTAATTATTGAGGCGGATGAGGGATAAATTATGTCTCTTTATGAAACAGATTTAAATAAGCTCTATGTACCGCGCCGGGCGTCGGTTTTTGATTATCCACTCAATGAAAACGATATCCTGCCGGTTGTCTATGGTGATTTAACAGTAAGTTCAGGGATTCAGGGAGGCAGCTGGGTTTTACCCTGCATTGACACCTCAAACCATGTTTACTGCTTCGCCGACCATCCTGTTTTGTCGGTCGCGGATGGAAACAGCGTTTCGATATACGCGGACGGCGAGTTGGCCGCCCCTGGCTATTATGTCTTTAATGAAGCCGATACTGCTTACGGTTCCATTGCCACGGTCACTTTTACATCCGCCCAGGGGAGCAAGCGCATAAGCGCTCGAGGCAAAGGCAAGGCTGATCCAAACTACTCTCAGAATTTGTTATACAACCTGATCGATATTGCCGAAGATTTTTTAACCGGTCAGAATAATTACGATCCTGAGATGTTTGAGCCCCTGGCCAAGGTCAGGGCCAGAAGCGCTTTTGTGGGTGAGTCTTATCAGACGGCCGGTGTGATAGATCAAGAGATCAACGTCTGGACTCTTCTTAAAGAGATGATGGGCTCATTCCTGGGATCGGTATATAAAAACTCAACCGGGAAATTGGTTTTTGAAGTTGACACGAACCAAATCCCGGATTCACAGGCCCCGATCATTCCTATTTCAGATATTAGATTTAAATCGGCTGAACAGCGCCTTGATGACGTGGTTAACAAGATTACCGTAAAGTATAAGTTCAATTTTGTGGTCAGGGATTTCATCTCCGAAGTATCTAACTCAGACACTTTGTCCAGGGATATATACGGAGATCGTTCTCTCACTCTTTTCTCACGATGGTGCGCCGATCAAGCTTCCGCGGCGAACGTGGCGGATATTTTGCTGCGCAAATTCAATCATCCAACCTGGCGTATCAGCTTTCAGGATATGACTCTTAAAAGAGCGCACCTCGACGTGGGCGATTTTGTGGTCGCGGCTTTCCCGTATATATATGGCGGTGATAAAAAAACAATGATCAATCAGATCTGTAAAATTGTGGAAAATCGTCCGAAGGTCAATCAGGGTTGAGTTTACCGTACTTGATACAGATCAATATATGACTGATCAATACGGAAACCGCGATATGATCAGGTATTGACGGGAGGATCTAAATGGCTGAGGAAACATCCGCTTGGACCTGGGCTGCCAGAATTCCGGTCGCCTTGATACTGGCAATTTTGTCCGCCATCGTTTTTTTCGTTCAGCTTGACACTGATCGAAAGCATCTTGCCGCCAAGGTTATTAAAATTGAAGCCAAACAAGCGTTTCATGTTGAGGAAATCACCAAATTCGGCGAA
>JAFDLS010000093.1 GCA_019306365.1 Deltaproteobacteria bacterium
GGGATGCCCGATCTCTTTGCTGAAAGGGCTGAAATGCTCTTTGATCCTCCTGAAGCCGTTCGTCCCGAGGGGGTGGATCGCGGCATTATCGGAGTGCCTCGCGCCTTGTTTTTTCATGAATTGATGCCCTTTTTCAAGACCTTTCTCGCGTCTTTGGGGTTCGAGGTTGTACTTTCAGAGAAATCTAATAAAAAACTGATCCATCAAGGCGTGGAGGTTGTGGTCAATGAACCCTGCTTCCCGACCAAAGTGGGGCATGGTCACATTCTGGATCTGATCGATAAGGGCGTAAAGCGTATTTTTTTACCAAGCGCCATTAACATGCCCAAGAAAAATCCGGACATGGAGTGGAGCAAGATTTGTCCTTACTCCCAAACCCTTACTTATACATGCCATGCAGCCATTGATTTCACGGAATACGGCGTGGAGCTGATTCAGGGACCAGTCTATTTTGGAGATGGCGACAGGGTCCTGACTGACTGCATGATCAAAATCGGAAAGAATCTGGGCGCCAGTCCTCGCGAGGTGAAAAAAGCGGTCCGTAGAGGGCTTGAAGCCCAGGAAAATTTCAACCAACGGCTGCTGGACAGAGGGCAGGAAGTTCTGGATTTACTTGACGAAAAGGGCTGGTTGGGCATGGTGGTGGTTTCCCGGCCATACAATGGATTTGACCCCGGGTTGAATCTAAACCTTCCCAGCAAACTAAGGGGTCTCGGTGTGGTGGGCATCCCCATGGACTTTTTACCCCTGGACGATCCCCAATACCAGGAGGAGGCGGTAAATCATTATTGGCGCTATGCCCAAAAGATCCTGTCAGCCGCGGAGATCATTCGCAGGGACGAGCGTCTTTACGGAATCTTTATCACCAACTTCGGCTGCGGTCCGGATTCATTCATTCAACACTTTTTCAACGATATTATGCGAGGCAAGCCCTGGCTGGAGATCGAGATTGACGAACACAGCTCCGACGTTGGGGCTGTAACCCGGTTGGAGGCCTTTCTCGACAGTTTGAAAAACGTGACCGTGCCTAAAGAAACCCAGAGTTTGCTCACCTTCCGCGGACGCAAAATACAAGACATAAAAAGGCGAAAAATATTCATTCCACCCATGACCGACCATACCTATGCTATCGCTGCGGGATTCGAGGCCTGCGGTGTGGAGGCGGAGGTGCTCCCGCCATCCGACAGTGATACATTGAAACTGGGCCGAAAGCTGACATCGGGGAAGGAATGTTACCCCTGCTGTTTGACCACAGGGGACATGGTCCGGTTGATTGATCGGCCTGGATTCGATCCCGACCGGATGGCTTTTATGATGCCGTCGGGTAATGGGCCTTGCCGTTTTGGCCAGTACCATCGGTTCCACCGCCTGGTTCTGGACGAACTGGGGCATCCTGAAATCCCGGTTTATGCCACCGATCAAGGCAGTTCGATGTATGATGAGCTGGAGGAAATGGCCGGGAAAGATTTCAAGCGGATTGCCTGGAATGGTGTGGTGGCGGCTGACCTCATCATCAAGAAAAGATTGGAAACAAGACCTTATGAAGTAAACCCGGGTGAGGTTGATGAAGTCTACCAGGTTTGCCTGGAAGACATCTGCGAAACCATTAGAAACCGGCGAGACCTGATAAAATGTCTAACCCGATGCCGAAATCGTCAGGACGCCGTCAACTTGAACAATCCGGGTTCCAAGCCCGTCATCGGTGTCGTGGGCGAAATTTATACGAGAAACAATGATTTTTCCAACGAGAACACAATCCGCAGCGTCGAACGTTTCGGCGGCGAGGCCTGGATGCCGTCCGTTGGGGAATGGATTCTTTACCTCAATCAAGCCCATATGGCTGTTTTAAGCCGGAAAAGAAACTGGAAAGATCTTCTTTCCAGGAAAATCATCAACTATTTCCAAATCAAAGACATGCATAAACTGGAGGAAGTTTACCGAATATCTTTGCGGAACTTCCATGAACCTTTGATCACCGAAACCTTTGATTACGCCAGTTCATATGTAGATCGAAGTTTTGAGGGTGAAGCCATCCTCTCGATCGGCAAGTCAAAGGATTTCTATCTAAAGGGCGCTTCAGGCTTGATAAACATCATCCCCTTTACTTGTATGCCCGGGAATATCGTTATCGCGCTCTTGAAATGTTTTCGAGAGGATCATAATAATATTCCTGTCCTGAACATAGCCTGTGACGGTCAGGAACAAACCAACACGCTGGCCCGTTTGGAGGCTTACATGTATCAGGTTTACCAGTATCGGCAAAATCAATTAGAACAAGGGAAAGTTAATACCCAGTGAAAAAAATGCTCATAAATGCCTCGGACTCCGAGGAGTACCGAGTCGCCATCGTTGAAGATGGACACCTGGAAGAATTCTACACCGACAGCTCTATAAAAGAGCAGGCGCGGGGCAACATATACAAGGGTACGATAGTCAATATCGAGTCCGGCCTGCAAGCGGCTTTTGTTGACTTTGGCGCCCAACGCAACGGTTTTCTGCAAATTAATGATCTTCATCCTGAATATTTTCAGGAAGACCCGCCGGAGCGCGGGTTTCCCGCAATCCAGAAGGCGCTGCTCAAGGGCCAGGAGCTTCTGGTTCAGGTCACCAAAGAGGCGTCCGGGAACAAGGGCGCGGCTCTCACGACCTATATTTCCATGGCCGGACGTTACATCGTCCTTGCGCCAGGCCGTGATAATATTGGCGTTTCTCGTACGATCGAGGATGAAGACGAGCGTAAGCGTCTCAAGTCTATTGTCAAAGATCTGCTTAACAGGGAAGGCTTTGGTATTATTGTTCGCACTGCGGCTGAAGGCCGCAATAAGCGGGAGATAACCAGGGACTTGAACCACATGCTGCGGCTATGGGAGGAGATTCGCCGCAAGGTTCCCGATATGCCCTCACCCTCGCTGATCCATAAGGAACATGACCTGGCTCTCAGGACCATTCGTGATTACTTCACGCCGGAAATCAAGGAAATTTTAATAGACGACGCCGATGTTTACAATAATGTCCGCGCCTATATGAAAGTTGTTGCTCCCCGATCACAAAGCCTGGTCAAGCGTTATAAAGAAAAAAGGCCCATCCTTTCTAAATACCAGATAGAAGAACAGATTCAGGCCATCTTTAGTAACGAAGTCAAACTTAAGTCCGGGGGAGCCATTGTCATTAATCCAACCGAGGCCCTGGTGGCCATTGACGTCAATTCCGGTCGGGCTACCCGGGAGGTCAAGCTTGAAGACACGGCATTTAAAACTAACGTGGAAGCGGCTGGTGAAATATGCCGGCAGCTGCGCCTGCGTGATCTGGGCGGATTAATCGTCGTGGACTTTATTGATATGCGTGAACGATCTCACATCAGGGAAGTCGAAAAAACGATGCGGGCTGAATCCAAGAAAGACAAGGCCAAAATCGCTTTGAGTCGAATTTCCAGGTTTGGTCTGTTGGAACTGTCCAGACAGCGCTTGCGGCCTCCGATTGAGCACGGAACCTATTACACCTGCGAGGCCTGCGGCGGCCGAGGAGTGGTTCGCTCACCGGAAGCCACGGCCCTGGCGGTTATACGAACAATTTCTCAAAAAGTTTCCAAAGGGCGGACCGAAAAAGTCCAGGGAAGATTACATCCCGCGGTGGCGGGTTACCTGCTCAACCAGAAACGCCAAGAACTCCTGAAACTTGAAGATCGGTTTAATGTGTTTATTGAACTGAAGGGAGACCAGGCGGTTATGCCTGGCCAGATTGACCTTGAATTCACGCGCCGGAAATCAGAGAGCGAGGACCCTGGGCCGGTCACCGAGTCGTGACTCAACCGTCATTTAAATCTTTCATTTCTATCCTGACAGCTCTTTTTTTTAGCTGGCTTTCGCCGATTTTTGCCGAAGCGGTTGAAAACGGTCAGTCTGTTCTTTCCCCGCCGACGCAATACGTCCGGCAGATCACTATCGAGGCTCGCGATCATGCCGGACAGCCGGTTAAGGATGTCAAAATCGAAATAAGCTCCATCCTCGGTAAAATACTGTCAGATAATAAGGTCTTGCAGACCGATCACCAGGGTCAGGTTCGCTTTGAGATGCGGCCTGTTCTTGAGGAACCACTGGCCGGCCATAGTATCCAGGATCGCTTTATCCTTTATCGGACCTCCTTTAAATATCAGTTGACTAAATCTGGGTTTATCAGTCAGGAGGATGAAATAGAAGACGTTCAGGAATTTAGCTCTTTTCAGGACCCTCTCTACCGTGTTCTCGACCGGGAGCCGGCTAAAGAACCTCTTGTCATACCGGTAACGCTATATTCCTATCAAAGCTTTCTAACGTCAGCCGGGGAAGGTGTGTCCTGGCCGGATTTTGATCAGGAAAAATTTAACGGTCTGGTGGACAAGCTGAAAAAAATGGGGGAGGAACAGCATTTTATTTTGCCGCTAGAGGCAATGACCCTCCCTTCCAACCCGGAAGCCGTTTTTAAGCTCAACCTTACTTTCATGCCCCATTTTGATCCTGCTGAGCTAGGTTTGCTCGGGGCTGGCGCTGTCTTATTTCGCGGTCCTTTTTTAACCGTGCTCTCCACCCTGAAGGATTTCTTTGAACCCACGGGTTTGGTTGAGACCATTTGGATTAATATATTGACCAAATTTCAGAGCCGAACCGACCCCCGGGCTCGCCCGGTACAACAGGTTTTTACCTTTCGCTTTCCAGCCTCCCAGATTTCTTTCATCCTGGACAAGGGCAAAGACCCACCCTTTGGTCTTGATCCTTTGCAGATTAGTGTCAACGGTCAAGGCCTGGATTTAAGCGAGGAGCTAAATAAGGTAACAGGGGAGACAGGTTCGGACGATTCTTTTTGATTTTACTCGGCTTTTATGAAGCTGGCATCGCTTGATATTCTTTTAGTTGAGGTGAATCAATGAATAAGAAGCAAATCACTTTAACGGATGTAACCGGGATCAGGGTCGGTCACGTTACAGACCAGGCAAACCGCACCGGCTGCACGGCCATACTGTGCCCGGAGGGAGCGGCGGCCGGTATGGAACTCAGGGGTATGGCCCCAGGCTCAAGGGAGACAAACCTCTTTGATCCCTTGACGCGGACCGAGGAAATTCATGGGATTCTTTTAACTGGCGGCAGCGCTTTTGGTTTGGCCGCGGCCAGCGGTGCCGCCCGGTGGCTCGCTGAAAACGGTTATGGGTTAGTGACAACCTGCGGGCGTGTACCATTAGTTCCGGCCGCTGTCATCTATGATTTATTTTTCAACCAGTCATTCGGGCTGCCTGATGAAACCATGGGGTATAAAGCCGCCAGCCTGGCCTCTACTGATCCGGTTGAACAGGGTTGTGTCGGGGCTGGAACCGGGGCTACCGCAGGGAAAATGGCCGGTATTGATCGAGCTATGAAAACCGGCCTTGGTTCAGCGGGTTATAAAGCGGGAGGTATCAAGGTAGCTGCCTTGGCCGTGGCGAACCCGGTAGGTGATGTTGTCGATCCAGAAACCAATGAAATCCTGGCCGGGGTTCGAGGGCCTGACGGTAAGGCAATAAGTGGAACCATGAACGCGATTTGGGCTGGCAAGGGATTACTTGCCCCCCCAGCCTCGAATACCGTGCTTGGCGTGGTCGCCACAGAGTCAAAATTAACAAAGGTCCAGGCCGCGCGCGCGGCTCGGATGGCGGCTTGCGGTTTTGCCCGGGCCGTTCGTCCGGCTAGCACACTTAGTGATGGTGACATGGTTTTTGTCCTGGCGACCGGCAAAGGTCCCTCAGCGGATGAAAATGTAATCGGCGCTCTGGGGGCCGAGGCTCTGGCCCAGGCCATTGCCGCCGCAGCCAGAACCGCCAGCGGGATACCAGGCGTTCCAGCCTATCAAGATCTGCGGAAGACATAAAGATGCGTTATCTTCTATACAGGATGTGAAAATGATAATCGACGTTCATACTCATATTTTTCCGCCTGACATCAGGAATGACAGGGCCGGGTTTTTCGAGGGGGAGACAGCCTTTTCCGGCATATATAAGGATAAAAACGCCCGCATGGCCGGTGCGATTGATCTTATTCATGCTATGGACGAGGATGAGGTTGACCTGTCCGTTATCTTTGGCTTTCCATGGTCTGACGAGGACAAAGCCAGGCTACACAATGATTACATACTTGACGCTCAAAGCCGTTTCCCTAATAGACTGATCGGTCTGGCATCGTTTAACCCTCTGAAAGATTGGGCGGATCGAGAAGCTAAGCGAGCGCTGGACGCCGGACTTTGGGGCCTTGGGGAACTGGCGATTTATAACAGTGGGTTTGACGAAAACGCGTTAAAGCGGTTGGCCGATTTAGGGAACCTTTGTAAGTCTCGCGACCTGCCGCTGCTTATTCACGTTAATGAGCCGATCGGTCATCAGTATCCTGGCAAAGCCCCAATGACCTTAAAAATGATCTATGAACTAGTTCTGGCTCTAAAAGGCATCAAGCTAATCCTGGCTCACTGGGGCGGCGGCCTTTTTTTCTATGGTCTTTTAAAGAGAGAAGTAAAGGAAGCCCTGACAGATGTATTTTTCGATACAGCAGCATCGCCCTATTTATATCAACCGCAGGTCTATGATCTGGCCAGCCGGATTGTGGGACCGGAAAAAATCCTCTTTGGCAGCGATTACCCGCTCATTATTCCGCAGCGTTATATTAAGGAGATTGAGGCTGCCGGTCTGGACCATGAGGCGGAAAGGCTAATAAAAGGCGAATCTGCTCAACGCCTGTTATCGAAAATTTTGGCCGCCAGGAAAATTACATAAAGAAATAAAAGGCCAAGAAGAGTCAGAACAGGTTATTATTTATCCAGCCTGCTTGATTTGTTTGATTTACTGATATAAACTCCCCTTATGTTCAGAAAAACAAAGATCGGTTTGGCCCTGGGAGCCGGTGGAGCACGGGGGTTGGCCCATATTGGTGTGCTCAAGGCTATGGAACGCGTTGGAATCCGTATCTCTTTTATTTCCGGTTCCAGCATCGGGGCCTTGGTAGGCGGATTATATGCGCACTGTCTAAACGCGGCTGAACTAGAAAACCTTGTCCCGGAAATCATGAACAACGATTTTTTTCGCAAGGCCGGACTGCCTCTCATGCGTCAGGTTTTTCACGACCAGCCAGAAGGCTTTTCTCAACGTCTGGAGACCTTTATCAAGAAGGCTTATGTCCAGGCGCTCATTGCCACCCGACCGGCCATACTTGACACCAGTACATTCAAGGCCATGATTGACTACATTGTGCCTGATATCAACATCGAGGATTTGCCTCTGCCGTTTTGCGCCTTAAGCACAGACTTGAGATCAGGACGGCCAGTACTTTTCCGGCATGGCCCCTTGCGTGACGCGATATACGCCAGCACCGCTATACCCGGAGCGATCAGCCCCTTGAAAATGAATAACCTTCTTTTAGCTGATGGAGGCATTCTCAACATGGTGCCTGTTCAGCCGCTGTTTTCCATGGGAGCCGACCTGGTTTACGCGGTGAATGTGGAAATGGAGGCGCTTTTCAAGGGTAATGAATCAAACATGAAAGCAATAGATATTCTTTATCGAATAGAAGATATAAAAAGCGACGTCCTCAAGGAAGCGCAGCTTAATGCGGCTAATCTGGTTTTAAGTCCGAAACTCGGACGTATTCACTGGTCTGACTTTTCCCGTGCCACGGAAATGATTCAGATTGGGTACGACGAGATCATCAAGTGTCTTGATGAGATGCGAAACCTGGCTCGGCGCCGTATTTTCCCTTTAAAAAACAGGAAGAAATTTAAAATGGAATTCGCTTTCGATTGGATTGAAATTTAAAAAATTCTTGACTTCGACCGTAACCTTGACTAATTTAACATAAAATGCACTGAAAAATATAATTTTTTAAACAAATTATTATAATATGGAGCGGAATCCTTATGACTAAACATGCTCTTTTCATGACCGTGGCCATCGTTCTATCCTGTGTGTTTTTTCTGCCTCAAATGGTTTCCGCAGAGAACCAGGAGGCTAAACAGCTGTTCAGCCGAAGCCAGTTTGAATTCGGAGACGACCGCTATCAGGAGGCTTTAAACTTTATTGACCAGGCAATCAAACTCGATCAAGTTAATTTAAATTACCAGCATTTTCGAGGCACAATACTGGCCAGGCTTAAACGCTACAATGAAGCGATTCAGGTTTTGAGAAGTGTGATGGCGAAGGATCCGGTCGGACAGCAAGCGATCATCATTGAACTGGCCAATGTGTACGCCGCTATGAAAGACGGCGCAAACGCTGAAATTCACTACATCAAAGCTATTCAGTTATTTCCTAACAGGCCTGATCTTTATCTGAGCCGCGGTCTGGTTTATCTGAGCATGAACCAATATGATCGTTCTGAAGCCGATTTCAGACATGTTGCGAAAGCAGACCCCAAGCTAGCCGCCTTTGCCTTATATCACCTTGCCCTTGTGAGCTATAAGAAAGATGATTTTGGACAGGCCAAGGAAAGATTGGAGCAAGCCGTCGCCCTGCAGCCTGAAAAATCCCTGCTCCAGAATTGCCAGCAGTTTCTTGCCAATATTAAGGCTGAAGAGAAGATGCGCAAACCGTTCAGATTCGTAACAACAGTGAAGCTGCAGTATGACGACAATGTTTCCAATCAACCTCTGGAATCAGCGGCTGGGTTGCTCCCTTCTGGTTTACCGGCTCAAGATCAGTCTGACTGGAGTATTGGCGGAAGTTTTCTGGGTGTATTCAACCTTGTCAACACCCGCAAGACTCAACTGGGCCTTTCGTATAACTTTTTAGCTGATTATTATGAACATCTTGATGAAAACAACCTGTTAGCCCATGCCATAACGCTTTTTTACTATCGGCACGCGGAACCGATGTACTTCCGTCTTAGTGGCGGCTATAACTACTATTATGCCGATAATGAAGAAAAGTTGGCCCTTTATAATCTTAATCCGGGTTTAACCTGGGCGCCCAACAACTATGACCGGCTTGATTTCCTCCTCAACCTCCAATACAGAGACATGCTGGACGGAACATCGGATGTAAACCACTATATCGGAACCCTCACTTATTACCATGATTTTAAAATTGATAAGGGCGAGACAATCACTTTCAGGGCGGGCTTGCAAGTGGAATATGATGATCCATTAAACGACACCGCACCGGATTATAACCTCTACGAATTTCAGACCGGTGCGACTTTCCCCGGCTTATTCGGGTTTGTACCCGACCTGGGGGTGAAATATGAGTTAGTTAGATATGATCTTTTTACTGCATTTGACCCCACCGTTGAACGCAAGGACTACAGGTGGGAACTATCTATTAGGGTAACCAAACGTATCACGTCCAATCTCCAATTCATGTTCTTGTGGACTCGTACCGACAGTAAGTCTAATATTAAAACCGCCTCTAACGTGGACCCATATAAGTTCAACCGTAATGTATTAACTTTTCTTGTTTCCGGGGCTTTTTAGTTTAAAGCGATTGCCAAGGGTAGAACACCTTAGAGGGGAAATTATTTTTTTTAAGCGGCAGTCACTTGAGGGCGATTGCCAGAAACATGTTCATTTTGAGACCTCTGCAAAACCAGTAATTTTGTTGAAATCGCGGAAGGTGAAAATTTAACCCGCAGGAATATTACTAATATTTCGAGGACTTAATTTTGAGCCTGACAAAGAGGTCACGAGACTCCTGCCTTCAATCGAAACGGAATTTTGACAATCACACTAATCCTGATCGACCGGTTCCTTGCACCCCCGGCAGCGTTTAGCCCCACGAAACAGCCTGTATCCGCAGTGAGGACAATAGTACCGTTTTTCCTCTTGCTCCACCCATTTTTGAGCGCCTAATTCCCGCCAAGCGGGAATAGTTCGAAAGATGACCTTTTTCCCAACAGGCAACGGAAACGCATCGATTAATTCACAGGGAAAATCATGACACTGGTGACAACCCTCATATTTTTTTTCAAGGGCGCATGTCCTGATCGAACAGACACGACAATAAACAAAACGCTCATCTGAAAGACATCCCTGACATTTGATTTGATCCGGCGGAAGATTATAAACCGTACTCAACCGTTCTTTGAATTTTTGATTTTCATCGTTCGTGGCGATATAAACGCCGCAAACACCGCAGTATAAGCCGCATGGCGCTAACAGTTCCTGGTTTACCGTCATTTCCTCATCCTTTTAATTTCTCCGTGAAGTGGCTGTCATTAAACAACTTATACTTGGTCCGAGACAGCTCTGATATCAGCACTTTTTACTCAAGTCCTATGGCCCGGGGCGAGACGAGTCCCGGTTGCCATGAACCAGCCCCTTTGCTCCCTCCTCATGAAACCGTTTTTTCGCCCGCTTACTTTGGCGGTAGCCAAGGCCCATTTTAACGCTGGCCTCTTTTAATGTTAGTCTGGCGCTCTTCACTAAACGCATGAGGTCTCACTTTGTCCGCTCTTGCCCGCTTATTAATAATTGTCCTTTTCCATGAGGACACTTTAATGAAGCAGTTAAGGGGGACATTTTTATTTTGCTAACACAATTATCGAGCAAAGCCTTGACAAGGAGGCTTTACACCGCTTAGATAAAGACCCTTAATTCCATTGCTTCAAAGGAGAACCCAAGATGACATATAATACCATGATTGTGGAAAAGAAGAATCAGATAGCGACGATAACTTTGAATCGCCCGCCCATGAACGCCGTTAATGAAGAGTTATTAAACGAGCTGGTTGAAGTATGTGATGACCTGGAAAAAGACAATGAAATTCAAGTCGTTATACTGACCGGAGCGGGTAAGGCTTTTTCCGCGGGCCGGGAACTGCCAGGCGTGCTGGCTGGAGAGGAATACCCGGGCGGTCCAAGGTACAGGACCCTGGAAAACTTAAGTAAACCTGTCATCGCGGCGGTGAACGGTTACTGTTTTACCGGTTCGTTTGAGCTGGCCATGTGCGCTGACATCATTATCGCCTCAGAGAAAGCTGTGTTCAGTGATACGCACGCACGTTTTGGCCTTATCCCGGGAGGCGGCCAAACTCAAAGACTGCCACGGCTCATAGGGGTTAGAAAGGCGAAAGAACTGCTCTTTACGTGCGACAGGATATCAGCGAATGAGGCTGAAAAAATCGGTATCGTGAACAAGGTGGTGCCACCGGAAGAGTTGGAAGAAGCGGCCAGGGAAATGGCGGAAAAAATCTTGAAAAACATACCTGAATCTGTCAGCACGATAAAGAAATTGATCAATCAATCACTGAATACTGACTTGGAATCCGGATTAAAGTTAGAGCAGGACCGTTACCAGGGACGGCCCATTACACCTGTCGGGGAAGGTAGAAAGAGAATACAGGCTTTTGCGGAGAAAAAATGAGGCGGTAACACGCCTTTTATGGCCCGGCCATCACTCAAGTCTCCGGGTCCCCATGTTTTCAGTAAATCGCGGTCTGTCTGAGTGGAAATTTGAAAACTCTATCGACAAATGATCTATAGAGACCCCTGCAAAACCAGTAATTTTGTTGAAATCGCGGAAGGCGAAAATTTGAACCGCAGGAATATTACCAATATTTCGAGGACTTAAATTTGAACCTGACAAAGAGGTCAGCTAAAGAACGATAAAATTAACTTATAATAGGGATTCGGGTATATAAAATCGAAAAACAGTGATTACCTTTCCCAACCGAGCCAGTACTTACGCTTTCGATAAACATTTTCATGAAAAATATTCACAACCTGGATTCCTTTAAAACCGGCGGCGCAGGTTTTTTAATTTGACGCCACTCAATTCGCCTGTGCCGCCAGATATTTTTTTACCTTTAACCTTTACTCACTAACAGAATTTTCATATACTTCTTACGTTAAGATACAAGCTTCCTTATAAATCCTGCTGCATAATATGCTTACCGTTGTCCAACCTAACCGGTCGACCAAAATCCAAACCCGATTATGTTGGAGAAACAAAATGATTTCTGCGACAGCAGCTTTTATATAGAATATATCCTTTCAAACCGTATCTTGATAAAATACTTGATCCAAATCAGCTTCATTGTACAACCAATGGATAAAGTTTGTCTGGCCGCTGCGTTCAGATACGTGGCTATATGAAGTAAAAAAAAGCTTCACAGGATCTGAAAAACATACTGAAACCCTGGATGGCAATTATCATAAACCCGACACCCCTGATAAAAAAAGCGAAAAAAAGATGAACCACCCCGGGCTAAAGAGATTTCTGGTTAATCCGCGAAAGATATTTTTTGGCTGGTGGATGACCATCGCCGGCGGTCTGCTGTGTATCTGGGGATATGGTTACCATACCTATGGATTTTCCGCACTGTTCAAACCCATAGCCGACGAATTGGGTTTCAGCCGAACGGCGACGTCAGTGGCTGCGTCGATAACAAGGTTCGAAGGGGGCCTGGAAGCGCCGTTAGTAGGATACTTGTCGGACAGGTACGGACCGAGAATTAGCGTTTTTTCTGGAATTTTTCTGGTTGGCCTGGGTATGCTGCTTATGTACTGGGTCAACTCGTTATGGTCGTTTTACCTTTTCTGGTCGGTTATCTGTGCGACAGGCATCAATATCAGTTTGAGTATGCCTTTGGATGTAGCCATAACAAACTGGTTTGTCAAAAAAAGGGGCACGGCCCTGAGCGTCAAGTGGGTTTTTTCAGGACTTTCCGGGGTGATCGGCCTCCCCATCGTGGCCTGGCTCATAATCGCCTATGGATGGCGCATGGCCTGTGTTAGGTGTTTTATTGGAAGACGCGACAGGGATCGGTCCGGAGATCGTAAGCCACCTTACGGCAAACGCCAAAATATCATATAATTGCCATTTGTTATATCATGGCAGCCGCTGT
>JAFDLS010000094.1 GCA_019306365.1 Deltaproteobacteria bacterium
GTTGCCATAAGATACCCTTCAAGGGTTGTCATGGTGACATTACGGGTGCAGCAATCGGCACAATATTTTTCACAGGCGATGTCCAGCTTGGCGACAAACTCGTCATAAATTCTGCAAATCTGATCTAAAACCGCTATCTTTAAATTCAAATCCATTTTTTCCTCTTCCTAGCCCGAAACAACTTTATTTCTCACTTTTCTATATTCCGAATCTCCGGTGCCACAGGCGTCAGAGCCCTTCATCATCAGACGTGTGGCCGGCATCCCCGGGTGTTTTGTCTTTGGGTTTCAAATTGTTGCTTTTATGATTTCCGACCTCTGTATTTTGTTGCCTTCCCACACTGCCATTGGCCCGGTTTTGAACTCTGAAATAACAAATTTATACTATTTTTCAATTAGTTATATTTTCTCGGGCATTGGATATGATTTTGGCATGGATTTTGCCGAATTAAAAAAATTAACAACCACTATTACTCTTTCTAAATAGTGAAGATGAACCCAAGTCTTTTGTTTAAAAAAGGCAAACAAGAGACCATTTCAGATCAAACCAGGCCGGGACCTATTTAATTCATTACCTGAAACTTTTAATAAAAGGAGGTGAGAAAACGATAACATATTCATTTTTAGAAGTATATGAACAAGTATAATCGACGAAAAAGGAGGAAACAATGCCTAGTTTTGTCATTGATGAAAAATGCGATGGGTGTAAGGGAGGGGACAAAACTGCATGCATGTACATTTGTCCTAACGACCTGATGGTGCTGGATGCGGAGCGGATGAAAGCGTATAATGCCGAACCGGATATGTGCTGGGAGTGTTATAATTGTGTAAAAATCTGTCCGACACAGGCTGTTGAGGTACGAGGTTATGCTGATTTTACACCCTTAGGTGCCAGCGTTGTCCCCATGAGGGGGACCGAAGATATCATGTGGACCGTAAAATTCAGAGGAGGTACGATCAAGCGTTTCAAATTTCCGATCAGGACTACACCGGAAGGAGAGGCCAAGCCTGATGGCGGCTTTGGCGTTGGACCGGGCACATTGGATGATCAACTTCTGTTTACGGAACCGGCATCCTTGAAAGCCGATAAACTCTGGACACTTGGAGACTAAAGGAGGTGATGGATAATGGAAGAATTCAAGACAGTCGAAGTGAACACGGATTTTTTGGTTATCGGTGCGGGGATGGCCGGCGCCGGCGCAGCCGTTGAAGGCGGATATTGGGCCAAAGAAAATAATGTGAAAATGACCATCGTCGATAAGGCGGCCATGGAACGAAGCGGCGCTGTGGGAATGGGTCTTTCCGCCATCAATCAATACCAGGGTGAAAATACCCCTGTGGATTACCTCAGCTATGTCCGTCAGGACCTTATGGGCCTTTGTCGGGACGATCTGGTTATGGATATTTCCAGGCATGTCAACGGATCGGTCCACATGTTCGAGGGGTTCGGACTTCCCATTTGGACAGATGCGGACGGAAACTATGTTCATGAAGGCCGGTGGCAGCTAATGATCAATGGGGAATCTTACAAGGCCATCGTTGCTGAGGCCGGTAAGAACTCTGTTGGCATGGAAAATGTTATCGAACGCGTATTTGTACTTCGCCTTCTGCTCGACAAGAATGACAAAAACAGAGTGGCGGGGGCCATCGGGTTCAGCGTGAGAGACCCTGAAATTTACGTGTTTAAATTTAAGGCCTGCCTGGTGTGCTCCGGCGGTGCGGTTCATGTTTTCAGGCCTCGATCCACCGGGGAAGGCCTAGGCAGGGCATGGTATCCGCCCTGGAATGCAGGATCCAGCTCCTATCTGACCACCACAGCCGGTGCCGAGATGACCTCTCAGGAAGTTGTTTTTATTCCGGCAAGGTTCAAGGACGGCTACGGGCCAGTGGGTGCATGGTTCTTGCTGTTCAAGGCATCGGCGACTTCTGCCACCGGTTTCAACTATATGGCCGAGGGTTTGGCCGAAGGAGGCGAACTCCACAATTGGCCGCCCTATGGAGAAGTTAAACCGATCCCCACATGTCTCAGGAACCATCTGATGATGATTGAATGTTATCGGAAAGGTGAGGGGCCCATCTTTATACATACGGACAAGGCAATTGCCAAAATTGCCGAACAAGCGCCTGACGAGAAAGCCTATAAGAAGGAAATGAAAAAGCTGGAGGCCGAGGCATGGGAGGATTTTCTCGATATGACCATCAGTCAGGCGATTCTCTGGGCCGCAAAGGACGTATTCCCCGAGGAAGGACCTTCCGAGATCATGCCGTCCGAGCCTTACTTTATCGGTTCCCACTCCGGAGCATCCGGGGCATGGTGCAGTGGTCCCGAAGATATCCAGACCGAAGAATCCAAGAAAGAGTATTTTTGGGGCTATAATCGTATGACTACGGTCAAAGGGTTGTTTGCAGCCGGTGACGGCGTGGGTGTTTCGAGCCACAAGTTCTCTTCAGGTTCTTTTACCGAGGGGCGGATTGCGGCCAAAGCCGCTGTAAAATTCTGTGTAGAGAACCCTGAAATGCCTGAATTTGATCAGGCGGAAGTTGATAAGCTCAAAGAAGAGATCCTGCGTCCCTTGAAGCACCACGAAGCACATAAGAATTATACCACGCTGGGCACGACCAATAAAAAGTATGATCTGCCGGTGGAAGAGGTCAATCCGAATTATATTACACCCAAAATGGCCATCTTCCGTCTTAACAAGATTATGGATGAATACGTGGCCGGCTGGGGGTCTCAGTATAACTGCAGTGCTGTTACGTTGAATATTGCTCTGGATCTTCTGAAACTCCTCAAGGAGGATCTCTCCAGGCTATCCGCTCGAAATCTCCATGAACTGATGCGGTGCTGGGAGAACGTTCATCGGGTACAGATCGCCGAGGCCCATATCCGGCATAAACTGTTCCGCGAGGAGACCCGATGGCCCGGATATTACTACCGCTCGGATTTTCCAAAGATGGATGAGGATAAATGGGGAAAGGTATTCGTAAACTCTGTTTATGATGCGGAAAAGGACGAGTTTACCATGCTTACGAGACCCATCATACATCTTGTGGATATTAAAGAGGTCGTGGGGATGTAAATTTATTTATTATCAATTATCCTCGGGCGCCGCTTCGCGGCGCCTGAGCCTTGGGTTACTTACCGGTGAACCTTTAAAATTTTCACCACATTTAGAGGACCATTTTAAAATGAAGACCCCGGACGAAGACGAAAAAAACATAGAGCGGGTGACCGAGATATACGTTGCGGTATTCCCGGTGCGGTTTAACGAAGATCAGAAGGCAGAAGTAATATTGGCCGGCTTTAAAAAAGATCCCAATTGGCCGAATATGTCACAGGTCCGGGCGACGGTCGAGACTCATGCGAGTGCGGTACCGGATTTGGTAGCGCTATGCGATGAAATTGTTAATGAACAGGAGGAAGTAGAATCTTATCGATTGTTGAAGTTCAATAAAGACGGCATCCATATCCTAAGCCCTGATGATTTTCGAAACCATGATGAATTCCGGACGTTTGAGCAAAAATTCATGAGCGTCGAATGGGGCATGTGTTGATATGAAATCTCTCTCCTAAAGGTGTCTGGGTAATGCCACACAGACATTTTCCACCGGCAGCCTCATGAATGTGGTCAATTCGTGAGGCTGTCAATTGTTGCGATCTATATTTTCATAGCTTAACGTACTGACGATGATGGTACAGAAGGAAAAAAAGGATCTTAAGGACTGGTTTGATCTGGGGTATAAAAACGGTAATAACTTCGCCAAACACGAGGCGGATTACGATGAACTGGCTGCTATATATCGGGCCAGGGGAATTCCCATGAATTGGGATATTTTTCGTGCTGAAATTTTAAATAAACATAAGGGGGACAAAAGTTTCGATTTTCAGGTTTATATTGACGGTTTTGCACGGGCATGCATTAAATTTTTCGAAAAACTATAACCGTTGTCAAAAAGCGAGATGGTGTTATGGATAATTCCAATAAATTTAATACACTTTCGGAAGCGGAGTTCGAACCTGTTTTACAGCTACTTCAGGGAGGTGATCCTGATGTAGTTGCGCAACATGCCGGCATGACCAAAGAACAACTTTTCCGGATGCGCGACGATCTGCTTGCCCAGGCTGAACGGGAAAGGGCTAAAGTGCTTAAAGCACCGCCGGTAAAAGTCGGCAGGAATGATTCCTGTCCCTGCGGGTCCGGAAAGAAATACAAACAATGCTGTTTGGAAAAACATGAGACAGCCCGGCGGACGAATGATATGGCTGAAGCAAAACGCCTAAAAGCAAAGCAAAAAAAACAAGACAAGCTGATCAGGTGCATTGAAAAGGCATTTGGCCTACTCAGTTCACAGCAATATGACTCGGCGATTCGCTTTGCATCCAAGCTGATCACCCGTTACCCCAATGAGGACAGGCTTCACGATATCATATCGACCAGTCATTTATATGCCGGAGAGTGTGACGCAGCCATCAAAATTTGCCGGCGCCGGCTGAAAGTCGCCGAATCCGAAAAATCCTACTTTATTCAGCACAGGCGCTACCGGGATGCTGAAATAGATAAACCGGCACTCTCTTACTATTATCCTCCCCAGACCTGGCTGCAGAAATACTGGATCGCCCTGAAAGCCAAAGATTATCAGACCCTGTATCCTGCCGTGCCAAACCCGCAAATTATAGCACTGGTAAACCGGCTTCAGGCCGCGGATGATCCGGGTCAATTTCCAAAAAAGCATTCCCAGGGCCTTGAACTGCGCCGGAATGCACTAAAGGGAACGTTGGATAAGATTAAGGCCGTCGGACCCGAGGGTATATCATATCTCTTGCCGCTGGCCTGCAAATACTCCTGGGCGGGTCTTTTTGTGCCCGAAATTCTCTCCGTTTATAAAACAGATAGGTCCATTCGTGCCCTGATTGACATATCCATGTTCGGTTTTGCGTATGCATCCGGGGCCAGCCTCCATTATCTGGAACAACAGGGGAAAGTTGTCATACCCTACATTGAAGAGGCCTTTTCAAAGGACAAAACATTTGATCCCATAAAAACCGGCATTGTGTCGGTGCTCGGAAATATTCGCATTCCCGCCGCTTATAACTTTCTTATACGGCTTCTTGAGCATGAAAGTTCTCACATCGTCAATTGGGCCGGAGATGCACTGGGCAAATTTAATAACGTTAAGGCCTTGCCGGTCATGATAGCGGCAAATGAAAGAATTGGGGGTGAGAAAATGATCGATGCGGCGATTCAGAAGTTAGAAGACCTGCAAGATCCCTATGGCGGGATACGTGTCTGAAAGGCGGCGAATGGCCGTGTGCCGAATCATTTAAGTTTGACTTTGAATGCTGAAAACTGAGACGATTTTTTGACGTATTTTTTCACCAATTTTAATGTGGTTTCATTGTCACAGATAATTTGATGACAGTGACATTTTCTCTTGCAACGGTCACAGAAATAATCGTCATTAAGGGGATTGCCACAGGCACAATAAGGTTCCATGACCAGCGAACCTTCTTCCAGAGTCGCTTCGTAGTGATCACAGGAAATGTCATTTTTTCCCACAACCGTTGTCATGATCTATCTTTTCTCCTTTAGTATGTTTTAAGATTTTTATATATATACCCTTTTTGATCTGAAAATTTCAAGTGGATTTTTCAGGCGTTGGTGATATGAAAATTATCGAATGATACCGGCAGGCGCTTGTCGAGGGGAGGAAAATAAATAGATGTCAGGCAAAAATGCACCGATGTGTCCCTATTGCGGGCAGGAGATGAAAAAATGGAAAGTACCCATTGCATCCACCTGGCCCAATGAATTCTTTTTCGTTTGTTTTAACGATGAGTGTTCCTATTTTGTTGACGGTTGGAAACGCATGTGGGAACAACAGGCAACCCGGGCATCGTATCGCTGTCGTTTAGATCCCGACACCGGCAAATGCGCGCCCCTACCGGTTTGGTCCTATGACGCCCTGAAAGATGATATTATTGACTGAGTTGTTACGGTTAACCCAATTCAGTGACTGCTAATTGAAAAGTCTTTTCCCCAAAGAGGGAGAACTTAAGCCATTGACAGGCAAACGCCATCAGTTCCGTTTCGTCGGTTTTGATACGGTTTAACACATCTTGCGCGATGTCAAATTTATCCAGAAACGAGGTTTCAAATACAAAATTCCTGAAATCATCCAGGCAGTAGCAGGCCATATAATACATCCGTAATTGCCGGTCATTGAGTCTTTTGATAATTTTTGACGGCCTGCCGGCCGTGATATCCATAAAAAACTGGTTCATGGTATTATATTTATCCAACCCCTGATTCGTAAGCCACTCCGGAACTGTCCACTCCTGTTCTTCATTCAACCCGAGACAGTAAGGTTCTTTCACTATAAAATAATATTCATCCGCCTGATGTCCCCCATGAAACATGGAAGCCGCTTGACCCAAAGGGTATAGGCGACAGGCGCCGGGTCGATCTTCATAGACAACACAACCTTCCGGTTTTACAAAAGGACATTGGCGTGTTTCATCGTTGTTCATCTTAAGCTTGACCACCGGAACCCCGTATTTTTCATCGACAAAACTGGTAGTGTATCGATCTAAGAATGTCTGGGATGAAAGATTGAGCCTGTTTTTGAGGCGAAGTACATCATAAGGCGTGAGCACCAGATTAAGATTGGCACAACATTTTGTGAAGCAAGGTAAGCCGTTATGGCAGGTGAACCGAAATTTTCCCTCCTTTATGGGGTGAATCACCGCCTGATCGATCATTTTATTTTCAGCTCTTGCTTTTTGGCCGCCATGACATCCGGTTTGACCTTGAGCACGTGCTGTCCGAGCAGACCGTATTCAAGCCATCTAAGGGCAAAATGATAGAGTTCCACAACATTCTCTTTTATTTTTTTCAACACTTCCGGTTCCACCTCGAAGCGTTCCAGAAATGTACTTTCCATTACAAAGCGTCTAAAACGATCCAGATCAAAGCAGGCCATATAAAACATCTCCTGGATCTTTTTGTTCGTAATCTTATTTTGGCTGAGAAATTCATTGGTCGTAATTTTTTTAAAGGGCGCTTCCATTTCCTGGTAAACGTTAATTCCCTGTTCTTCAATCCACTCCGCTACCGTTAAGACCCTGTCCGCCTCAAGACCGAGACAAAAGGGAATATTCATAACAGAATAGTATTTTTTGCCGGCCTTTTCGGTGATTTTGGTGCTTTCCGGTTGCAGGGGGTATATGCGACAGGACCACGGACGATCCGGATAAATAGTGCATCCCTGGCGCGTCACAAAGGGACAAGTTTTCCGATCATCATCTTTCATTTTTAGCATAACCACGGGGAGGCCCGCGTCGCCGATCATTGACACCGTATAGTTGGCTAAAAACTCTCCTGAGGATATATTCAGAGCGTTTTTCATACGAAGGATATCGTAAGGCGTCAAAAAAATGGTAATGTTACAACAACATCGGGTAAAACAATTCAGGCCTTTATGGCATTCAAATCGGAAATCGTTTTCCAGGGTAAGTACGGTTAAACGTTGTTTTTCCGTTGGTTTGTTTTTTTTCGGCATGTCTTTTACCTCGGTTATTTCATTTCAATACCGTAACGGATGATCTTGCGGCGAAGGGTGTTTTTGTCGATACCCAGCTCTTTGGCGGTTACCGCTTTTTTCCAATTATTTCTCTGGAGAGCCTGAAAAATTGCATTCTTTTCAATATCTTTCAGGGTGGTACCACCGGTGGCAAAAATGGCATTAATTTCCGACAGCAGTTTATCCGGTAAGTGTTGCAGACGAATCAATGGCTCTCTGCAGAGGATAAACGCATGTTCAATCACATTTTCAAGCTCACGTATGTTGCCGGGCCAGTCATAGAGCATCACCGCAGCCATTGCCTCCTGAGTAAGGCCAAGAATTTTCTTCTTTTTTCCACGATTGAACCGCTCGATAAAATGGTTCACCAAAAGAGGAATATCCTCTTTTCGTTCCGAAAGCGTCGGCAATGTCAACTTCATTACGTTAATGCGGAAAAACAGATCTTCCCTGAATTTTTGTTCTTCAACCAGTTTGTCCAGTTCTTGATGGGTTGCCACTACAACCCGGGCATTGGTCTGGGCGGGTTTAATGGATCCCAAAGGCTCATAAGTCTTTTCCTCCAGAACTCGCAAAAGGCGAGTCTGCATGGCCCTGGAAATATCACCGATCTCGTCAAGAAAAATAGTACCGTTTTGAGCACGGGCAAAACGCCCGGGTTTGTCTATTCTGGCATCGGTAAATGCACCGGCTTTGTATCCAAAAAGCTCTGATTCGATCAATGTATCGGGCAATGCACCGCAATTGACCGGTACAAACGGTCCGTTTTTTTTCGGACTGTTGTTATGGATCGCCTTGGCAAGCAATTCTTTTCCGGTACCGGTGGCGCCTTCTATTAAAACGATACAGTCGCTGTCGGCAATTAAAAGAAGGGTTGAAAAAATTTCGAGCATTCTTTGATTCTTGCTCACCATATTTTCAAAAGAGTAACTTTTTTGAAGTGATTTGCGCAACCGGGTAATCGCGGACAAATCCCTGAACGTCTCAACACCGCCGATCATACGGCCGTTTGAATCCTTCAATATCGTGGCATTGACACTGATGGGGATGCATTTTTCATCGGAACGGTGAATGTAAACCGGCATATTTATAATTGGCTGATTGGTTTTTATGGCCTTGAGGAGAGCACAATCTGCTGTATTGCATACGTTGGCACCGAAAACCTCCGAACATAGGCATCCCATGGCCGCTTCCTTGGAGACTCCGGTAATTTTTTCTGCCGACCGATTAAATGAAGTGATGCGCCAGTCTAAATCAACAGTAAAGACCCCTTCCTCGATACTGTCCAATATAATATTATGGTCTTCCCCTGTTAATTGGCGTGGCAAGTCCATTAGCGCATCGAATATTTGGTTAGTTATGATTAAAATGTCGTCGAATCATCGAAATGCTTCTTGAAATAAATATATTATAATTGTTTTCGGTTTTGTTTACGCTCAATTAGGGTTCTATTATACCATTTAACTATGCAGAGATTCTGAGGAGATCAGGTGTCGGGAGAATCCAGTATCGCCTGTTCAGGTAAAGAGAATTATTTATTATTAATTTTTCTCCTTATTCCAAAATGGTAATATCATGCCTGTGGATCTGAAATTAAAAAATGCTTAAATATAATAAAAACTGTGCCTGTTGTCAATATTAAACCCTAACTAAGCGAAAGACTCATTAAAATAGACAAATAATGATCGGTTTCGGTTTTGTTTATGCTCAATTAGGGTTTCATTACCCGCAACTGAGAGTGACACTGAGTGTAACCTCTGTATTCAAACGCCTTGACTTTGGATGAAGCAATAGGTAATTTTTTTTATCAAGACAACAATTTTATCGGGAGGATGCCATGAAAAGCAATGTTTATTTTATCGATTTAAGAGCCACAGCCAAGGA
>JAFDLS010000095.1 GCA_019306365.1 Deltaproteobacteria bacterium
TGAAAGCCGGTCTGGTCAAAACGGATCAGGTCTCCATTTTCCGCCCTGACTAAATTTTCCTTGGGAATCCCCACCTCTCGCGCCAGCTCGTTGTGTTTTATCAAGTGACGAAATTCCCCATGGATAGGGATGAAATATTTTGGCCGGGTCAGGTTGATCATGAGCTTGAGTTCTTCTTGATAGGCATGTCCGGAAACATGGATTTCCGACACGGTTTCATAAATAACCTCAGCTCCCAATCGATACAGGTTATTGATAATATTGGTAATAGCTCGTTCATTTCCAGGAATGAAACGGGAGGATAAGATCACGGTATCTCCGGTTTTGATTTTTACTTGATTGTGGCCATTCGCCGCCATACGTGTCAGGGAGCTCATGGGCTCGCCCTGAGAGCCGGTTGTTATCAGGACCGCCTCGTTATCAGGCAGATCTCCGAGTTTTTTTAGGCTTACTTCCTGGTTTGCGTCCATGTCCAGGTATCCAAATTCTCTGGCAATCCGAACATTAGTGACCATGCTTCGACCATCAAAGGCAACCTTTCGGTCATACTCAGACGCTGTATTTATCACCTGTTGAATACGGGTAATACTCGATGCGAACATAGCCACGATGATGCGTCCCTGACAGACCTGAAAAATTTCATGAAAGGTTTGCCCGATTTTTTTTTCAGACATTGTGTAACCTGCCCGTTCGACATTGGTTGAATCTGAAAGCAGGGCCAACACACCCTTTTCACCGTATTCTGCAAATTTGTTGAGATCGATCTCACCACCAGCGACAGGGCTCTGTTCAATCTTGAAGTCGCCTGAATGAACCAGGCAGCCGGCCGGAGTCTGGATCGCCAGAGCAACGCCGTCAACGATACTGTGGCTAACCTTAATAAACTCGAAGGTAAAGGGTCCTATATTTAGCTTTTCACGGGGGGAAATAACGTTAAGTTCGATTGCCGGACCCAGCCGATGTTCCTTGAGACGATCTTTTATCAGTTCAAGGGTGAACCGAGTGCCATAAATCGGCGCATTAACCTGGTTGAGCAGGAAGGGAAGGGCGCCAATATGGTCCTCATGGCCGTGAGTGATGATAATGGCCCTGACCTCATCGGCATGCTCCGTAATGTAGCTGAAATCCGGTATGACAACATCCACCCCGTACATGTGTTGATCCGGAAACATCAGCCCGGCGTCAATAATCACCAGATCCTGGTCATACCTGAGCGCCATGGTGTTCAACCCGATTTCACCAAGTCCCCCAAGGATAATTAGTTCTACCGGCGGCTTATTCATGAACGTCGTCCCTGGACGAACTCCGTTTATCCCCATATTTAGGATCGTAATTAGCCTCCATTACTTCACGCACTTCGGTCATCAATTGCTGTTGCCCAGAACGTTTTACCCCTTTAGTGGGGATTGGTTTTCCAAAAACAAGCTTTATCCGGCCAGGCATGACTTTGAAGGTTCGGGCAGGCATGACCCGGTGCGCTCCACTGATGCTGACCGGGATAATAGGCAGACCGGATTTCACGGCCAAAATAAATCCACCGCGCTTGAATTCCTGAATCTTCCCATTGTCACTGCGCGTTCCTTCCGGGAAGATGATCACGCTGACGCCTTTTCTCATTTTCTCGGCCGCTTGATCCAGGCTCTTAAGCCCTTCTCTCGGGTTGGAGCGGTCGATTGGTATATAACCGGCCAACGACATGGCGTGACCATAAAGGGGAAGTGAGAAGAGGCTCTTTTTTGCCAACCAGCGGAACTGGATGGGTAAATAGGCTAAGAGTACCAGGATGTCAAAAATACTGCTGTGATTAGCTGCGAAAACGTAATTTTCGCCCGGCGCGAGGTTCTCTTTCCCTTGAACGTGAATCCGGACAAAACCGCACCATATTAACAGTCGCGCATAGATACGGGCCACAATATGTACACCATTACCCCGGCGATCCCACAGGGTCGTCAGCAGGGCCATAAGGTACATTGGCGGCGTGACGATGAGAATTATCACGAATCCATAGACCATAACAAAATTCATGGAACTCAAGATTTTTAATATTTTTCTTATCATAGATCTAGTATAAGGGCTGAAATCGTTCCGTGTCAAACCAAATTAATTATCCGGTTCAGGAAAAATGCAACTATTCCAAGACGCAAATAAAGACGGTATATTTATCGCAATTATACTCAGCGTCGTAAGTATTTGCGCGTATGATTTTCTTAACTTATTGATAAATCACGAGATATAAGATATATCATCAGTAATTTAAATAGACGCTGTGTATAGTGGGGGTTTTGATTAAAATCTTGCATATCCGCTAGGGTTTTAGTACACTTCATATTGTAGATACAGGTACTAACGGATAGTTAATAATCTATTTTTTTAAGAACCGGGATAATGGCAACGTCTAAACGTGTAGATTAAAAACAGCGTCAATATCAAAAGGTATAATAAACGGCCGAACACTAATAAGTAAGAAGATTCAAGGTTTTCACGGGAAGCCGATATAATTAAATCCTGTTTTGTTACTGAATCAGAGTAAATGAAGAGGAGATCAAAATGAAGATTATGGTCGGGTACGATGGGTCAGGTCCTGCTAAAGAAGCCTTAAAACTGGCTAAACTGCATGCAGAAGCCTTTAAGGCCAGCAAACTTTACGTTCTATCCTCACTGGAAGGAGACACCCAAGGTCAAGTAGCAAACCTGGAAAAAGCGGAACAGGATCTGGCATATGCGGAAGTTTTTCTGAAGAATAGTGAATTTGAGACTGAAACTAAACTGGTAACATTCGGTTTGAGCCCGGGAGAAGCGCTGGTTGAGTTTGCCAAGGAAAATGAGGTTGATGAAATCATTATAGGTATCGTGAAAACCTCTAAGGTTGGGAAATTGGTTTTTGGCTCCACCGCTCAGTATGTGATATTAAAATCGCCCTGCCCTGTCGTTACTGTGAAGTAGGATTTATAGAAGAGATATCTGTAAGATAGCAAGGAAAAAAATTTGCGTTCAGCAAAACTTGCATTTGTCGAAGTTTTGCGGTAAACATTACCTATATGTTAGACTTAACATATAGGTAATGCGAATGAAACCCTTCAAAGAACTATTATCACTTTCCGCAAAAACACATGGCCATATGTGCCCAGGGCAGGTATTAGGAGTGCGCATGGCCATACTGGGGCTGTCTCTTTTAGGTTACGAAGCCCCTCTTAACGATACCAACATAAAAAAAGTGATCGTCTATGTGGAGATAGATCGGTGTGCCGCCGATGCTATCGCCACTACCACGGGCGTCAAGCTGGGCCGTCGTTCTCTTAAGTTCAAAGATTACGGACTCATGGCCGCTACCTTTGTTAATCTTCCGGATGGTCGCGCCTTTCGGGTCGCCGTGCGTGATGATTGCCGGGAGAAAGCGGTAAAATACGCTCCATCTGTTTTGGACAGGCATGAACGTGAAACCGAAGCTTACCAGCAAATGCCCCTTTCAGAACTATTTACTGTAACAGTGGTAAGGGTTGAAATTCCTCAGGAAGATCTCCCCGGGGTATCCTGCGGCAAGATTATTTGTGAGCAGTGCGGGACTGAAGTAAGACACAAGAGAACGGTCGAAAAAAACGGGCGTCTTCTCTGCCGTGTTTGCGCCGGCAGCGCTTACTTCAAAACTATTAAACCGGTTGAAAATCTGGATTCACTGGGTCTTATCTAAAGCAAACCAAGGAAACCTTTCCTGAGACCTCTGCAAAATATCGTCCTTTAGCTGACCTCTTTGTCAGTCTCAAATTTAAATCCTCAAAATACTTGGTAATATTACTGCGGGTTAAATTTTCGCCTTCCGCGATTTCAACAAAATTACTGGTTTTGCAGAGGCCTCTCTCTTGAATCTCTTCCCATGATGGTACAGGGGGAGATTCAACGAGAATTACCTGTCTGAAAATTTAATTAATCTTCTTCGGATGTCAAATGGTAGGCTAAACTATCAAGCTTGACGGTGAAGTCAACGTTCTCTACGCGAAAGCCGGGGGGTACTTTGATTTGAACAGGAGCGAAATTTATAATGGCCCTAATATCAGCCTTGATTAACCGGTTGACTATGGCTTGAGCGGTCCCGGCCGAGGTGGATACAACGCCTATTTCGATATTCTCTCTTTTCTTGACCTCTTCCAGGTTATCAATATTCTCTACCTTGACACCGTTGGGCAGCTTTTTACCGATTTTAACCGGATCGTTATCAAAGGCGGCCACGAAATGATAACCCTGACGGAGAAAGTTTTCATGGGCAATAAGGGCCGACCCTAGGTTCCCTATTCCGACTAAACCCAGATTCCATTCCTTGTTTAAGCCGAGGATCCTTTTTATTTCAAAAAGCAGGTTCTGGACATAATAGCCAACGCCGCGAACGCCAAATTCACCAAAGTAAGCCAGATCTTTCCGTATCTGTGCGGAATTTACCCCACATCTAGTGGCCAGTTTTTCGCTGGAGATAACATTTATATTCTCGCTAAGCAGTTCCTCGAGATTTCGAGAGTAGTTGGACAGTCTGGTTATAGTGGCCTCAGGTATCTTGGAGAACTTCATAGCTCCTCAATAAATAATTTTCTTAAATTCCGTTTGGTAAAAAATCCGGGGCCGCTTTCAGGATGTTCCTGTCTGCGGCCCCCAAATATTTTTACTACTTTTACATTCCAACCAAAGCCTTGATCGGTCCTGACATGGGGTAAGCATAGAGCAGAATCAAAGCTACGACGAGAGCGTAAATACACAGAGACTCAATCATAGCCAAACCGATGAGCATGGTTACGGTTATTTTACCGGAAGCCTCAGGATTACGGGCCGTACCTTCGACAGCGCCCTTGATGGCGATACCCTGGGCCAGGCCGGTACCGATGGCGGCAGCCGCGATACCAAAACCAGCGGCAAGGACAATGCCAAGGAAAACCTTCAAACCGGCGACTTTAACAGCGGTGTCGGCTTCTGACGCCATGGCCATGGCGGACATTCCCAGTACTAAAAGAACGGTTAACATGATGGTTACTGATAACTTTTTCATGTGATTTTTCCTCCTTAAGAATCTTTTGCCTTCTTTATTATCCCTATTATCCCTGAAATTCAGGGCTGAGATTCAAATTAATGCGCGTGCTCAATTGACGCCCCGATGTACATCATCGCCAGCAGCATGAAAATAAAGGCCTGTACGCTGCTGGTGAAGATGGCCATGAACATCATCGGCAGAGGAGCGAAGAACTTACCGGCCAGGAGCAGCAAAATAGCCAAAACCAGATCCTCGCCCATTATATTCCCGAAAAGACGCAGTGTCAGTGAAAGCACCCGGGAAAGGTGCCCGATGATTTCTATGGGCACCATCAAGGGCGCCAGCGGCCATATCGAACCTGTGAAATGCTTGATATATTTAAACCCATGATTTTTGATTCCGGCGTAATGAGTCACGAAAAAAACCACGAGAGCGCATGACAGGGTGGTGTTGATATTCGCCGTTGGGGAGAGAAACCCTGGTATTAGGCCGAGCAGGTTCGAAGTAATGATGTAGATAAAAAGGGTGGCGATCAGCGGGAAATAACTCCGGCCTTCCTCACCCATGATTTCCACCTGGAAGTTTTCAATGGAATCGATAATTACTTCGAGAACATTCTGAGCCCCGCCTGGAACGAGTTTAATACTGAGTGTAGCCAGCCGTCCAAAGATGACAAACAGAACTATAATCAGCCATGAGTAAAGAACGTGAGGGTTTTGGTGGGCAAAATCACCCAGACCAATAGCCTCGAAAAGGAGAGTTAAAAAAAGAATCGGATGTTCCATAAAACTAGCCCGCCTCCTTTATGATTTTTCTGAAAAGAACTAAACTCATCTGTTGGATGAGTACAGCCAAGATAGTTATGATAAAAGTTGAAAGACCCAGTATCAGGCCTAAACCATTTAACCAATGCTGTGAGATCATGATGAAAATAATTAAAACCGTGGCCAGAAAAAGCAGATAATAGTTTAAAAGGACGCTTCTGGGAGTGACCTTTGTTCCCGGTTTGAGCGCTTTAGTAAGAACGCGGTGGAAAAAGTGAAGGTTTACCACGACCAGGATACCACCCACTAAAACACCAAGCGTTATATCCAAAGGGAAAGAGATTAAAGAAACTATGGTCAGCGCCCCCATGACGCCCCAACTCGCCGGTTTTATTTTGAACAGGGGTCGGTAGCTGTCGTTCATTTTGAATCCTCTGACATAATACGCTCAGCCATTTTGGCAATTATATAAATATTCCTAAATCCGGCAATGATACCAATAACTAAAAAAATCAGAGTAAACCACGGTTGCGTGCCGAAAACGTAATTATCTAAAAAATAACCAAATCCCAAACCGATAAACGTGGCGAGCACCATGGAAATTCCCATAGTGCTGACCAGAGCCAGGAGTTTGATGGATTGTTTGGTCCCGCTCCGCATTTTATCCCCCCGGTGGGACCATAGATACCCAGGCTGCCTCTATATCAAATGTTGTCCTTCGTATTTGTGATTTGGGGAGCTAATCGTTAAAAAATATTATGATTTCCCCAATCATTTTGTTATTTTAGTGTTGCACCCCAATAAGCCGTTTAGATTATAATTAACAACAACTTCGATTACTTAAGGTAATAACGAGGGTATCTTTCATCCGCTCGTGTAATCTGTCACATAGCCCTAACATATGGCCCCGATTGAAGTCAACTCTTTTATTGGTTTCAATCTAAATCAATGTAAGTTAAACGCCTATATTTCATGTAAGATTTTTGAAGACTGCCGGAGCCGCGGCCAGCGTTTTTTCAATATCTGATTCCGTGTGAGCGGCTGAAACAAAGGTAGTCTCAAACTGTGACGGAGCCAGATATATCCCGGCTTCCCGAAAAGCCTTATAAAAACACGCGAACATATCCAGATTTGAGTTGGCGGCGGAAGCGTAATCGGTGACCGGACCCGGGTTAAAGAATAGACAGGACATGGATCCTATCTGATGTCCGGTCACGGCCAGCCCCGCCTTTTTCGCCTCTTTTAATAAACCCTCGGCCAGGGTTTGAGAAAGTTTTTCAATCCGGTCATAAATCGAAGGATCAGCCTTTAAGGTTTCAATAGTAGCTAAACCCGCTGCCACAGCCAGAGGATTTCCGGCCAGGGTGCCGGCCTGATAAACACTGCCTTCAGGAGCCAGATGAGACATAACGTCTTTTTTACCACCCAGCGCCCCGACTGGCAATCCGCCGCCTATGATCTTTCCCAGGCAGGTTAGATCCGGGTCAAGACCGAAACGCCCTTGAGCCCCGTTCAGGCCAAGTCGAAAACCCGTAATAACTTCATCCAAAATAAACAGCGCTCCATTCTCCCTGGCCAGTTCAGCGCATCCGGGAAGGAATTCTTCCTGAGGCAAAACCACACCCATATTACCGGCTACCGGCTCGACGATAATGGCGGCGATTTGCCCTTCAAATGACTGAAAGGCCTCTTTGACGGGTTTCAGATTATTATAAGGCAGGGAGATGGTCAAACGGGCCAGAACCTCAGGGACACCCGGACTGCCAGGGATGCCCAGTGTTGCGACTCCCGATCCCGCCGCAACCAGCAGGCTGTCAGCATGACCGTGGTAACAGCCGTCAAATTTGATGATATAGGATCGGCCGGTCACACCCCGCGCGAGACGAACAGCGGTCATGGTGGCTTCTGTCCCCGAATTTACCAGCCGAACCATTTCCAGAGAAGGTACGCACTCAACCAGTAATTCAGCTAGCTTGACTTCTGTCCCGGTCGGCGCTCCAAAACTCGTTCCCTGAGAAATAGCCGTTTCCAGAGCCGCGATGACTGCCGGATGAGCATGACCTAAAATCAAGGGGCCCCATGATCCGACGTAATCTATGTAACTTTGACCGTCCTCGTCCCAGAGCCTGGCTCCCTGTCCCCTGGTAATAAAAACAGGATCCATTCCTACAGACCGGCAGGCCCGCACCGGGCTGTTGACTCCGCCCGGGATGACCTTCCGGGCCTCATTGAAAAGTTTTTGAGAATTATCGTCTTTCATTCAAAGTACCTCATAGAAGTTTTTTTATGTTCTTCGTGACTAAAAAGCAGTTCATACTCCGTAATATCCGCCGCTCGAGACATGCTTTCGGCCAGGGCGCGGCAATCTTCCTCTGAACTGCCATGGATCATGGTGTACAGGTTGTATGGCCAACCAGGCACACCGGGACGATGGTAGCAATGGGTTACTTCCTTAAAAGAAGCCAGGGCTTGCCCCGCCTCGTCGACTCGGGCTTCTTCAACTTTCCAGGCGACCATGGCGTTGGCCGTAAACCCGGAGAGTTGATGCCTGAGTGTGGCGCCGAATCTGCGAAGATACCCCTTATTTATAAGACTGCGAATCGTTTCCAGAATCTGCTCCTCGGGCAGGCCAAGTTTTTGGCCCAGCTCTTTGAATGGCCTGGCGCTGGCTCCAAGATCACCTGATAATTCGTATATCAGACGCTTTTCCTCGGGGCTCAGAGTGCCGCCCTTGGTATCTTTCACCTTTTTCTCCTTATTTTTTTCAGGGCCTCAAAAATAACTCAGCCCCCTTAATGTGTCAAGATCAAGGCTAGCCCGGATAAATCGTCGTTCTATCAAGCTGGTTTTTAAAAAGCTATCCAGATTTTTTTATTTTTTTTCAGACGAGTTCTGGCATTATAATCCCCGTTGAAGTAAACTACTTGCTTATGAGTGAAAAAGCAAATTTCTTAAAGGCTTCCCGGCAGGTTCGTCATGAAAATTTTCGGGAGGGAAAGGTTAACCAGCAACTGCGTTATCTGGCTGAGGAGACCGCCCTGGAGATAATAATCAACGGGATTTCTTACAGCCTGCTGATGCAAACGCCTGGATGGGAACGAGAACTTGTAACCGGTTTCCTTTATACTGAAGGACTGATTGACTTTCCTTCTCAGATTGCCAGCCTGACCATTCAAAAGGGTGAGGGTTTCCTCGGTTTGACCGGTGTTGAAGCCCGTGCAAGCCTGCCTGATTTTGAGAACAGGGAAGTCCTGCCTGAACGCCTTGCCCTCTCTCTGTCAAGCTGCGGGCTTTGCGGCAAGGAGAGCCTGGATCAGGTGGGCCGGGGCATTGACCGTGTTCGCAGCCGGCAGCATTTTTTATGGGAGACGGTCGCCGGGCTGTTGACCGATCTGAGGCAGCGCCAGCCTTTGTATGAGCAAACCCAGGGGGTTCACGCGGCCGCCATGTATGAAGCGGACGGTTCTTTTTACTCTTGTTTCGAGGATGTCGGCCGGCACAACGCGCTCGATAAGGTTATCGGCCATTGCCTGCTAAACGACGTGCCGTTTGGTGACAAGCTGGTGGTGTTAAGCGGCCGGGCGAGTCTGGAGATGATACTTAAAACGGCGCGTGCCGGTATTCCTCTTTTTCTCTGCTTTTCAAACCCGACCACCCTGGCTATTGACTTACACGCATATGCGGCGGCTTGAAGCCAAGTCCTAAAAAAACCGTCTCCTGCCCGAGGTTCCTGTTTGGGATTTTCGTGCAGAAAATGAATGTTTAAAGGTCGTAAAGCGTTTCGTCTTTAGCCGGCGGGCGGAGTTTGGGCGCGAGTTTCTTTTTTGAAAAGGGAGACAGGGGATCTTCACTGTCGAAGAGACTCTCCATTTCCGCCTCAACCTTTTCCGGGTCCTCACCGGCTTCAAGACGCCTCATGGCCTCTTCCATCTCGGCGCCAAGTTCAAGACCGGTCATTTCAGAAAGTTTTTTCATAAGGCGAGCGGCCTGTCGAGGATCATTCTCGTCCATGCCTTCCGCTTCCCGAGCTAAAACCGTCATGGCTTTTTCCAATCCGGCTTCGTCAAAATCAGGCATTTCCCCGGAATCCGCTTCCGTTAGTCCCTTGGAGATAGAAAAGGTGGACATGCGTTTTTCGATCTCGGGGCGGTTACATTTAGGGCAATTAGGTTGTTTGGTTGTATTAACCTTCCGGGAGAAGAAATTAAAAATCATGTGGCAATCGGGGCAGTAGAATTCGTAGATGGGCATCTTTTTTCATCATTCACAGATATTTTATTGATAAGGAAGATAGCAAAATGTCCGGATATGTCAAGTGCGTGGATGGAAGTGAGAACATTTTAACCTTATGCCTATAAGCGCCGCGACGGGGTAGTTCCGGCGGGGCCGCTCATTAGGCCTAATTCTTGGCCTTTCTCGACCCTGGCTTTAAGAGGCCATTTCACTTTTTGCTTTGGATGGTTGACCCTGAATCGATAGCAGGGTAAATTGAACCTCGAAACATCCTGGCTGAACCGCATCGTTCCTTTTGTTTTTTGTCAATTTATTATAGCCTCCCAAGGAGAAAATAAATGAACTCGAAGGAAGAACTCAAGAAAAGGGTCTGTGAGGCCATTGATCTTCGAAGGGGTAAAATCGAGGAGATTGGCGATAAAATCATGCGGGAGCCGGAATTAGGATTCAAGGAATTCAAGACAGCCAAACTTGTATCAAACGTGATGGAAGAATTTAAAATTCCGCACCAAACAAAACTGGCCTTCACAGGAGTAAAAGGAGAACTCAAAGGGAAGGATTCGGGTCCGGCTGTGGCGCTTCTGGGAGAGCTGGATTCACTTTTGGTACCTGATCATTTTCTGGCCGATCCTGAAACCGGCGCCGCTCACGCCTGTGGGCACAATGCACAGATAGCCTCTTTGATGGGAGCGATGATGGGTTTGGTGGACGCGAACGCCTCCGAAGAACTGGCTGGGAAAGTTGTTTTTTTTGCCGTGCCCGCTGAGGAGTACGTTGAGGTTGAGTATCGCGCCTCGCTGGTAAAAGAGGGAAAGCTTGGTTTCCTGGGCGGGAAACCGGAACTGGTTCGACTGGGGCATTTTGACGATATTGATATGGCCATGATGATTCACCACCACAGTAATCCAAACGTGAAGAAGGTTGTTTTGGGTAAATCGTCCAATGGATGCGTGGTTAAGATGATTCGTTTTATCGGGCGGGCGTCTCACGCCGGGCAGTCGCCCCATAGAGGGATCAACGCGTTGAATGCGGCGCATGTTGCCCTGGCGGCTATCCATGCTCAGCGCGAAACCTACAAAGACGCAGATACAATCAGGGTTCATCCCATTATCACTCACGGTGGAGATCTGGTGAACGTGGTCCCCTCTGAAGTACGGATGGAGAGCTATGTGAGAGGCAAGACGAATAAAGCAATTTTAGACGCTAACCAGAAGGTGGATCGGGCCTTGCGGGCCGGGGCGATGGCTATTGGAGCACAGGTCGAGATCGAAACCATTCCAGGATATTTCCCGTTGATAAATGATCCGCAGCTGTCCGAAATATTCGAGGATAATTCAGCGGCCATTGTGGGAAAAGATGAGTATATGACCGGGGACCATGGAGCCGGGTCCACGGACATGGGGGATATCGCCCACCTGATGCCGGCGCTTCATCCCGCGATCGGCGGGGCGGTCGGCAGAAATCATGGATCTGACTACCAGATAGCGGACAAGGAGCTGGCCTATCTGGCATCGGCCAAGCTCCTGGCCACAATGGCCATTGATCTGCTTTACGGACAGGCTGAAAAGGCCAGGGAAATTCTGGCGGATTATCAACCGAAAATGAAAAAGGCTCAGTACATTAAGTATCAGCAAAAAGTCTTCAGAACCGAAATCTACGATGGAGAGACCGGAAAAGCTAGATTTAAACCCTAAAAGAAACAAACCGATTGTCATACCCGGTTTTACAAGAAATATAGATTGAAATAAAAGGATTTGGCCCTCGATAGTGCCTATTAAACAACTGATCTTAAGAAAGAAAGGAAGTTCGATATGGAGAGAAGAAGGCTTAAATTTGATGACTGGCGTGAACAGTATAAACGCAAACTTGTTTCCGCGGAAGAGGCGGCTCAGGTTATCAAATCGGGAGACAACATCTTCATCCCGAGTGTTTACTGGGGAAACGTAGCTCACGCGATTGCGGCCCGGCATGAGGAGCTGCGTGATGTAAGAATCGAAATTCAAGCTCCTTTGTTTGATCCAGGCTGGCTTTCACCTGGCATGGAGGAATCTTTTAAGGTTATGGTTCGTATCTTTTTGGGGCCAACCGGACGGGAGGCGCACGATGAGGGCCAGGTTTCCTTTCTGCCTTATACCAATTCAACCTGGTTTAAAATTTACAGCGACGACCGGCCTTCAAAACAGGAGATTGATGTTGCCTTGTTTGATGTTTCACCGCCGGATGAGAACGGTTTCGTAACCTTTGGCGGACAGGTCTGGGAAAGACGTAATTATTCCAGAAGGGCAAAAACGGTTATCGCCGAAGTGGATGAGAATCTTATCAGGTCGCACGGCGATACCTTTCTCCATGTTTCTGAGATCGATTATTTGGTCGATTCCACTGTTCCACCGCTACCAGAGGGAGATGTCAATCTGCTGGTCAATCTTATTTCTCCGGAAAAGCAGGAGCGGGCACGCAAGGCGATAACCATGGCGAATCCCAAGGCGCTTATACGTTTTGTCGAGGCAATTGACGATCTCGACCAGCAAAGACTTGAACTCCTCCTTGGACTGGACGACCCGGATGAAGCTTCAAAGAAAATCGCTGAGCACTTGAAGACAATCTTACGCGATCGAGATACCATCCAGCTGGGCATAGGCACACCTTCCAAGTACTTAATTGAGCTGGGGGTCTTTGACCATCTCAACGATCTCAGTATATTCAGCGAGATGGCATGTCCGGGTATGGGTTTTTTAGTCAAACGCGGGATCGCCACCGGCAGGTACGCCACACTGCATCCCGGCAAAGCCGTTTTCGCGGCATTAACAGGCATGCGCCGCGAGGAGGTTCTTTGGGCTCATGATAATCCTTTAATTGAGCAATATAGTGCGGATTATGTCGTAAATATTTCCAATATCTCCAAAAACAAAAATATGGTGTCCATAAATAACGCCGTTCAGGTTGATCTTACCGGTCAAATCACCTGTGAAAGCCAGTTTGGTCCCAGACTGATCAACGGCCCCGGCGGGCAGATCGAGTTTCATATCGGGGCCTTCTTCGCGCCTGGCGGCCGGGCCGTAACCTTGCTCAGATCCACCTGGGGCGATGGGGCGGTCTCCAACATTGTCCCCTTTATGGATCAGGGTTCACTGGTGTCCATACCCAGAGTATATGCCGACTTCGTTGTGACGGATTGGGGTGTGGCTGAACTTTTAGGAAAAACACACCGTGAACGAGCTCAAGAGTTGATAAAGGTGGCCCATCCTGATTTCAGACCGGAACTCGAAATAGCGGCACGTCTTAAAAGGCGGGGATTACTTACTAGAGCGTTCGTCATAAATATTTTCAGTTTGGCTTTGGGGTAGGAGAAGATTTAGTTTCGGACATTCTCGTAAGTCACCTTGCGACAAGCGCTAAAACATCATGTAATTGCCATTTGTTATTTTATTGCAGCCGTTGTTAGAGCCTTGAGTTACCTTAGTAATCAAACGGAACGTAATTCTGGCAATTACTATAAATTTGAGCGGATCAGAGCGATCTTAACGATCAAAAGAGGATGCCTTGACCGCCTTTGTTATCTTTAGTGGGCGGCTTTAATCCCAAGTGTTTATAGGCGCGTTTTGTGGCTGTCCGGCCTCTGGGCGTACGTTGGAGAAAGCCCTGCTGGAGCAGAAGATGGTCCTTAAAATTTTTCGATCAAGATTATCCAAACCGATGACATCCACGGAGAGTTTCTTTAATGAAGCGTCCGCCACTGTCTGGGTGATAACTCCGTCAGCCTGTACTTCAGCGAAATCGCGCACCCGGCGCAAGAGGCGGTGGGCAACCCGAGGCGTGCCTCTGGAACGCCGCGCTATCTCCCAGGCCCCCTCCGGTTCCAGGGTAATATTCAAAACCTGAGCGGCTCTGCTAACAATCTTGACCAGATCCTCAGGCGAATAAAACTCAACACGAAGAAGTACCCCGAATCTATCTCGAAGCGGAGGTGAAAGGAGACCGGCCCTGGTTGTCGCTCCGACCAGCGTGAATGGAGAGAGGTCCAGCTTGACGGTTCGAGCACTGGGGCCCTGTCCGATGATGATATCCAGCTGGAAATCTTCCATAGCCGGATACAGGATTTCCTCGATAACATGGTTGAGCCGGTGAATCTCATCGACAAAAAAAATGTCATATGGTTCGAGGTTGGTCAGAATGGCTGCCAGATCGCCAGGTCTTTCAATGACCGGTCCGGAAGTGCTTTTAAAACCGACTTCGAGTTCGTGTGCCAGAATATTTGCCAGCGTGGTTTTCCCCAGGCCAGGGTATCCATATAACAGAACATGATCCAGGGCTTCACCTCGAGCCTTGGTCGCTTGGACAAAGACGGACAGGTTGCCTTTGACTCCATCCTGACCTACGAACTCTTTGAAGTACCTGGGCCGAATCCCCGCCTCAAAGAGGGAATCGTCAGGAAGGCGATCTGGGTCAACTATTCGATCTTCCACGTTATTAAGCCTTTTGCAGTTTTTTCAAGCTTAAGCGAAGCAGGCCCGACAGGTCAATGCCCTCGCCGGTTTCGGCGCGGGCCGCCCTTAGGGCCTTTTCAGCCTCAGGCCTTCTGTAACCCAGGTTAACAAGAGCTGATATCACATCCAACCCAATCTGATCAGTGGTCTCAGGCGCGGCCGCCAGGGCTTCGTCCGGCGCCGATGCGGCCAGCTGGGCGACTTTATCCTTGAGTTCCACAATCAAGCGTTCCGCCGTCTTGGTTCCCACGCCGGGCACTGAGTTAAGGCGGGCCACGTCCCGGTTCAAAATGGCCTGGACCAACTCACCAGGACTTATGCCGCATAGTATATTCAAAGCCAGTTTGGGGCCAATCTTTGAAACGGCGTTGAGCACGAGAAACGCCTCTTTTTCAGCCAGGGTCAGGAAGCCGAAAAGCTGCATGGAATCTTCCCGCACGATGGTTTGAACGTGCAGGGAAACACCTTCCTCTTCCTCAGGCAGGGCGTAAAAAGTAGAAAGGGGAATGAAGACTTCGTAACCAACGCCTCCGGTCATTATTATTACCGAAGAGGCGGATTTCTCTTTAAGCTCGCCCGTCAGAAAAGCGATCATTCTCGCCGCCTTTCACGCTTCGAAAGCGGGCTTTGATTTATATGGCAGATGGCCGTGGCCAGGGCGTCTGAAGCGTCAGGACGCAAATCCATGTCTGTCTTTAAAAGGCGTTTGACCATATGGTTGACCTGCTCCTTACTCGCTCGGCCATACCCAACGACAGCCATCTTTATGACCGTGGGCGCGTATTCATAAACAGGCAAATCGGCCGCCGCCGCCGCCAGGAGGGCTATCCCCCGCATGTGACCCAGCCGTATGGCTGAGCGAACGTTTTTGGCATAAAAAATATCTTCAACCGCGACTTCAGTCGGGGAATGTTCTTTTATGATCTTTTGAAGTCCGCAATAAATCTGGTTCAAGCGTTCGGGCAATGGAGCTCGCTGACTGGTCTTGAGTAAACCGGCGGCCACTAATTTTAGTTCACCGCCCTCCTTGGTAACAAGGCCGTATCCGGTTATTTTTGATCCCGGGTCAATGCCAAGAGCGACAGGCACTTAAAGGCGCTCCATGACCTCATCCGAAATGTCAAAATTAGACCAGACTTTTTGTACGTCTTCCAGATCCTCCAAAGCCTCCATTAACCTCACAACCTTTGGCGCGGTATCGGCGTCAAGATCCACGGTGGTTTGAGAAACCATGGCAAGCTCGGCTGAGATGTATCTTGTCCCATGTTTGTCAAAAGCCTCTTTTACCAATTCAAAATCCTCCGGCGTGGTGATTACTTCAAATTCATCGCCCTCGGTGTCAACGTCCTCTGCCCCAGCTTCGAGTGTTAGTTCAATGATTTCATCCTCGTCCACGTCCTCACCGTTCAGGGTGATAAGCCCCTTTTGAGAGAACATCCAGGAGACACAACCGTTTTCACCCAGGTTCCCACCATGCTTGCTCAGGATGTGCCTCACGTCCGCCGCGGCCCGATTTTTGTTATCGGTCAAGACCTGAATCAGGATAGCTGTTCCGCCGGGACCGTATCCTTCATAAAAGTATTCTTCGTAAGAGGCGCCTTCGAGTTCGCCTGTGCCTTTTTTTATAGCGCGGTCGATATTGTCTTTGGGCATATTAGCTGACTTGGCCGCGCTAATAGCAGTGCGAAGTCGTGGATTGCCTTCAGGGTCTCCTCCCGCAATACGGGCCGCGACCGTAATTTCCTTGATTAACTGGGAAAACAGCTTTCCTCTTTTGGCGTCGGCTACGCCCTTTTTATGTTTGATGGAACTCCATTTATTATGTCCCGACACTTTTTTCCCTCCCCGTTTTTTGGTCTTTGCCCTTTTAGCCTTTGAAATTTAACCCCAGTCCGAAAATTTCCGGACTAAACTGGCGAGAACTTTTGGGTTTTACCCGCCGGATGGTCTTGAATGTTTGTTTTAAATCATTAAAAAAATTAGCCACATCCGGCCCCTCGAACACTTTAACCAGAAAAGCGCCTCCTTTGTCGAGTAACTTCTGGCTCAGTTCGAAGGCTGTTACTGCCAACTCAAGTGACCGGGCTTGATCCACGTCCTTGGCCCCGGTGGTGGCTGGAGCCATATCAGACATGATTAGGTCAAACGGTCCGTATTCTACCAGCAATTCAGGTTCAATTTCCAGCACATCGGTCTGCTTGAATCGCATGTTGCTCGCTAACTTCATTTTTACAGACTGAAGATCAAGACCAACAACCAGCCCGTGCGGTCCGATGCTTTCTGAGGCATACATCATCCATCCGCCAGGAGCCGATCCCAGATCCAGAACACGACTTCCGGGCCGGAGAAGATGGTACTTCAGGTTCACCTCTTTGAGCTTATATACAGAGCGGGCCGGATACCTCTCTTCTTTGGCTTTGCGGCTCCAGTAGTCTGAAACCCTTCTGTTGTCTTTGATTTTCGGCAATGCTTCACGCCCTACTCGGTTTATTTTTTTCTATCATAAGGTGAATCTGTTTGCAAACAGGATTAGCTCTATGGTCAATTTTGCCAAAATAAAAAGAAAATTCAAGAAAAGACTTGAAACTGTTAGCCAGGCGACTTAAGTTTTGTCTGAAGGTTATGAGGAAGTTCGAAGTGCTAAAGAATTCTCTTGAAAAAAATAGGCCTTACCTCTATTATTAGCACTTGCATGATTTGAGTGCTAACAATTTTTAAGAGGCATTGTCACGACTCTTTTCAATTGGCCCGCGAGATTCATTACAGAAAGACGCGTAGGGTCATGAGATTAGGTCGAATAAAAATGAAAGTAAGAAAGGAGCGAATTTGTTATGAACGTACGACCGCTGCAAGACCGTGTCCTCGTCCAGAGAGTAGATGAGGAGGAAACAACCAAGGGTGGAATTATTATTCCAGATTCTGCCAAGGAAAAACCCCAAGAAGGTAAAATTATAGCCGTCGGTAAGGGTAAAATTTTGGACAATGGGACAACAGTCAAACCAGATGTCAAAGCCGGGGACAAGATCCTGTTCAGCAAGTATGCTGGCACAGAGATCAAGATTGAGGGTGAAGAATACCTCATCATGCGCGAAGACGATATACTTGGCGTCCTCGAATAATCAAAGTGAGTCCCATTATTAACTTCAAGGAGGAATACAGAAATGGCTGCAAAAGAAATTAAATATGAAGCAAAAGCCCGCGAAGCCATCATGAAGGGTATCAATATCCTTGCCGACGCGGTGAAAGTTACATTAGGCCCCAAGGGCCGGAACGTGATATTGGAAAAATCTTTTGGTCCCCCGACCATCACCAAAGATGGCGTGACCGTGGCCAAAGAGATTGAATTAGATGATAAATTCGAAAACATTGGCGCCCAGATGGTCAAGGAAGTCGCTTCCAAGACCTCTGACGTGGCTGGCGATGGAACTACCACAGCAACCTTGCTGGCCCAGGCAATCTATCGGCAAGGCCAGAAGCTCGTCACTGCCGGAGCCAACCCCATGGAGCTCAAACGTGGTATCGAGATGGCTGTTGATACCACGGTTGGATCCCTGAAGAAGCTGTCCAAACCCACCAAGGATCAAAAAGAAATCGCTCAGGTCGGCACCATATCCGCTAATAACGACTCCACCATCGGAAACATCATTGCTGAAGCCATGAATAAGGTTGGTAAAGAAGGCGTTATCACGGTTGAGGAAGCCAAATCCATGGAAACCAGCCTGGAAGTGGTCGAAGGCATGCAGTTTGATCGCGGTTATCTCTCACCGTATTTTGTCACTGATCCCGAGAAGATGGAAGTTGTTCTCGAAAATCCATATATCCTTCTCAATGAAACAAAAATTTCCAACATGAAAGACCTGCTGCCCATTCTGGAGCAGATAGCCAAAATGGGTAAGCCCTTACTGATTATCGCTGAGGACGTGGAAGGCGAAGCGCTGGCTACCCTGGTAATCAACAAATTGCGAGGCACCTTGACCGCCTGTGCTGTCAAGGCCCCTGGTTTTGGAGACCGGCGTAAGGCCATGCTTGAGGATATCGCGGTGCTTACCGGTGGTCAGGTGATTTCCGAAGATTTGGGTATCAAATTGGAAAACGTAGGAATAGATGATCTGGGCAGCGCAAAAAGGATTGTCATCGATAAAGATAACAGTACCATCATTGACGGCGCCGGCGCAAAGGCGGATCTCGAAGGCCGCGTGAAGCAGATTCGAGCTCAAATCGACGAAACCACTTCTGATTATGACCGGGAGAAACTTCAGGAGCGTCTGGCCAAGTTGATTGGCGGCGTGGCTGTCATTAACGTTGGCGCGGCGACTGAGATCGAGATGAAAGAAAAGAAAGCCCGCGTTGAAGACGCGCTTAACGCGACTCGGGCCGCCGTGGAGGAAGGCATTGTGCCTGGCGGCGGTGTAGCTCTGCTGCGCGCGGTCACAGCCCTTGACAAAATGGAAATCGAGGGTGACGCGGCTCAAGGCGTGGCCATTGTCAAACGAGCCCTCGAAGAGCCGATTCGTCAGATTGTCAACAACGCCGGTTACGAAGGCGCTGTTGTGGTTGAGCATGTTCGGTCGAAGAAAGGCGCTGTCGGTTTTAACGCTAACACCGGTGATTATGAAGACCTCTTGCAGGTCGGTGTCATCGACCCAACCAAGGTTACTCGATTCGCCTTGCAGAACGCCGCTTCCGTGTCCGCTCTGCTCCTTACCACTGAAGCTGCTGTTGTTGAGAAAAAGGAAGAGCATCCCGTGGGTGCCCCGGGTGGTATGCCTCCCGGTGGTGGTATGGGTGGAATGGGCGGAATGTACTAAACCGTCTATTAAACCCTGTATTAAATTGAGCTCCCTCCCCAGGAGGGGGCTTTTTTTTAGCTTTGAAGATGAAAACCAGATACGGCACTTAGAGCGTTTGTCATAAATATGTTCCGTTTTGCCTTGTGGCAGGAGGAGATTTAGTTTTCGACATTCTCGTAAACCACCTTACGACAAACGCTAAAATATCATGTAATTGCCATTTGTTATATCATGGCTGCCGCTGTTAGCGCCTTGATTTACCTCAGTAATCAAACGAAACGTAATTCTGGCAATTACTATAATAGCGTATGGATTGTTGTGTTGAAAGGTTGTGGCTCAAAAGGCGTGTGATACTAAATAGTTATGATTCATCCAGCGATTGCCGGTAAACGTGAAATAACCGCTGAAGGGCGGTAAAATTGGTCAGAAAGGCAAGTATAATCAGTCCAATTAACATCTGCTGGGTTAACAGGGCAAGGACCATGACAATAAATCGTTCCAGACGGGTAAAGAGGCCAACCTTGCATGAGATACGCAGTCCCTCAGCCCTGGCCCGGGAATAACTGACCATGAATGAACCGACCAGAGTTAAGAAGGTGAGCAAGATTATGATAGATTCCTCGTGTGAAATGGCCCAGTATAATATGCCGAATAAAACAGCCGCCTCAGAATAGCGGTCAAGGAAGGAATCAAGGAAGGCTCCGAAGCGTGATTCCAGGCCTACCGTTCGCGCTAAGGCCCCATCCAGAGCGTCAAAGGGACCAGATAGAAAAAATAACCATCCACCGTGGAAGAAATAACCGGCCGCGATGAGCGCGCCAGCGGAGGACGATACAAGAAACCCTATCACGGACAGCAAGTTGGGCTGAATACCCAACCGGCCTAACAGTCGTGAAATTGGGTCTATAACGAAATGAGCCCAGCTTTCAACCCAGGCGGTGAGGGTCCAGTATTCGCGTTCCGGCTTGACCGAAGGCTCTTCGTCACTTTGCCTTTTCGGATATTTAAAATTTAATACTTTCATCTTCAGATTTTATAGTGCGTTGTCAAGTTTGTTTTTCCATATCATACACATAAAGGGAAAGCAAATAGTAATGAATCGGCCCGGGAACCTAAAAAACAACTGGGAAGGGCCGGGCTGCAGCATCGTTTCCCGTAATCACTCCTGCAGGATGCCATTTTGAGACCTCTGCAAAACTTCGTCCTTTAGCTGACTTCATGAACCCCGCTTCGCTGACGCTGCAGCGGCATTGAGCGCCGCTTCGCTCACGCCGCAGCGGCATATGTCAGGCTCAAAATTAAGTCCTCGAAATATTAGTAATATTCCTGCGGGTTAAACTTTCACCTTCCGCGATTTCAACAAAATTACTGGTTTTGCATAGGTCTCATACAAGGCTTTATCATATGAAATTACGGCTTAATTCTTAAACTAAGTTCCTCGATGGGCTTGCGCTACTGGCACAATAAGGGCACTGCCAACGATTTTGAGCATTCCGTTTTCGCTTTTTACGCAGGCTTCCTTGATGCCAAATAACAGTTTTCCCGCCGCAGTTTCATCCCAGAACCAGTCGGTTATCCGTTCACTGTCCGTCTTGTTTTGACCGGGTTGTGCAGCTTCAGTGTAATAGGCCTTCAGATCGTCAATCGCCAGGTTGAGGACCAGCGGCAGTGAAATCTCCGGCTTTGGGTTTTCAGGAAGATCACTGCCGAGAAAAGCACAAATAAAATCAGCCAGATCATCCAGCTTAACGCCGCTGACCCCCACCGTGGTGCGTCCGCGTTCTCTGACCGCGATATCGTACCAGGATCGAAGTTGATCCATTTCTCGTTTAAAGGAAGCCAGAAGCCGTTCTTCATCGCTCAGATTTTCTTCAACCTCGTCAAAATTAACCGGACAGGCCCAGGCGGTCGCTTCATCCACCGCCGGCGCGTCTTCCGGGAAATCTTCAAGCACCGGACCGCTGGACGCTTCCAGAAGTTTCAGGGTCGCCAGAAGCACGCGTTTTTGAAAATCAGGGTCGTTAGGAACTCCCAGCGGACGGCCCATTTCAAATGTTACCCATAAAGCGCGCGGCGGTCTAATGGTCTCAGTGTGTTCACGGACCAGGCTGATATGTGCAGTCGCCAGGCCTTCCTCTTCCAGGTAGTG
>JAFDLS010000344.1 GCA_019306365.1 Deltaproteobacteria bacterium
TTTGATATATAGAATCAGCCAAGACAGCGCCAAAGAGGCTTTTAACCCGCTTTTTTCCGCAGGTTTTAGGCCTGGAAGAAGGAAATAACTTGGAAAAAAGAAAAGCCATTTTAACCCTGGAGGACGGTAAGGTTTTTCAGGGATACTCTTTTACCGGCCATGGTGAGGCTTCCGGTGAAATTGTTTTTAATACTTCTATGTCCGGGTACCAGGAGGTTTTGACAGACCCATCCTATGCCGGGCAAATCGTGGCCATGACCTATCCGCACATCGGTAATTACGGAATAAATGAACGGGATGTGGAATCAGGGCGAATCAGGGTTGAGGGATTTGTCGTGCGTCAGTATCATCCCATACCGAGCAACTGGCGGTCAGAACGTTCTCTGTCCAACTATCTTTCCGCCGCCGGGGTTCTTGGCTTGACCGGCATTGATACCCGGGCTTTGACGAGGCATATCCGGGAGCAGGGCGCTATGCGGGCTTTTATGTCCACCAAGGACCTTGATCCCGCGTCTTTGACAAAGAAGGCGCGGGCGGTTCCTTCGATGATCGGACGCGATCTGGTCAAGGAGGTCACCTGCGGTCAGCCTTATGTTTGGAAGGACGATGAAAAGGGCGGTCGGCCCGAGACCGGTTCTGAAGCGGTTGAGGAATGGGCTCTGACCCAGGGGCGCTGCAAGGTGGCGGCCCTTGATTACGGGGCCAAATTCAACATTCTCCGTTCCTTGCACAAAGCAGGGGCCGAGATTCTGGTGCTGCCTGCAAAAACGCCTTCGGACGAGGTTTTGGCTTATGAGCCTGACGGAATCTTTCTGTCCAACGGGCCGGGCGATCCGGCCGCGGTGCCCTATGCTTATGAAAACGTTCGCGCTATGCTGGGCAGGCGTCCTATCTTCGGTATCTGCCTTGGCCACCAGTTGCTGGGCCTGGCACTGGGCGGAAAAACCTTTAAATTAAAATTCGGTCACCGGGGCGCAAATCAGCCGGTGAAAGATTTGAGTACCGGCCAAATTGAGATCACCAGTCAAAACCACGGGTTTTGTGTGGATATGGAAAGCCTGACCGGCCAGGATGTGAGGTTGACCCATATAAACCTGAACGATAAAACCCTTGAAGGGCTGGCTGATGAAAAACGGGGATTCTTCTCGGTGCAGTATCATCCGGAAGCCTGCCCCGGACCTCACGACGCTTCTTACCTCTTTAAACGCTTTATCGACTTAATGCGGAAATGATTTACTGAACAGATGCCAAAACGGACGGATATCAAGAAAATTCTACTCATAGGATCGGGCCCGATCGTAATCGGACAGGCTTGTGAATTCGATTACTCAGGCACGCAGGCCTGCAAAGCCCTCAAGGATGAAGGTTATCAGGTCGTTTTAATAAACTCCAACCCCGCCACCATTATGACAGACCCTGAGACGGCCGACAGGACATATATTGAGCCTATTACCCCGGAGATGGTGGCTCAGATAATCGAGCGAGAGCGTCCGGATGCCCTGCTTCCCACCATGGGAGGCCAGACCGGTCTGAACACGGCTTATACCGTGGCAGAGCAGGGTGTGCTGGAACGCTTCGGCGTGGAGATGATCGGGGCCAGTCTGGAGGTCATAAAAAAGGCGGAAGACCGGGAACTTTTTCGGGCGGCCATGAAAAAAATTGGACTCCGCGTCCCCCAGAGCCGCATAATCCGGTCACTCCAGGACTGCGGACGCGCGGCTGAGGAAATCGGTTTCCCCATTATCATCAGGCCCAGCTTTACCCTCGGCGGGGCGGGCGGCGGTGTGGCTTATAACCGTGAGGCCCTGGAGGGAATGGTCGCGCATGGCCTGGACCTTAGCATGATTCATGAGGTCATGCTCGAAGAGAGCATCATTGGCTGGAAGGAATTCGAGCTGGAGGTCATGCGGGACCGAATGGACAACGTCGTTATTGTCTGTTCCATCGAGAACCTGGATCCCATGGGGGTGCATACGGGNTATCCAGTTCGCGGTTCATCCGGAAACCGGTGAGATGGTTGTTATTGAAATGAATCCCCGTGTTTCCCGCAGTTCCGCCCTGGCTTCCAAGGCAACCGGATACCCGATCGCCAAACTGGCCGCCAAGCTGGCTGTGGGCTATACCCTGGATGAGATCCCCAACGACATTACACAAAAGACCCAGGCGTCCTTTGAACCGACCATTGATTATTGTGTGGTTAAGATTCCGCGCTGGACCTTTGAGAAGTTCCCCAATACCGAAGACGTACTTACCACGTCCATGAAATCGATTGGCGAGACAATGGCGATAGGCCGAACCTTTGCCGAGGCTCTTCAGAAAGGACTGCGTTCACTTGAGATCGGCCACTTCGGTCTTTACGGCGACGGCCAAAACCCGTTGGATATTGATTTGCACCTAACCGAGTTGGAAACGATATGCGCCCGACTCAGAACTCCCAATTCCAAACGAATTTTTTATCTGGCGGCCGCTTTCAAAAACGGCATGGAGATCGAGGAGGTTCGTGAACTCACTGGAATAGATCCCTGGTTCCTGCACCATATCAAGGAGTTGGTTCTGGAGGAATCCAGGATCCGGCGAATAGGTCGAATGAT
>JAFDLS010000345.1 GCA_019306365.1 Deltaproteobacteria bacterium
ATCAGGAAGATCAGCAGGGAAAAAACTCCGGACATATACTGCCCGATCTGCGGCTTGAAAATGCAGCCAAGGCCTTTCACGTATCAGTATATCATTCCCGTGGATAAATGTTTTCTGTGCCACAAGACCTGGTTTGATACAGACGAACTGGAGATCCTGCAGATCCTTATCGAGAAGCACTGAAGGGCTCCAAGGTATCCGTTTCCGTGATGAACCGAACCAAAAAATCATCATTTAAAGCAAGAAAAACTGTGGAAAACTATGGTTATCTTATAGATTATAAAGGAGATGCCTGGGCCCGACCCCTCGCCTCTCCTTTTTTTTTCCTTGAATTAGGATGGCGAAGGATAATAAAATTATATTTTAATATGTTTAAAATATTGGCTGATTATTCAAGTTTCTCTTTTTTAATTCCTACTTTTCGAGATCCTAAATTTGCTTGATTGCTACATTATTAAAAATGGCCGATTTTGGGCAATTTCTATTTTAAGGAGGGAAAATGATTGGTTTAACTAAAAAGGATAGGGATTGGTTTTTAATCTTATCTATAGCTGTCTTTTATAGGGATTGGTTTTTAATCTTATCTATAGCTGTCTTTTTAGTCACTTTATTTGTCGGGCCGGCCTTCGCCAAAGCCCAGGGGAGAAAAGGTTATTATCGTTACCCGGCAATTCATGATGACCTGGTCGTTTTTGTATCGGAAGGTGACTTGTGGGCAGGGAGCCTTAATGGGGGTTTGGCTCGTCGCCTAACAACTCATCATGGTGAAGAGTCGCATCCGGCCATTTCCCCTGACGGAAAGACCTTAGCTTTCTCTGCCCAATACGAGGGGCCGACCGAAGTCTATACGATGCCGCTGGAAGGCGGTCTTCCCCAGCGGCGGACCTTCTCCGGCCAGACGTCAACAGTAGTTGGTTGGACGCTCTCAGGTAAAACTATCTACGCCACCCGCAAATATTCGACTCTTCCTGACACCCAGCTAGTTCTTCTTGACCCGGCCACCAATGAAGAATCCCTGGTTCCCTTGGCCCAGGCAGCCGAAGGTTGTTTTACTCCGGATGAAAAAATGCTTGTTTTTACTCGTCTTCCTTTCCAAGGAAGTTACACCAAGCGATACAAGGGAGGAACGGTTCAAAATCTTTGGAAATTTGACCTGGCTAATCCTCGAGAAGCGGTGCCTCTAACGGCAGATTACCCCGGAACCAGTAAAAACCCGATGTCTTGGAAAAACAGGATCTATTTCGTCAGCGACCGCAGCGGCACCATGAATCTGTGGTCGATGAACCTAGATGGTTCCGACTTAAAACAGCTTACTTTTCATGAGGGATACGATGTGAGCTCGCCTTCCCTCCATAATGGCCGCATTGTTTATCAACTGGTGGCTGATCTTTACCTTTATGATATCGAGAAGCATCAGGATACCCCCTTGGATATCATCATCCCCTCTGACTTTGACCGGATGCGGGAGAGATGGATTAAAAAACCTGTTGATTATCTAACTTCTGCGCACATTGCCCCTAATGGGGACCGGCTGGTGTTTGTCTCGCGAGGAAACGTCTTTGTGGCTCCCGTGGGAGATGGGCGCTGGGTGAGGGTAAGTTACCAGGAAGGGATTCGCCACCGGGCCGCCCGTTTTTTTCCAGACGGTAAAAGCTTGTTGCTTTTGAATGACCAAACCGGGGAATGGGAATTTTACCGGGCCCCAGCTAATGGCCTAGGCCAAATAGAACAGTTAACCACGGGCGCCAAGGTTCTTCGCTTTGATGGTCTTCCCTCTCCCGATGGTCGTTGGCTAGCCTTTGCCGATAAGAATTACCAGCTCTGGTTAGCTGACCTTAGGGAAAAGAAACTAAAGCGAGTGGCCTCCAGCCTTAACGGAATGTTTTGGGACTTAGCTTGGTCACCCGATAGCCGCTTCTTAGCTTTTGTTGAAGCCGCAGACAATCAATTCCAGCAGATAAAAATTCTGGAAATTAGCAGCGGCCAAATTACTCCGGTGACCAGCGAACGAGTTGATTCTTACAACCCGGCCTGGAGTCCTGACGGCCAGTGGCTTTATTTTCTATCCGACCGCTATTTTCGGAGTGTGGTGGGAAGTCCCTGGGGACCGCGCCAACCCGAACCTTACTTTGATCGAACCAAAAGAATTTACGCCCTTGGTCTGAGCGGGAAAGATGTTTTTCCTTGGGCACCTCAGAACGAATTATTGCCTGAGAAGGAAACGTCCAAGGGAGAAGCGACTTCCCCAGCCTCTTCACCACCGAAGGCAGGCTCTTCTCCGGCCGAAAAAACCAGCCAAAAGTCGAAAGAAGCGTCTCCTAAGGTCCGGGTGAAAATCAATTTTCAGGGCCTCCAAGATAGGGTTTATGAAGTTCCTCTTCCCCCGAGCGTCTATTCTAATTTATCTGTTGGCCAGGAGGAGTTGTTTTTTATTGACCGGGAGTCAAGAGCCGCAGGTAAGC
>JAFDLS010000346.1 GCA_019306365.1 Deltaproteobacteria bacterium
CGCCATTCAGCGATAGCCTCGTCAACAGACTTGAGCAGGTTTTCTTTATCTTGAGGAAGCTTGCCGTCCACCTCTCCCATGAAATAGTTGAAGGCATAATCGCTGGTAACCAGCTGGGAGTTTACATCCAGTTCCTCAATGAACTTTCGAACCTCGTTTAAAACTCCAATAATAGATTGCATATGAAATGCGCCGCGCTCAGCCTTTTCATACATCGAAGACCCGGAAATGAGATGAAAGGTTCTCAGCCTGATGAAATGGGGATTTATCTTATTTAGGACTCGAGCCGAATTCAATGTGTGCTGTTCCCATCTTTCCATGCCGCCGAGTCCTGGCATGATGTACTCTGAAACCTCAAACCCGGCCTCAACCGCCTTCTGGCCAGCCTCTTCCATCTGCTTGGCGGTCGCGCCCTTTTGGACATAGGCCAGGAGTTCATCATCGCCCGTCTCCAGACCGATATGCAGCCGCGAAAGTCCCGCTTCCCGGAGTCTTTTCAGGTCATCAATTTTTTTCTGGAAAACAGTCCTGCCTCTGGCGTAGGTACAGATTCTTTCGACCGCTGGAAATGTTTCACGAATGAACTCAAAACTCCGTTTTCATGACAAGGCTGTCTGAATCCTGTATGAAAACGTTCGTCACCCCATCATCGTGCAGCCAGGAGATGCCGTTATATCTGGCCACATAACCAAGTCCATAACCGGTCTGCTCAGCCCATTTTTTAACATCGTCGGCCGCTTTTCGCGCGGCCATAATGTCTGTCTTAACCTCCTCCAAAGGCCGCAGTTCGAATTTTTGGCCTTTGAACACCGTACAAAATTCACACCTGTTCCAGGGGCAGTTCCTGGTCACCCTTATCAGCAGGGAACGGGCTTCCGAAGGCGGCCTTATCGGGCCTACTGGCGATTGCATACTCATCCCCGTTTACAGAAAAAAACCGGACATTAAGATCCGCTTGTTTTAGTCCTCTTCCATTTTTTCCGCTGTGAAAACAAGACGGCACACATCGCCACCCGAGGCAATGGTTTCCTGGATATCCAGACGGAATCCTGGAAATGTGCTGGCTATTCCCCGGTCCCCATCCATGGCGATATCACACAGGTGAGCTATTTCGTCCTGATCGTCCGTCAAATTTTTCCATGCGCTCACGAGCGGGCAGTAATTGAATTCTATGACCAGCCGATTTTCGGTCGCTTCCGTGACATCCATCTCAAAAAGCTGGCGAGAGAGTTTGTTGGCGAACTGCCCGGCAAACTCTCCTAAATCAGATGTTTTGGTGAAATTGCTCTCGCCATGCAGGCAACCGGTGCGAAATATTGCTTTTCTGGCAAAATCGTCCCACTCTAACCCCCTCTTTCGAGCCTCGTCGAGCAGAAAATAGAACCAGGTTGCCCTGTGCCTGATGGCCGATCTTATTTCCCTTATATGGTCATCCTTGATCCTGGCTTCGTTCTTTATCACCACGTTCGCTCCTTTCTGTCTGTTTCTTTAGATCTTATTGTTTCTTGTAAAACCTGTCACCATTCAAACTATAACCGCGCCCATATGAACCTGGTCATCAAACCAATAATGACTGGGAAGATCAGACTCACCGTTATTCGTGACAGGGCGAGTTTCCAGCCGAGAAGAGGGACTTCATATACAAGAAAACGGTTGACGCCTAACAATGACCAGGCACTGATATAAGCCATTAAAGGCGCGACACCTGCCCCGGCCTTCAGTAAAGCGGCTACAATTGGGAATTGGACAAATGGACCGCCAGGGGTCACAGCGCCGGCCAAAGTGGCTATAAGCAAGCCGCTTATACCGGATTCTTCTCCCAGCCATCGCGTCATGAGTTCGCGCGGCAAAACCTGAGTGATCATTCCGGCCGCGATAAAGGCGATAACCAGGGTGGGCAGGATATCCAAAAAGAGCTTTCCTCCCGCCTTAAATCCTTCCACCGGGAGGCTGGGATCCTTGATATATGCCGTAACGATCAAAACACAAACCAGGACAAGCATGATCAAAAGGGTCACGTTCACTTTTTTACCTCTTTCTTGACCTTTCGCTGAATTCATTTCTTATTAATCCGTCAACTTTTTTATGCCTCAAAATGATTGGCTTTTTCTCGGGTCTTGCTCGCTCTTTATAAGACCTGTAATACCATAGCCAGTTCTTTACACATGCGCTCCAGTGAAAGAAATTCGCGCCCCTGATTAACGCAGCTCATTTCGAATCCCCGCCTGATGAGTAAAACAGCCGTTTAGCCTGTTTTTTATCGGATAATCAATAGTTAAATATAAACACTTCTTTTCAAGATAAACCCGTGCGGCATCATTTGCAAGCCTTTACCTGAAGCAGGAACCGTTCTCTTCAATATCATACAGGGATCAAATCTCTCGGGAATTCGCCCTGTCCCCTTTTATGGTTCTT
>JAFDLS010000096.1 GCA_019306365.1 Deltaproteobacteria bacterium
ATCCATCGCCTGATCCTGGTGCCTGACCTGTGGATGAAGAGCGGCGCGGCGAGCGACGTGATCAAGGATGTCCTTGATCAGGTCTCCGTCCCGGTCATCGACGGAGTGTGATGGTGAACAGACTCCTTTTACTGGGATTCATCCTGTACGGGCTTTTTCTCACGGGCCTGCTGACCAAGGCCGGAGGTCTTCTGGCCCTCATGGCGCCCTTCCTGGTTTACCTGGGCGTTGGTCCTCTTTACAGCCCGGACAAGATTCGCTTTAAGATATCGAGAATCCTCAGCGCCGATCGTGTATCACAGGACACGCCGGTGACGGTGAATCTGGAAATAACGAATGAAGGCTCACGGCTGGAAGAAGTTTTTCTTGAGGATCGGGTTCCGGCCGGGCTTGAACCGGCGGATGGCGCGGCCAGCGTGCTTACCTCCCTCGAACCGGGTGAGAGTGTCCGGTGGCAGTACACCTTGAATCCCAAACGGGGGTATTACTGGTTTCAAGGGGTCAAGGCCAGGGCCAGCGATCCCACGGGGCTGATTGTTAAACAGGAGTTCCTGCCCACGGAAGGGCGGCTCATGGTCATGCCTTACACGGTGAGGCCGAAACGTATAGCGATTCGCCCCCGGCGGACAAAGGTCTATTCCGGGTTTATTCCCGCCCGAACGGGCGGGCCCGGAGTTGAATTCTTCGGGGTTCGGGAGTTCCAGCCGGGTGATCCTCCCCAGATGATTAACTGGAAATCCACGGCCCGCCATCCCCGGGCGTTCTTCACCAATGAGTTTGAGCAGGAGCGGGTCGCTGACGTGGGGCTGATTCTGGACGCCCGCCAGCGCAGTTACTCCAGGGTAAAGGAAGGATCGCTTTTTGAATTTGCCGTCCTGGCCGCGGCGGCTCTGGCCGAATCCTTTTTGAGTGACGGAAACCGGGTGGGCATGCTCGTTTACGGCCGGGTGGTTGACTGGACTTTTCCTGGGTACGGCAAGGTTCAGAAAGAGCACATACTTCGAGCGCTGACCAGGGCCGGGCCCGGAAAGAGCGAGGTCTTTGACAAGCTCGAAAACATACCGACGCGGCTCTTTCCTTCTCACTCACAGCTAATTTTTATCAGCCCCCTCATTAAGCAGGACTGTGAGACGCTCTTTCGGCTTCGGGCCCGGGGATATCAGGTCCTTGTGGTCAGCCCTGACCCGATCGCCTTTGAGGAAAAAGAGCTCCAGTCACACCCGGACTTCGAGACCGGAAAACGAATCATAATTCTCGAAAGGGAACTGATGCTGCGCGAACTTCGCCGGGCGGGTATCCACGTTCTTAACTGGGAGGTAAACATCCCCATACATCAGGCGATCAACAGCACTTTAGGCATGCGGCCTTACTGGTATCATTGAGCGATGACTATTTCTCATAAAATCTTTTGGGGCAGTTTGGCGCTGGCGACCGGCCTGCTGGCGGCCGGCTACGCCATGAAAGGTTCCTGGGGCTGGTGTGTCTTGATTGCGGTTTTCGGATTGTTCTGGCTGTACGCCCAGAGGCTCGGGCGGGGCGGGATTGGTTCTTTTGGGCTGTTCTTTTTCAGCGTCGCGGCGACTCGCGGAACCTTTCTGGACATCAAGGCCGGATGGCTGCTGTTAAGCGTGGTCGCCGCGCTCTTAGCCTGGGATCTGGACTACTTTCTGCGCCGGTTAAGACAGGCGGGGCGTGTTGAAAAGTCATTTAGCCTGGAGCTGAATCACCTGAAACGCCTCCTGGCCGTGGGCGGTCTGGGGCTTCTTTTTGGCGGCGCGGCTCTGACCGTCAAGCTGCATCTGCACCTGGGCTGGATCCTGCTTTTGGGCGTGATTTCCCTCTTCAGCCTGAGTAAACTCATTAACCTTTTAAGCCGGGAGCGGGAGTAAAAAAAGCTGGAAGCGATTGCCAGAAACATGTTCCTTTTAGTGAACTCTCCCCGCCTTAAAAGGCGGGGCTTCGTACTCGGCATCAAGTAATGATGCCGATAATAAAGGGAAAAATTCTTTTAACGCATTCATCCCCACTTTGAAAGGCGGGGTATTCTGCTGATTTTTAATAAAAGTCTTTCATTCACTCTAACCTTTCCTGACAACGAAACTGTTGAATTTCTAAACGCCCCTGTTGAAAAAATAAACATTCCTCGTAACACACCATATTTATTTAAATAATTGTTGCCGCCCGAACCACAATCCCTTACTGGTGTTGAAAATCTTCACACGGCTCAGCCTGCTGCGAGTCCCTCGTCAAAGCGCCTTTGAAGAAAGCTGATCGATCCTTCCTTTTTATTTTAACAATATATTCAATGTCTTATAAAAAGCACTCCAAGTTGAAACTGGATTTGGCCCAACCTGGCACCGCCCTTGCTCTATAGATAGGCAAACGAGAAAAAAAGGACGGGAGGGCTGAGCAATGAAAAGTAAAGAAATGAAAAAGTGGATGAAGGGCGGAACCAGCCTTTATCGTTTGACCAAAAAGGGCAATGGCAAGGCTGGAGACAGAAATGTTGTTTTATGCGGCCGGAACTGGGTCATCAGGCCAATGACTGATTGAGGCTTTTCAGGTCCAACCGGCGCCTATTTTCAACTCAAGTGTTTGAGGGACGGCTGACTGACAAATTTATTAAAAAAACAAGGATAAAAAATCTATTGGTATACAAGGAGGGTATAAACATGGCTGAAGAATCTAAAAAAACAAGGCAGCGGGCCGTAGAGGAGGGATGCCTCTGGATGAAGGCGGGCGTGGTTGACTATAAACTTTGCAACAACTTTTTTGACTGCACCACCTGCAAGTATGACGAGGCCATGCACAAAACCGCTGACGAAAACCGCCGCATTCGGGCGGATGGAGGAACCCCTGAAGGGAAGAAGGCGGGAATTATTTCCTGGCAGGAAGCCATGCGGGCCAAACCGGCCAACATGCGGGTTTGCCGTCATTCCCTGACAGGCCGCATCGGGTATCGGATCTGCGCTTACGACTATGAGTGTAATACCTGTGATTTCGATCAGTTCTTTGAGGACGAGTGGGAGATTGCGGTTCCTATCCATCTGGTGGACGCCCCGAGGGTTCGGGGTTACAGCGTACCCGAAGGCTTCTACTATCATGACGGGCATGCCTGGGCGAAGATCGAAAACGCGGGCAAGGTCCGCATCGGTCTGGATGACTTCGGCCTGAAGTTGGTTGGTCCTCTGGAAAGGCTGGATCTTCCCCAGGTGGGGTACGAGGTTACCCGGAACGCCGCTTCCTGGAGTTTATACCGTGAAGGAAATGAGGCCAAAATCCTGGCTCCAATCGATGGGATCGTGCTGGCGGTCAACCCCAAGATTCGTCAGCGGCCTGAGATTTCTTATGATGAGCCTTATGAGGACGGCTGGGTAATGGTCGTGCAGGCGGCGAGTTTGAAGAAAAACGTGAAAGGGCTGCACATCGGTGAAGGCGCTCAGGAATTTATCGAATCGGAAAGCGATAAGTTATTCAAGATGGTCGAGGGCGAAGTCGGCCCCCTCCCTGCGGACGGTGGTGAAATCGTATCGAATGTATATGGGAACCTTCCGGTTTTAGGTTGGAACAACCTGACCAGCACCTTCTTCAGATCTTAAATTTCAGTTAATTAATAAGGCGAAGACCCTGACCCGGTTTGACCGGGGGGCTTCGCCTTTTTTTTAAGTCATCGGGCGGCCAAGATTTTTTTGTTACCGGCCTTACAAAAATGTGAGCTTATTCTTCAATCGAAACTGAATTTAATAATCATCCCTGTCGTGACTGAAAACGCGGCTGACCCTGCCCAGTACGGACTCGGCCTCTGACACCATGCCTTTTATGAGATCGCGGCAGGCCGGGAGTTCCTTGACCAGCCCAGACACCTGACCGGCGGTGATGGTGTTGTTATGAAGTTTGCCCGAGAGAAACGGTTTCATGAAGTTGAAGGAATCGTCAATGACGAATTCGCCCTTCTCCTTAAAGAACTTGGTTAAAAAATCGTTTACGATCAGCCTTATGGCGCCGCGCCGCTCCTCGACAAAACCTCTATCGCCCTCACTGCTTTTTTTGTCTTTACCCCGCGCGCCATGACCAACGGCGATAGTGTCGGTGTCGCCCGCCTTAAGAATGAGTTCTTTGGCGCTTTCATGAGCCGGGCATTCCCTGGTCATGATAAAGCGCGTACCCATGTATACCCCTTCCGCGCCCAATGAAAGGGCGGCCAGGAGACCGCGCGCGTCCCCAACGCCTCCGCCGGCCACCACCGGAATTTTCACCGCGTCCGCCACCTGCGGGACCAAACAGAAGGAGGTGATCATGTCGAAACCGCTGTGGCCTCCGCCTTCGGCGCCTGAAGTTATGATCGCGTCCACGCCGCAATCCTGAGCCTTTCTGGCGTGTCTGACCGTGGAGCATACCTGCATCACGGTGATACCGGCCACCTTGAGCCTTTTGGTGTAAACAGCCGGGCTGCCTTGAGAAACGATGGCAACCGGCACGCGCTCTTCAATGCCGACCTCAACGCATTTTTCGGAATAACACCTGTCCTGACCTCCCACGCCAACGACAAAGTTTACGGCGAAAGGCCGGTCGGTCAGCTCGCGGCATTTATTTATCTGAGCGCGAAGCCTCTCCCCTGTCTCATCGACGTCTGTGATTACAGTCTTTGAACCGGCGTTTGGCCCGATTGTGCCCAGACCGCCTGATTGAGAAACGGCGGCGGCCAGGCCGGCGTCCGCTATCCAGGCCATGGATGCCTGGATGATCGGGAAATCTATTCCCAGCAACTGCGTAATCCTTGTATTCATCCTCATTCGTCCTAACTTGTTACGTTGTAAATCGAGATAACGCGGCAGCTGCCGTATTAACCCTGCCTTTTACCTTCCGATACCTTTATACAGGCGGTTTTGACCCGGATGCCAGCCTTTAAAAAAACCTCACGGCCTTTACAGGCTGTATTCACTGAAAACATCTGAGAGGGGTGATTGTCAAAACTGAGTTCCGATTAAAACCGGGACTATATATCTTAAAATAACGAGGAACTTTTGGACAATCACCAAACCTTCCGGGGGACTGCCTTTAACTGCGCTGCTTTCGAATACGCTCTAATTTTAAATCAATCGTCTTTATTTAATGGCAATCGTCCCATTGAGGTTCGTAGCGTTTGTGAGCATACTACTTCCCAGAAGATAGAAAAGTCAAATGGTAATCCGGGATTTACCTTTAATTAAAAAGGCGAAGCCTCTTATTCGGTCTGACAGTTGACTTCGCTTTTTTTGAGAGGTTTTAAAAAGACAGGTCCCCGCTCAAAGGGCGCGGCCCCTCTTAAATTACCCTTGTTCCTCTTCCTGTGCCTCCAGGATAATCTCAGTCGCCATTTTAGCGGCTGTTCCGGCGACCTGGCTGCAGTGATCGAGCATACCGAACTTCATGGCCTCGTCCAGCTCCTTGGGATCCAGAAGATTGAAGGTTCGGCCCATCAGGGAGGTTTGCAGGTCACAGCAGCGGCAGGTTCCATATTTCTCCACGAACTGGCCGTGCAGTTTTTTAACCAGCAGGTAGGACTTCATCGGTTTCATCATATCCGCGAAATCCTGGCGTTCCCGGCCGAACAGGTAGCCGAGGGTCATGGAGGCTCCAACCAGAGCGCCGCAGGACCCGTCGCCGCTCAAACCCAACCCATCCGCCAGCCCGCTGGCCGATTTGAACACGTCATCGTTCTTTATGGACAGGGCGTCAAAGATCCCCGCGATGGTCGTTTGAGCGCATCCGGTGCATGTTTTTTCATATTTTTCCGCGAGGCTGAAAGCCTTTTTGGCGAGTTCTTCCTTTGCTTGAGACATACTTCCTCTTTTCTTGTTTTTTAATACCTTATCGCAGCGGTGAATAAGGCAGCGTATACACCGGGGTAAGGCGTTCCCGGGGCGCCGTTTCCCTGAGGCCCCGAAAGAACTGCTTGGAAAAATCGTCGGCTGGCTGGTAGCCGTCCCCACGCAAGGCTTCCTTCCAGACGTCGATTACTTCGTGCTGCTTACCGGTTACCGGCCGCCAGCTGGCCACGATCGGGAGCATGCCGCCCGCCTGCTCCAGACCGGCTACAAACTGGGGCATCCTGCCGGGGGCCACTTCCAGAACCGCCAGGCTGTAGGCTCCAAGGGGAGATTCCTGGCTCTGCTTAATCGCCTCATGCAGGGTCTCAGACGGAATGGGGCCCAGCGGTTCCAACAGTCTGGTACGCTGTTGAGGCGCCAACTCCTCCAAACGCATCTTGATCTCGGTCCATTCTTCGTCCTGACCGGCCTTGATACGAAAGTCCTCAAACGAGGCCAGGCTGTCAAATTCCAGAATTTGCGTCACCTGACAGAACAGCTCCACGTCTGAGTACCAGGCCGCCACCAATCGGGCGCCCAGACGATCAAGCGCGGGCGCTAACCGCTCCTGAGCGAAATCAACTAAAGAGTCCAGCGTTTCCGGACTGGCCGGTTCGAGGCTAAGGGTCTCCTCAAAATAAATCATCTTTTTCTCTCCTTTTCGCCCTTTTTTACTTGGTCTTTATATCCTTTTTTCTTTCGATTTCCTTTTGCTGTTCGTTTTTAAGAAGGCCGAAAAAAACGTCTTCATAAGGTTTTGGTATGGTTGTAAGTTCTTTTTCCAGGTTTAAGGCGTAATAATAAACCTTGGCTGTCTTTTCGAGCAGTTTTACGTTCCTGAGCGCCTGGGCGAGATCAAGACCTAAACAAAGCGCGCCATGGTTCTGTAATAAATAGCAGTTACAATCATTATCCAGCTTGCTGACCACGTTTTGCACCAGGTCAGGGCTGCCGGACACGCCGTAAGGAATAACGTCTATAATATTACCCAGGTGCAGCACCTGTTCGTCAAACAGGGCCGGTATAGGCCGGTTTAACACGGTGAAAACGCTCGCGAAGGTCTGGTGAGTGTGAATGATGGCGTTTACATCCAACCTGTTTTTATAAACAGCGATGTGGAATCCGGTTTCGATGGAGGGACGATGTTCACCCTCGACAGGCTTCGAGTCGAAACCGACAATACAAATATCGTTTTCGGTTAAATTAAAATAATCAATGCTTGAGGGAGTTATGGCCAGGGCTTCCTCGCCTTCAATAAGAACGGACACATTGCCTCCTGAACCGATAACGTAGCCTTCTTTAGCGATGATTTGGCTGTACTTTAATACTTCGACTTTCGCGGCGTTGCCGCCTAGAATCCCGTCCACTTCCTCCTTTGTAAATTCAATTCCCTCCGGGGAGTTGGCGGGCAGATCTTTGATCAGCTGAATATATTCTTTCGTCGGCATGACGGTGTTAAAGATGGGGTTGTCCGTGCCAAACAGCACCTTGTCAGCCCCGGCGTAATCCAAGATATCCCTGAGCTCGCGGCAGAAAAGCCTGTAGTTGCCAAAGGCGTAGGAATCCCACATGGCCATGTCACCGTAAAGGGTCGGTTGAAAAGAGGCTAGGTTGGCCCAGGAACGCCAGTTGACCGCTTCTCAGGAAAGTCAACCGCCAGGTTCGCCAGAAGCGCGGGTTCCGCGAAATTGCTTCTTGACGGCGGCGGAAGCGGGCCGGTGTGCGTCAGGAGGATGCCTCCGTTTTCCGCCACGACCTCGAGCACCTTGTAAGATTCGGGTCCGCCGGGATCAAACCCGTTGTCCGGGTGATACTTCAGCCCCCACCGCTTCAGGCCGTCTCGGGTCGACGCCGGCTAGCGCCTTAACCCGGTCCGGAAACCTCTTGGCGACGTCGCTGATTTTTTTATTTCCGCGCTGCATCGTTTCCGGTTTAAGGCGCTCATTTTCCGCGTGATCCACCATGCAGATAAGGTTGAGGTCGATGCCCGCTTCATCCATCCTCGTTGGCCGCGTTATCCACCATGCAGATCAGGTTGAGGTCAATGCCCGATTCATCCATCAGAGCGATCAACCCGTCGCCGGTCGGATCGCCCCAGGTCTCGACAGCCTTTTTCGTAATATCTTCAGGGTTAACCTTTTTCCCCGCTATTTTCGCGGCGCGAACAACGTGCTCGACCAAAATGATCTTTTGTCATATCTGTTTATGCCAGCCGTGTCAAGGATTGGAAAAAAAGGACCGGGTTTATAGGCGCAGCTCAAAAATATCTTGAAAGGCCTGGCTGTTTTTAATAGAGTTCTAGGCGCAATCTTGCCTTGAGAGAGGAATAATGGATCTTCGCGAAAAGATAGACGTTTTGTTTAATCCCAGGTCTATAGCCATCATCGGCGCTTCCAGAACTATCGGTAAATGGGGGTTCTGCCCGGGGGAAGTATAAAGGAGCGATTTACCCCATTAACCCGGTCGGCGGGGAACTGCTAGGTCACAAAACCTACAAGAGCCTGAAAGACGTTCCCGGCCCCGTTGATCTGGCTTTTATCCTTCTGCCTCCAACAAAGGTGGCTGAAGCCATTACCGAATGCGGCCAAGCGGGCGTGCCGATTTGCGTGGTTATCACCGCCGGTTTTCAGGAACTGGGTTCAGCCGGCCGAAAGCTGGAAGAGCAGGTCGCCAGCGCGGCCCAGGCCGCCGGGGTGGCCATGGTCGGCCCGAATTGCGCCGGAATTTCCAGCCCTCACCCGATGAATGTATACTGCATGATGCAGCCGACCTTCCCTCCGCCCGGAAACATCGCCCTGGTCTCGCAGAGCGGAAACATCGCCGGTTCCATTCAGCATATCTGCGCCAAGCAGGACATCGGAATCAGCCGGTGCGTCAGCGTGGGCAACCAGGCCCTTTTGAAAATTGAGGACTTCCTGGAATACTTCATTACCGACGAGCAAACCAGGGTGGTCATCGCTTACCTGGAAAGCGTGTCGGACGGGCAGCGTTTCATGGACGCGGCCCGCAGGCTTACCGCCGTAAAACCGCTGATTGTCATCAAGGGCGGCCAGACCGAGATCGGGGTTCGGGCGGCCAAGTCTCACACCGGAGCCATTGCCGGTTCAGACGCCGTTTTTGAAGGCATGTGCAGGCAGGCCGGAATAATCCGCGTCACCGACGTGGAAGACATGTTTGATACAGCGGTCGCCCTCATTTCACAACCCCTGCCCCGGGGTAACCGCGTCGGAATAGTGGCCAACGGCGGCGGCTGGGGCGTGTTGACCGCTGACGCCTCCATCGAGGCCGGGCTGGACGTGGTGGAGCTTTCCGAGGAAACGCTTCAGGCCCTGGACGCGAGGCTTCCCGCATGGTGGAACAGGCAGAACCCGGTGGACATGGTGGCCGGTATGAGCCGGGGGGCCTTTTTCAAGGCCATCGAGATCCTGGCCAAAACCGAAACGATTGACGGCCTGATCGCTCTCGGGTTCGGATACGCCCATGGGAACGCCGGAGTGTTCGGTTCCCTCCCTGACACTGAAGACATGAATATTTCCGAATACGTCAAGACAACGCTTCAGTCAGATACCCGGGGCATGAATTTCATCCTGGACATTATCGCCCAGCATCAAAAACCGGTCCTGCTTTCTTCCGAGTTCATTGTTGGCGCTGACCGGGATCAAAACGAGGCGGTGCTGGCCCTGCGCCGGAAAAACGTGGTCATCTACCCCTCGTCGCGCCGGCCCGCTCAGGTTCTGGCCCGCATGGCCCGCTACCAGCGGTATTTAAAACAGGAAGTCCCTTCTGAAAACTGATTCTTTTTCAGGGGGTTGACCGCTCAACCACCGTGGCGGGTTAAGTAGGTTATAAACAATTTGGGTTCTTCTCCAAATTAGTTGATGATATTTAACAGCCAAATCCGCCCTTTTCCTCTGGTTCCCAAGCCGGAGCTTGGGAACGAGTTGAAAATGCCTGATCGTCATTACAAGATCGGCCCTCCGCGTGAACAAGGCTTTCTTTTAGGGGGTAGCCCCGACAACTTGTTGTCGGGGTTGCGAAGCAACAGGAGGATTAGCCCCGCAGTTAGATAAGTTACTCCCGGTTGCGGTTCGATTTTGATCGATTACCAGAAATATTTTTCTTTTCTAAACAATTGATAATTAACTTTTCATTTCAGAAGGGAGTTTTCTAAATAAATCCTAACATGTTAGAAGCTATCAATTTTTTGGGCTTAAGATGGCTGACGGAACGACTCGGCCTGGCCTCTTGTCCTTCGGACCCCGACAACAAGTTGTCGGGGCTACCCAGGTTCATAATGTGGGTAGAGCGAAGCGAAACCCAATAGTTGGTTACAAACCTTCTATTTGCGCTGTAACTTGAATCACTCCAGATCGCCTCTTTTGCCTTTTTGACTGCAAAAGAGGTTATTCCTCGAACTGAAAATCAACCTTTATTTTGAAAATTTTGTCCGCCGGAAGGTTGTAGATCGGCCTGACGCCGGTGGCCTCGGAAATGGCGGCCAGGTTTTTCTCGATCTCCTCCATGGAAGGAGCGATGAAGGTGAACCAGACGTTTAAGTCGTGGTTGCGGAGGTAGTTGTGGGTGACGCCGGTGTATTGATTAACCTCGGCGATAAAGGCTTTCAGCCTGTCTTCCGGGACGCGTGCCGCGCAAAGGGTGCTGGTGTAACCCAGGTTACGCGCCGAGAAGTTTCCCCCGATCCGACGGATGACCCCGCTTGCCCTTAATCTCCGGACCGTTTCCAGAACTTCGGTTTCGGTCAGCCCAAGCCTTTCAGCCAGAACCAGGTAGGGACGGGCCTCAATGGGATAGTCGGACTGTATCTGATTGAGGATAGCGCGTTCCGTCTCGCTAAGGATATCGTTTCCGGTCAAATCAGGCCTCCGGTTTGAGGTGAGTTCAGGTTTTTCTATTTACTTGAAGGAAGGACCTCTTAGGAATGACGGTCATAAATTTCTCAGAAATATATTCCTAGTCTCTTTTCGCTCTACCGGGCTGATAAAGGCAGAGCGGTTCTTCGGCCAGGTAATCTCCAGTAGCCTCAAAAGCGCGCGCCCGGCAGCCGCCGCAGACCGTGAAATATTCACAAATCCCGCACTTCCCTTTATAACAGTCCTTGTTTCTAAGATCCAGGAAGATGGGTGACGTTCGGTAGATGTCACCAAAATCATTCTCACGAACCTGCCCGCAATCCAGATCCAGGTATCCGCATGGCTGTACCCGCCCGGTATGTGAAACAAACACAAATCCCTGCCCCCCCAGGCAGCCTCGCGAAACCGCGCTGAGGCCAAAGGTGGCGAAATCAACCTTCTTGCCTTCATCTTTGGCCCTCTGGCGCAGGACGCGGTTGTAGTGAGGGGCGCAGGTGGCCTTGAGTTCCACCGGCACCTTGAACTGGCGGCCGTAAAACCAGTTCAAAACCCGTTCATACTCCCCAGCCGAAATAATCTCCCCGGTCAGCTTGCGTCCGCGCCCGGTAGGAACCAGGAGAAAGATGTGATGAGCAACGGCCCCCATGGAAATGGCCATGTCCTGAATGGCCTCGATCTGATCGAGGTTGCCTCGCGTGACCGTGGTATTCACCTGGAACTCCAAACCCGCCTCGCGAGCGTATTTCACCCCTTCCATGGTTCGGGCGAAGGCCCCGTCCACGCCCCGGAAGCGGTCGTGATCCCCGGGAGCGGCCCCGTCCAGGCTGATGCTGATGCGCTGGATGCCGCTGGCCATCATTTTTTTAGCTATCTCAGGGGTTATCAAGGTGCCATTGGGCGCCATGACGACTCGAAGCCCTTTGGCCGTACCATGAGCCGCCAAGTCAAAAACGTCCGGCCTCAGGAGCGGTTCGCCGCCGGTCATAATCAGTATGATGTTCCGGCTCATGGCCGCGATCTGATCTATCAGCCTCATACCTTCAGCGGTGGTCAATTCATCAGGGCCGGGCTTATCGACCGCCGCCGCCCGGCAGTGCAGGCAGGTCAGGTTGCAGGCCCGGGTAACCTCCCAGGCCACCAGCCTGGGGGCGTCGTTTCCGCCGGGGTGACCGCCTGGGTGGCTTCCGGGGTGACCGGAGCCATGGGGATGAGCCACGGCTACCGTTCCCTCAGCCAGCCGGCAGCCTGAGGAGCGAAATAGGTCAGGATCATATCCGCTCCGGCGCGTTTTATACCGGTTAAGAGTTCGAGCGCCACCTGCTTTTCATCCACCCACCCCTTTTCAGCGGCGGCTTTGATCATGGCGTACTCCCCGCTGACGCTGTAGGCGGCCACAGGCAGGTCAGTTTCCTCCCGGACGCGGCTGATGACGTCCATGAAAGCCATGGCCGGTTTGACCATGATAATGTCCGCGCCTTCTTCGATATCCATGTCCACCTCGCGCAGGGCTTCCCTGATATTGGCCGGGTCCATCTGGTAGCTTCGCCGGTCGCCAAAGGCGGGCGTTGACTGCGCCGCCTCCCGAAAGGGTCCGTAAAAGGCTGAAGCGAACTTGGCGGCGTAACTCATGATCGGAATGTTGGTGTAACCCTCCTCATCCAGGACCATCCGAATCACACCCACCCGGCCATCCATCATATCCGAGGGGGCGACCATATCCGCTCCGGCCTGCGCGTGGGACAGGGCCTGTTTGGCCAGCAGTTCCAACGTGGCGTCGTTGTCCACCTCCGTGCCTTTTAAGACCCCGCAATGGCCGTGGGAGGTGTATTCACAAAGGCAAACGTCGGTGATAAGCACCACGTCGTCAATTTCATTTTTGAGGGTGCTTAAAGCGGTTTGCACAATCCCGTCAGGGGCGTAGCCTGAAGAACCGAACTCGTCCTTGGTTTCGGGCAGACCGAAAAGAATTACAGCGGGAATACCCAGGTCACGGGCCGAAGCGACCTCATCCACCAGGGTGTCCACCGAAAAATGATACTGGCCGGGCATGGTCGAAATGGGTTCCTTGATCCCGGAACCAGGGACGACAAAAAGCGGATAGATCAGGTCATTCACGGACAAGGAAGATTCGCGAACCATCCGCCTCAGGTTCTCGTTCTGTCTCAATCGCCGGGCACGATAGTTAGGGAAATACATTTCCACCTCCCAAAAAAACTAAAAGGGCTGCCGCCCATCATAACATCAAAGTGTGTAAAATCGTCCGGGGTGGTTTGTTTTTCGTTTGTTTCCCCGGCTAAAATCAGCTCAGTCAACATTTTCAATCTCATCGTCAGTTAAATAACAGGCCGGATCAGGAGCCCATGGGTCTCCGGCGGCCGCTTCGGCGCGGGCCCGAAAATTCCCCCCGCAGACGTCCAGCCAGCGGCAGGCCTGGCATCGCCCTGTCACGTGCTTTTTTTTCTCCTTTAATTGAGCGAGGAGGGGAATGGATGAATCGGTCCAGATTTCGCTAAAGGGCCTTTCACGAACATTACCAAAAGTATGACTCCTCCAGAATTGATCGGCGTGAATCCGGCCGTCCCAGGAAACGCAGCCGATCCCCAAACCCGAGCTGTTGCCTTCGTTCATTTTGAGAAGTTCCAGCACTCCGTTGGCCCGGGGGGAGTTTTCTTTAAGCATTCTGAGGTATAGATAGGGTCCGTCAGCGTGATTATCCACGGTGAGGACCTCCTTGGGCAGGCCCCGGTCATAAAGATCCCTGGTGCGGTTCATGATCAGGTCGACAACCTGCCTGGTTTCATCGTGGCTGAGATCCTCCTCGATCAAAGATGAACCGCGTCCGGTATAAACCAGATGATAAAAGCAAACCCTGGGGATATCCCTTTGCTCCAGCAGGTCGAAGATTCCCGGAATTTCATCAAGGTTGCGTTTGTTCATGGTAAAACGGAGGCCGACCTTGAGTCCCACCTCCTGGCAGTTGGCAATCCCGTTAAGCGCCATGTCATAAGCGCCCTTAACGCCTCGAAAACGGTCATTGACCTCATCCAGGCCGTCAAGGCTGATGCCTACGTAAGAAAGCCCCAGGTCTTTAAGTTCAGACGCCTTTTCCCGCGTGATAAGCGTTCCGTTTGTAGAGATCACCGCCCGCATGCCGCTCTTGACAGCGTGGCTAATCAGGTCGGTCAGGCCGGGGTGCATCAGGGGTTCACCTCCGGAAAAAAGCAAAACCGGAGAGCCAAAAGCCGCCAGGTCGTCAATCAAGGCCATGCCTTCTTCGGTGGACAGTTCGTCCCGCCCGCCTCGAGCCTTGGCCTGGGCGTAGCAGTGAACGCATTTAAGATTGCAGGCCTGGGTCATATTCCAGACCACGACCGGTTTTTTATCTACTGAGAATTGAAGCAGATGGGAAGGTAAGTTTTTGGAACGGCGGCCATAACGCAAAGCGTCAGACGGTTCGACCGCGCCGCAATACAGTTTGGAGATGCCAATCATCAGCGGCTCCCAGGTGAAGACATCCAGCCGCCCCTGCTGGCCTCAAGGTTCATCATTAAACATTGAAGCGGTCAGGAGCCAGGTTGTTTAAATAATCTTCCGGATTGAGAATTGCTTCTCGGGTGATAGTAAATACAGTTCTGCCGGTTGACTCACTGACCCGACTCAACCCAGACTCAAACTTGCGGCAAAAAAGGCGGTAGATCCACTCCGGATCGCTATCCTCAATAATCACCCGGTTAACCAGCTCATCTGCCGCGTCATCGGTAAACTCGACGGTCAGACCCAGCTGGTCATGGAATCTTTGACCGCAGGCTTCGACCTGCTCATAGACCATCTCCAGCCTGCTGGCCGCCTCGCTAATGTCCATGAATTCCTGTGAAACGAAAGTTGCCAGGAGGTTCACCCTGGCGGAAGTCAAGGGCATGCTCGAACAGAACCCAAACAGCTGTTCATGCTCCTGGAGCATCGCCAAGAGTTCCTGCTTCTCCACCTCACTGATACGCTCATAATGACTCTGGCGCTCAGGGGCATCCGGTTCCTTCAACAATGACTCCAAATCCGCCTTAGGGTCCTCAACCGTTTTTAGACTCACAGAAAAGCGGCGGATCTGTGTTGAAGGCAGCTTGGACTCAAAGTTAAGCAAGACACGCTCGATAACGCTGACCAGCCCTCTGGCGCCTGTTTTTTCCTGAGCGGCCAAGTGAGACAGGCGCGTCAGGGCCTCATCGTCAAACAGAAGATCGATCCCGTACGACCGGAAATCCTTCTTTTTCCCGGTAATAATCGGGTTGTTCGGGTTTTTAAGAATCTGGTACAGGTCCTGCTCGGTGAGGGGATCCAGGACGGCGAACACTGGCAGCCTGCCGATAAATTCGCTTTCAAACCCATATTCAATAAGGTCTTCCGCTCTGATCTGATGAAGCAATTGAACGTCCTTTTCCGGCGTGGCCACGTCGGCGGTGAAACCCATGCCATGGGATTGAAGTCGTTTCTTGATGATTGGAATCAGTTCCGGAAAGGCGCCGCTCATTATAAAGAGGATGTTTTTGGTGTTGATTGTCTTTTTTTCACGTTTGCCCGTACGGCGATAGCGTTCAAGGGCCTGCATCTGAGAAATAGGATCATGCGCGACCTTGATATCAACTTCGGTCTCTTCCATAGGCTTAAGAAAAACATCCGGGCCGATCAGGTTACGGCTGGCGGCTATCTTGTCTATTTCGTCAATGTAGATGATTCCATGTTCGGCCAGTTCCTTGTTCTCGCCAGCCTCATGGTAAAGATCGCGCACCAGATCTTCCACGTCACCGCCCACATAACCGGTTTCTGAAAACTTGGTGGCGTCGGCCTTGATCATAGACACTCCGAGCTTCTGGGCGACAAGCTTGATCAGGTAGGTCTTGCCGACACCGGTCGGACCGATCATCAGGATGTTGTTCTTTATTTGCCCCACACTTCGGCCGCCGCCGGATTTAGGCCGCCGCCGGTTGAACTCAAGCCGGTTGAAATGAGTGCAGACTTTGGTGGCGATAACGGTCTTGGCCTCATCCTGTTTGACGATGTACTGGTCCAGGTACTCTTTGAGCTCTTCAGGTTTCAGGTTGAAATTCACCTGGTCCAGGGAGGAAGTTTTGTCTTCCTTTTCGTTCATGTCATACCTGTTTTTATCGCCTTGCATAATCACCGGCGAAATTACCTTGACCCTGTCCCCGTACTTCTTGGAAAGGTAGTCTGCCAGTTCCTTTTGTAAATCTTTCGGCTCAGACAGGTCGTTGTCATCTTTCATTTTTTTATATCCAATGGGACCGCGAGGTCCCCGCTTATGCTTATCATCAAATTAAAAAGCGACTCACTCTTTAAAAACTTAGGTTAAAGTATAGTCCCTGGACCTTATAATTGCAAGTCTGCCTCAAGCGCGTTTGAAACGGCGCATTACACTAAAAAATTATTTTTATTGGATAAAAGCGGGCCTGGTGCATCCGCTTCAACTCAGCCCAAAGGCCGTTAACAGGAGTTGAGGCGGCAAACCGGTTTATTAATTAATTGACAGGACTGGAAATGAAGGAATAATATGGTATTGTAAGTCAAATAAATGGTTCACGAATTTTATGCATGAATTTTCAATTGCCCAAAGCATTGTCGATATAGTTAAAGAAGAAATGACGCGCCATAAGGTTGAGAAACTTAACGCCGTCAATATAGTTGTGGGAATGATGTCCGGGGTGGTTCCCCAGCACCTTACCGCCTGCTTTCAAATGATTATTGACGATTCCAGCCTTGCCGGAGCCGAACTCAAAATAAGGGAAGTGCCTCTTGGTTTCCATTGCGCCGCCTGCGGAAACGAGTTCACCGCCGAGGAATTAGTTTTTAGCTGTCCGCAATGCGATGAAGCTAACCCGACGCTGGAAAAAGGGAGGGAACTCACCATTGAAAATATCGAAATCGCAGATTAATTATAACTTATTGATAATTTAAAAAAATAATGGGAGGCTGCTTTGAAGGTACCCGTTGTCAGAAATATATTAGAGGCCAATGACCGCATCGCCGAGCAAAATCGGGAGATGTTCGATCAACATAATATTTTTGTCCTCAACCTCATGTCCAGTCCTGGAGCTGGAAAAACCAGCCTTTTGGAACGCACCATAGAGCACCTGAAAGACAGGATCAATATCGGCATCATTGAGGGGGACATTCAATCCAGTTACGACGCTGAGAGGATCGCCCAGAAGGGGGTCGAGGCCGTTCAGATCAACACCGGCGGGGCCTGCCATCTTGACGGCAACATGATCCGTGAAGCGGTCAGCCAGTTTGACCTGGACAAACTGAACCTGCTGGTCGTGGAAAACGTGGGGAACCTGGTTTGTCCGGCTGAATTCAACGTGGGCGAGGACATGAAGATCATGATCCTTTCCGTGCCCGAAGGGGACGACAAGCCCCTCAAGTACCCCCTGATGTTTTCCTTGAGTAAGGCGCTGATCATCAATAAAATCGACCTGTTGCCTTATGTAGACTGTAGTGTGGAAAAGATCAGGGATGAAGCCTCCAAACTAAGTCCGGGGGTTGAGATTTTCGAGGTTTCCTGCCGCACCGGTGAAGGGCTTGAGGCATGGTACGAGTGGGTGGAGAAACTGATTAAAGATCGAAGATAGCCTCGGGCAGTTAAAACCAGTTATAGTAATTGCCAGAATTATTTTCCGTTTGATTACTAAGCTAAATCAAGCCTCTAACAGCGACTGACATGATGTAACAGGCGGCAATTACATGATGTTTTGGCGTTTGTCGTAAGGTGCTTGGGAGAATGGCCAAAACTATACTTCCTCCTGCCCCAAAGCCAAACGGAACTTATTTATGACAAACGCTCTAACCACTTTTTAACCAGAGGTCACTCTCCATGAGAAGGTATTTTATCACCCTCAGTTTGATCCTGATAATTGTCCTGGCCGTTCCTTTCGTGGGCCAGGGACAAGGGCATTACACTAAAAATTCAATACAAACAAATATTTACATCCTCCCTACGGCTCAGGATCAAAAGGGCAAAGCCTATCGAAACATCCAGTTCGATCAGGAACCCCTGGAAACCCTTGAAGAGATTCTTTTGAGTATAAACAAACAGATGAAACGGCTCGAGGAGCGTATCGGTCAGGCGCTTTCCGAACCGGACCTGGATCCGGCACAAGAAAAAGCCCTGCTTCTGGCTCGAAGCCTGGTTCAAAAGATGATCAAACTGCTTGAGTCCTTAAACGGTCTGCTCAGGAGCGAAACCGGTCCTGATTCCAAGAAAATCTCCTTGATCACCCTCTAACCGCCCCATAAGTTAATAATTTTAAAAATTTCCATTCAGGGTAATTACGTTCCCAAGCTGGAGTCTGGGGACGTAACCCATACAAGTCTGGATTCCAGCTTTCGCGGGAATGACGGGGCGGTGACAAGCGGGTAGCCCGGACAACTTGTTGTCGGGGTCCGAAGGACAAGAGGAATGGTCGAGTCGTTCCGTCAACCCTTACAAGCCTCAATAAAATTGAAAGCCTCGAACGGGTAATGTTTTATTTTCAAAACAATCCATTCAGATAAGGTATCGAGGCGGAGTCTCGAATCGATTTACGCATTCCAGGGCAGAGCCCTGGAACGAGGAGGAAAATCTCTGTAATCCCCCTCTAGCCACCCTTTCCTCTGGTTCCCAAGCTCCAGCCTGGGAATGAGTAAAAAAGGACGAAGTTTTGCAGAGGTCTCAAATAAGGGATTACCAAAGGTTTGATTTTGAGGTCTTGCTGAGAAGCAGCCAGATGAAGAAAGGCGCGCCCAGCAGAGAGGTAATCACTCCGACCGGAATTTCAGCCGGGGCGATAAGGGTGCGTGACAGCGTATCGCATATGGTAAGGAAAGCGCCGCCGAACATAAATGTCGCGGGCATGAGGTAAACGTGCTCCGGGCCGATAATAAGCCTGCAGATATGCGGGATCATCATCCCGACAAAGGCTATGGGACCGCAGACAGCCACCACGCCGCCAATCATAAGCGAGGTTGCGAAGAACAGGAGCGGTTTTATCTTCTTGACGTCAACGCCCCGGCTGACCGCGATATCTTCCCCGACGGTCATCAGGTTCAGTTCCTGTGTCAGGAAAAAAAGGATGGCCCCGCCTATGATGACAAAAGGCATCATGTTAAAAACGGATTCGAACCCTGCCACCTCGAGCCCGCCCATGAGCCAGCGCAGGATACGGAACGAGTGGGTAAAGTCGCTGATGTACTGGGTGAAAAGCATGAGGCTGGAGCAGAAAAAATTAACGGCCACCCCGGCCAAAAGCATGGTGGCGGTCGAAAAGCCCTTCCTGGCCTGGGTGAGGCCGTAGACCAGAAGAATGGCCAGCATGGAACCGAGAAAGGCGGAACAGGAGATGCCGGATATGCCCAGAACGCTGAAAACGACGCCTGACCGGACATAAAGAGCGGCTCCCAGCGAGGCCCCGCTGGATACGCCCAGGGTAAAGGGAGTGGCCAGGGGATTGCGAAACATGGCCTGAAAGGCCATGCCGCTCACGGCCAGGGCCGCTCCGGCGAAAAAGGCGATCAGAATTCGAGGAACCCTGATCCCCCAGAAGATGCCGGATTCCACGCTGGAAGAGCCGGGACTGAATATGGACTCTAAGGAAATACTTGTCATGCCGATAAAAGGAGTCGCGGCCAGCACCGCCAGGGCGAACAGCAAAAAGATGAGCAGCGCTATTTTCTTTCGCCTCTGGGGAGGATTCACTCTTGCACCTCCGGCATGACGATCGGCTTGTCCGAATCGGGGTTTTTTATCAGTTGAAAGCCGATTCCGTAAATATCTTTTAAAAGATCCCGTTCGATAATCTCTTTGGCTGACCCGTCAAACGCGACCCGGCCGTCTTTCAAAACCAGGACCCTGTCACCCCAGTAAAAGGCGTTGTTGATATCGTGAGTCACCGCGATTATGGTAACCCCGGATTCTCGGTTGACCTTTCTTAAGATCTGGTGAACGTCCACCTGGTGCCTGGGGTCCAGGAAGGTTACCGGTTCATCCAGCAGGAGAATACTGGCTCCCTGGGTCAGGGCCGCGGCTATGAACACTTTCTGGCGCTCCCCGCCGCTCAAAGAGTTCATGGCGCGCTCCGCGTAAGCTTCAAGTCCGGTCAATTCAAGCGCCTTTCCAACCGCCTCCTCATCCTCCGCCCTGACCGTGGAAAAGGGGTTCAAATAAGGATACCGGCCCATCATAACGAACTCCTGAACGGTAAAAGACAGCATCCCCCCATTCGCCTGGGGCACGTAACTCATTACTCTGGCCAGCTCTTTTTGAGAATAGGAACCGAGCGGCCGGCCGTTTACCTCGACCCTCCCGGTCCCGCCCGTGTAAATGCGGTTAAGGCACTTGAGAAGCGTGGATTTGCCCGCGCCGTTCGGACCGACCACGGAAATGTATTCCCCTTCATGAGCCGTAAACGAGATATCGTTAAGGATATCCTGACGGGCGATGCGGAAGGAATACCCCTTCATTTCAATGACGGTTTTTTTCACCTTCAATTCCATTTCACCTCAGGATGTATGACCCTGGCCAGTTCCTCAACCGTAAGGATGAACCGGGGACCGGGGATGACCATGAAGCCCTGCCTGAACACGTGGACCCGCTTTTCCTTAACCGCCTCCACGTCAGGGAAACGCTGCCAGTCCTTGAGTATGGCCTCATCCTTCCAATCCTGCTCGGCTGTTTCAGGCACCAAGTCAACGATCACGTCAGGATCGAGCTTCAAAATTCCTTCGCTCGAAACCGAGGGGTATTTCATTTTGCCCCGGTAAGCGTTTACGCCGCCGGCCAGAAAAATCATCTCGTCGTAGAAGGCGTCATCCCCCGCGATATAGATATCTGTCAGGGATTCCGAACTCATGCTTCGGGCGATGGAAATCATAACCCGGGGACGAGGCAGGCCGTTGGTTTTGTTTTTGACCAGGTCCATCCTCTGGTTGAGAGCGATGACTGCGTCCAGAGCCTTTTGCTGAATCCCGCAGGCCTGACCAATTTCCGCCAGAGAATCCAGTATCCCTAAAATGGTGCTATGATCGACCTCCAGCACGTTTAGCCCGACGGAAGTCAAAAATCGTTTGGTTTTATGCTGTTCGACCGAAAGAATGACCAGATCGGGTTTGGAAGCGATGATGGCCTCGTAATTGGGGTCGTAAAAACCTCCCACTTTTTTTATGCTCAACGCTTCCGGCGGATACTTGCAAAAACGGGTCACGCCAACGATCCTGTCGCCCAGGCCCAGCTTAAAGAGCATTTCCGTGATACTTGGAGCCAGGGAGACGATACGGCTGTATGCCTGTGTTTCAGACCCGGTGGTTGCGAGCCGGGGATCTGACACCAGCCTTTTCCCGAGGTAGCTTCCGGTCAGGGTCAAGATTATAATAACTGCCAGGATGGCGGTTCTTCGCATCAGCCAGGTTCTCTCCACGGCCTTTTCCCGAACAGGTTCCTTAAAAAGCCGTCTGGAGCGCCTTTATTCATCGGCGTCTTCCAGCCTGAAGGTAAAGGTGAGGCGTTTCATGGCTTTAACGGGCTTACCGCCTTTTTTAGCCGGGGTAAAACTGGCCTTTTCCAAGGCCTTCACGGCCGCCTTGTCAAGACGCGCGTACCCGCTGGACCGTAGAATTTTAAGATCTGTCCGTTCACCCAGTTCATTGATTTCAACGGCCAGAACCACCGTCCCCTCCTGGTTGTTCCGTCGGCAGTAACGGGGATATCCGGGCTTGACCAGACCCTTGATCCTTACCGGAACAAGGGGCATTATCTTTTTCCCGGCCGCCGCCTGCGCGCTCGCACGCACGTCAAGCTTCGAAACCGCCGTGGCCGTTTCCTTTAAAGGCGGTGAGGCGTTCACGGGTGGTTGGTGTGACGCGGCTTCAAGCGCTGGCGCCTTTTTCACAGGTTTGGAATCGTTAATCCTCTTTTCAGGCCTGGGCCGGACGGGCTGCTTTTTTACCTTTTTGACCCGGGGTTTCTTCTGAACCTTCCCGGGCTGTTCAGGCTTTACGATCTTCTTCAGTTCAATTTTGGGCTCCGGTTTCGGCTCTTGCGCCGCAGGTTGAAGAGTCTTTGGGGGCGCGGGCGGTACCGGTTTGACCGGAACCTTATCAAGGGCCAGGGCAGATTTAGGGGTCCGAGCGGCCACGGAGGAAATGATTTTCAGCGTAATGGAAGAAACCTCTTTCCTGGACCGGTCTTTGGGCGGATCGGAAGAATCGCCCGCAACGAAAATCCCTAAATGAATAGCGGCTGAAAGGGATAAAGGCAGGATGAAATCTGACCACTTCATTTTGCTTCTTCCCTGGTTTGAAATGTCACGTCCTTAATGCCCGCTTTTCTGAGGCGGTCAAGAACCTGGATGGCCAGCCCGAGGTCGGCCCGCCGATCCCCGCTGATAAACACAGGATATTGACGCCCCTCATTGAGCAGAACCTCTTCGATCAGGTTGTCCAGGGAAACCTGAATCTCATTGACCAGCACCTCATTTTCCCCGGTTATGGTGATATCCACATGATCCCGCTTATCCGGCTGCGCCGTGGAAGCCTCGGGCAGCTGAACCCGAAGCCCCTGGTGAACGGTCATTGAAAGCATGGCGAAGATGAAGAAGATCAGAAGGAGAAACACGATATCGATGAGCGGGAGCATCTCGATGCGCGCCTTCTTCTTCTCGTATCCGCTGCTAAGCTTCATCCTTTTTGAGCCCCTTCTGGTAAGCAAACTCAAATCTCGAACCAAGTTTTTCAATATCCCTGGCCGCCCTCTCCACCCTGGCCGTAAGGTAGTTGAAAGGAACCAAGGCCAAAAGCGCCACCGACAGCCCGGCCGCGGTCGTAATCAAGGCCTGGGCAATCCCGCCGAGCACGGCCTTGGGGTCTTGAACCCCGACGATACTCAAAAAGTCAAAGGATTGGATAATACCCAGCACCGTTCCCAGGATGCCCAGCAAGGGCGCCATGGTGATGATGGTGTCAAGCGTGTTCAGGCCGCGTTTCATCCGTTCGATCTGGTCCTGAGCCTCCACCTCCATACTTTCTCTCAGTCCGAAGTCTCGCTGAGCCAGACCAGAGACGAGTACGCGGGCGATCAGGTCGCGCGTTCCCTGCCCTGCGGAAAGAGCTTCGTCAAACTCGCCCTGTTCGGCCTGATGAAAGAGGCTCTCCACAAGTTCATGATCGTTGCGCCTCTTCTCCTTCCACCAAAAGATACATCTTTCAATGGTAATGGTGAGAGATACCAGGGAGCAGAATAGGAGCGGCCACATGAGCGGACCGCCCCTGATGAAAAGGTTGTATATCATGCTTTGTTCCCCTCAAGCGGAGGTTTTAGAGCCGTTTCACGCATCAGAAGGAAGCCTTCAGGCCCAGCATAAACGAGAAGCCCTGTGTGCCGTAACCGGCCACATCTTCATAATCCTCGTCCAGGAGGTTCCCCACCCGGCCAAACACCTGAAAATCCGTGCAGATGTTATATGACAGCGCGACGTTGACCAGGGTGTAAGCGTCCAGGGTAACGTCGGTCGTGGCATAGGTCACGTTATCGAAAAATTTATCCGGCCTTTTACCCACGTGAATAACGTTAAGATTGACGTTGCCCTTTTCAAGAAAGCGGTAATTTAAGCCAAGTGAGTATTTGTTTTTCGGCCTCCTGATCAGGGCCTCGTTTGTTGTTTTGTCTTTGGCGCCGGTGTTGGTGTAGTTCGCGGTTACAGTAAGGTTTTTAGTTGGCCGGGCAGACGCGAAAACCTCAAAACCCTTTGTTTCGGCCTCCGCGATGTTTTTAAAGGAGAACGACGGACCGTCAAAATCGATCAGGTTTTTAAAATCATTCCTGAAATAGGTAATTCCAAGGCGCATCTTATTGTGAAACAGGGATTGTTCCACTCCCACGTCCCAGCCGACACTCGTTTCAGCGGCAAGGGTTTCATCTCCGAACTGGGAATAAAGCTGGTAGAGTGTGGGGGCCTTAAAACCCGTGCCGTAAGTCGCTTTCAGTTTTGTGCCTGTTTGGGGGATGAGATAGGCGGAGGCGACACGATAGGTGGTCTTGGACCCGAACTTCTCATGATCGTCCACCCGGGCTCCCACGGTGGTGATCCAGCGGTCCCAGAGCTTAATATAGTCTTGAATGTAGTAACCGTTGGTTTGAGCGCTCCGGGTGGGAAACACGGTTAAGAAAGGTCCCCAGATGCTTTCCGAATAATAATCGAACTTCCCTTTTTCCTCTTCCAGGTCAACCCCGAAAGTGAGCGTGTTGGTTTCGCTGAGGTATAGATTATTCTGCCAGTCCCATTTCATCACGGTTCCCTTGTAGATGCTGGCGATAAGGTCACTGGGATGGTCAGGATCAACCGGGTTGTCTTCCTTGTTTTGATAACGGCTGAAGGAAAGCCCGAAGCGCTGTTCCCAGAGGTCGTCGAAAAGAGAAATTCGCGTCTGCCCTTTAACGAATTGCTGTGTAAACTCCTGAACGTAATTGGGGTCATCCCCTAAAGGACCTCCGAAAATATCAAGATCAGCCTCCGCGTCCACATACCTTAAAAAGAAATCAAACTCTACATAATCGGAGGGCGTGAACCCCAGCCTCGTGGAGATCGTAGTGTTTTTATAACCGTCCTCTTCTTCGTTCCCGGCTCTATTGCTGTTGGCCGCTGAGATGCCTTCCGTATCCAGCCTGGAAACGAACAGTGAGCCGTTGACGGTTTTACTGCCAAAGCTGACACCCAGCTTTTCCTCAAAGGTGCCATAGGCGCCTCCGGCGG
>JAFDLS010000347.1 GCA_019306365.1 Deltaproteobacteria bacterium
GCGAAGTGCATCACTACCTGGGGTTTGAAGCTGGCCATAACCTGCTTCAAAGTATCCTTATCCGCCAGATCACCGATAACCAATTCCCCGAATAAGACAGCCCATTTGTTACCGGTAGACAGGTTGTCATAGGTCAGGACTTCATGGCCATTTTGACCCAGAGTCTTAACCACATGGCTGCCGATATACCCTGCCCCACCTGTAACAAGCACTCTCATAAATCACGTCCCAATCCGCTTGGTCATTGATGCTTGCTTCCTGTCTGCAAAGGCGAATTTTTTTGTACTGATCCGATTTTTATAATTATTAAAAATACTTACTATTTATTAATACGCTCTGCAATTTACATTATTGTGCCAGAAGTGTCAACTCAAAATAAATCTCAGCGCATCACGAAAAAGCATGAAATCCCAAACGATGGGAAATGAAAATGGTAATAAAGGCAATGAGTTATGGGGAAAAGGAAAAAAAGAATACCATAGATGCGGTTTTTTGATGAAAAGGTGAACCGCTGTTGAAAAAAGCAGGTTGTTTTGGGAGTGAAGGTTTATTTCCCTTGCTTTAGTCTATTCTGGGCTTGGTGCCGTTCAAGGTCCGCATCCACCATCATCTCAATCATTTCCTCGAAAGAGTGTTCCGGTTCCCAGCCCAATTCTCTTCTGGCCTTGCCCGGGTCCCCAAGAAGCTGGTGTACTTCAGCCGGCCGGTAAAAACGCGGGTCTTCGATAACGTAATCCTTATAATTCAAGCCAGCGTGATTAAAGGCCAACTCACAAAGATCGCGAACGCTGAAGGCCTTACCCGTGGCAATGACATAATCCCGGGGTTCATCCTGCTGAAGCATAAGCCACATCGCTTTTACAAAATCGCCGGCATAACCCCAGTCCCGCTTGGCTTCCAGATTTCCCAGCCGCAGTTCATTGGCTAAACCCAGTTTGATTTTCGCGACACCATCGGTGACTTTCCGGGTAACGAATTCAAGCCCTAAAGCAGATGCCTGAACAGGCATACATATTGTAGCTTTCTCGACAATTAACCGTGATCCAGTGTCCGTATACTTTTGCCACGCCATAAGGACTGCGCGGGTGGAAAGGAGTTTCTTCGTTTTGAGGCACCTCTCGAACCAGACCAAACATCTCCGAGGAAGACGCCTGGTAATACCTGGCTTTGGGACTAGCAACCCTCATGGCTTCTAAAGTCCTCGTTACCCCCAAAGCGGTAAATTCGCCTGTAAGTACAGGTTGATTCCAGGAAGTTGGTACAAAAGACATGGCGGCCAGATTATAAATTTCATCCGGGTTGGAGTCCCTGATGGCTGAAATGAGCGAGTTCTGATCCAGAAGATCACCATGCAAGAACTCAATCTGATCCTGGAGGTGCGCTATTCGCTCATAATTGCTCAGACTCAAGCGGCGTACCAATCCATAGACTTTGTAGCCTTTTTCCAGTAAAAACTCGGCAAGATATGATCCGTCCTGACCCGTTATGCCGGTGATAAATGCGGTTTTTGAAATCTGAAATTCTCCTTATGCTTAATGATAGTTCAATTTCTTGAAATCACGCTATTGATATCTTTTGCCGTCGGAATTTCATCTATACTCATGTAAAGGGTGCCTGTCAACCTTTCCCGACTAGTATTGAAGATTTATTTGGGGTATCGCTGAAAGAAAACATAAAAGATATCATTATTATTTTAAAAAAAATCAATTTTTTCTTGCCCCTGAAAATATGGTGAGATAAAGTTGAGATATGGAAAAGATAGGTTTAGTTGTAAAAAAGGCCGCTCAAAAGGCCAGATTAGCAGCCGCGGATTTAGAGACATGGCTTAGGGAGCGAGGTCTGGAAGTAATTGTCGATGAGGTTGAAGTCACAATTAACTCTGGGTCCTGCCCGACTGCCCCGCCGTCGCCCATCCCATCAGACGTTGATCTGGTCGTGGTTCTGGGTGGAGACGGAACCTTGTTATATGCCGCCAGAGCTGTCAGAAAAATCGGGGCGCCCCTTTTGGGAGTCAATTTAGGGGGGCTGGGATTTCTAACGGAAATTGGGCTGAAGGATTTGTACCCAACCATGGAAAAAGTTCTGGCCGGTGATTTCCGCGCTGAGGCGAGGATGCTTCTGGAGGCTTCAGTTCAGCGTTCAGGTCAAACCGTCGCTCAATACACGGTCCTCAATGACGCTGTCATCAACAAATCCGCTTTGGCCAGAATCTTGGATCTGAAGGTTAAAATAGACGGCAAGGACTTGACCGCTTATAGGGCTGACGGCTTAATTATATCCACTCCCACAGGTTCAACCGCTTACAACCTTTCAGCCGGCGGACCAATTGTCTACCCGGCCCATGAAAGCATCCTTCTCACCCCCATATGTCCTTTCACGCTGAGTAATCGCCCTTTAATACTGCCTGAGACCGCTAAAATTGAAATAGAGGTAGACCCAAAAGCTTCAGATCTGCTTTTAACGGCGGACGGCCAGGCCTTTTGCAACCTCGAACCAGGCGACACGATTACCGCTCAGCGTTCCAGCGCCAGGATTTCGCTGATCAAAAACCCGTATAAGGATTATTTTGAGATATTAAAAACCAAACTTGGCTGGGGTTAGAGCGTTTGTTATAAATATGTTCCGTTTGGCCCTGGGCTAGGAGAAGATTTAGTTTCGAGCTTTCTAGTAAGCCACCTTACAACAAACGCCAAAACATCATGTAATTGCCATTTTAAAACCATGACAGCCGTTGTTAGAGCCTCGGTTTACCTTAGTAATCAAACGGAATTTAATTCTGGCAATTACTATAGAA
>JAFDLS010000348.1 GCA_019306365.1 Deltaproteobacteria bacterium
CGGTTGTGCTCTTAATTTTCTGTAAAAGTGAGAGACCATGTATAATCTCGGCTTGACGAATGTAATTAAGCCGCAGAACCTGTCAAGGCGATAAGACCTACCTTGAGGTGAACCTGCTTGTCTCAATTTGGATCAAGTAAGCCGAGATTTAGAAAAAGTAAAAAGGTCATCGCAGTTTCCGAGGTATAGAGTATCCACAAAAGAAACTCTTTTACCTCAGGAGGCCACGATGACCCAGTTAAACAATAGCCAGCGCAGCCAGAAAATTCAAGGTCTTGTCAATGACCGTGATTTTTTGAAAGACATTCTCCAAGATTTTCTGCAAGAACACCTGGAGGCAGAGATAACTGAGTTCCTACAAGCAGCTCCATACGAAAGAGTAAAAGAGCGTAAAGGTCACCGTAACGGCTATAAACCCCGGATGCTGAGAACTCGTGTAGGCACCTTGAACCTATTGGTGCCAAAGGACCGGGAGGGCCGTTTTCAGACCAGCTTATTTGAACGCTACCAGCGCAGCGAAAAAGCTCTGGTATTGGCCTTGCAAGAAATGTATTTGCAAGGTGTTTCCACCAGGAAAGTAACTGAGATTACAGAGACTCTTTGTGGTACCGAATTCTCTAAATCTCAAGTCTCAGCTTTAACTGCCAGTCTGGACATTGAACTGGATGCCTGGCGTAGCCGGCCCCTCGATGGAGAATATCCTTACTTGATCGTGGACGCCCAGTACCACAAGGTCCGTGAGAACCACCGTATTATTTCCAAAGGCATCCTGACAGTAGTCGGTATCAGCAAAGAAGGATACCGTGAAATTCTCGCTGTTGAATGCGGTATTACTGAAAATGAAACTACCTGGGCAACCGTTTTCAAAAAGCTTTACGAAAGAGGTCTCAGAGGAGTCCTCCTGGTGGTTTCAGACGATCACAAAGGCTTGGTAAAAGCAATCAACCGCTATTTCCAGGACTGCCAGTGGCATCGTTGCCAGGTGCATTACTTGAGGAATCTGCTTGACATGGCTCCCAAAAAGTTAAGAAAAGTTCTGGCCGGTAAAGCGAAAGATATCTTCAATGCTCCAGATCGGGAACAAGCCCAGTTAAGAGTAAATCAGATGATCGCTCTCTACGAGAACAAGTACCCTCAGATTGCCGAGTTCCTGGAAAATTCAACCCATGAGGTACTGGCATGCTTCAATTTCCCGGAAGAACACAGAAAGCGCATCCGTACTACAAACGGACTTGAGCGCTTCCATGAAGAAGTACGTCGGAGAACTCGGGTGATCCGTATATTCCCAAACCAGAAATCTTGCCTGAGGCTCGTCTCTGCTCTGGCTGCTGAACAGCACGACACCTGGGTCTCAGGATTCTAATAAACAGCAACCAAATAAACCTATACCTTTGGAACCAATTTTACAGAACTTTTAGGACTTGACTCTGCAGGATAAAGTTCTATGCAATGCATGGCGATAAAAGATATCTGGACTGCACCCTTCTAGCTAGACAGTAATGGGTTGAAATAAGTACATAGCCTTGGGGTTAGTATTAAGGGCCTCGTACTCATCAGGAGGCAGGTAACCCAATGCTGAGTGGAGGCGTTTCTGGTTGTAAACGACCTCCAGGAAATAGCCGATGCGTTCCTGGGCTTCCTGGAAGTTGCGGTACTCGTAAATATGGACTTCCTCCTGCTTGAGGGTTTTGAAGAAGCTCTCCATCCTGGCGTTATCGTATGGGTTGCCTTTGCGGCCCATGCTGAGCAGCAAACGAGCTTCTTGCAGGGTTTTGACATACTCATCGCAGGCGTATTGGATCCCACGGTCCGAATGATGTATACAGCCAACAGGCGGCTTTCTTGCTTTCAAGGCTGATTTCAAAGCCGCCAGAGTGAGTTCTGAACCCAGAGTACGGCCCAACGCCCAGCCGACAACCTTGCGGGAGAAAGCATCCAGGATCGCGGCCAGATAGATAAACTCATAAAGCAGCCGGATGTAAGTTATATCAGCGACCCAGACCTGGTTGGTACAGCTCAGAGTCAAGTCTTTGACCAGGTTCGGATACACTCGAAATGAGTGCCTGCTGTCGGTGGTCACCACAAAACGCTTTTTCTTTCGGCAGAGCAGGCCAGCCTGGCGCATGAGCCGCAAAACCCGCTTGTGGTTTACCCTCAGGCCCTCACGGTGCAACTGACGGGTAACACGGCGGTAACCATAGCCGGGGAATTCGAGTACTATTCTCTCGATACGATCTCGCAGATCAGCATCCTGTTTAAGCTTCTCCTGGCGGTTGCGGAGGCGATAGTAATAGGTGCTTCTTGGAAGCTCCATCATCACACACCCCTCCTGGACCGAACCAAACTTGGCCCGGTGACGATTGATGAACTCTCTTTTTGCCTGGCTTCCATGAACGCCGCGGCTTTTTTTAACAGCTCGTTCTCCATGGTCAGCTTGCCCACCATCCGCTCAAGCTCACGGATTCGGGCGTCCCTGACAAGGAGATCAGGATCATCATCACGTGCTAATTTACCAGCGCTATAGTCCTTGCGCCAGCGTATGATAAGGTGTGGAGAAATATTATATTGACGGGCCAACTGAGCCTGAGTCGCTGCTCCAGATAAATACTCCTCTACTACCATACGCTTGAATACATTGCTGAATCTTCGTCTCGTTGCCATGAAGAATCCTCCTCTAATGGGTCCTTCCGGCAATGTACTTAAATCCTGAACCCTCTGTCCATATCTATGGGTTCACTCCATAGCGGTGATTTTCTAGAAAAAACAGAAGACATCAAGTTTTGTTCTGAGGGTATGGAATTGTTAATCTGTGTTGATCATTTAATTCCGGGTATGGAACTTGACAGTGATGTAAGGCTTCAGGCAGGTAGTTTCTTGATAACTCGGAAGGATTTGCCTGATGCTCGGTTAAACGAAAAGGTTATTGAGTCTCTGCAGAAGTTTGGCAACCAACTGGCTCCTGAAAAAAACAGGATAAGTGTAAAGGCCGATGAGCTTACTCTTAATCATCTTAAGAGCGTTCTTGAAGAAGATATATATAGAGAGACCTTTGATTTAATGGCTTGTATGGCTTTCATTCTTTCTGAAGTGTCTTTTTTGGATTATTTAGTTTTTTTACTCAGAAATATTTCCTTTTTTGAACAGTGATTGAAGA
>JAFDLS010000349.1 GCA_019306365.1 Deltaproteobacteria bacterium
CATTAACTGGGATCTCTGCAAAACCAGTAATTTTGTTGAAATCGCGGAAGGCGAAAATTTAACCCGCAGGAATATGTTAGATATTTCGAGGACTTAATTTTGAGCCTGACATATACCGCTGCAGCGTGAGCGAAGCGGGGTTCAATACCGCTGCAGCGTGAGCGAAGCGGGGTTCATGAGTTCAGCTAAAGCACGAAGTTTTGCAGAGGTCTCTAACTACGGTTCCGAAAAATAATGTTAAGATAAAGGCGTTTTACACTTCACAGAAAAAAGGTTTAGCTGTCAGGATTTCAGTCAAAATGTTCAAAATTGAGTTAGGCGCTATGTTTTTTCTTGATTGATCCCTCAGTGCTATGACATGATAAAAGTCTTCGCTTAATATGCCGACCAGAAAAGGCTATGCTGGAAAAATTTTAAGGGTAAACCTGTCAACAGGCGATATTACCAACATCCCAACTGAAACCTATGCCGAACGGTTTATAGGGGGCAGGGGAATCGCGGCCAAGATTCATTGGGACGAAGTCCCAAAAGAAGCGGGTCCGTTCGATCCCGAGAACCGCCTGGTAATCATGACCGGTCCTGTGGCTGGTGTTCCTGGTTTGGCGGGTTCCAGGTGGCAGGTTTCCGGTAAGTCGCCGGTATTCAATCAATTTTCTTATTGTAACCTGGGAGGCTCGTGGGGAGCGCAATTGAAGTTTGCCGGGTTTGACGGAATAGTTATTCATGGAAAGTCCGATAAGCTCCTTTATCTTATGATTGATAATGGCAAAGTGGAATTAAAAGACGCTTCCTCCCTCAAGGGTAAGGGAGCCATCTTTACGCGGGAAAAATTGAAAGAAGAGTTAGACGAATCGTTTCGCGTTGTAGCCATTGGGCCTGCCGGAGAAAACATGGTCAGCTTTTCCACACTTTTGGCGGATGCGGATTCCAGCGGCGGTAACGGTTTGGGGTCGGTTATGGGTTCCAAGAATCTCAAGGCCATTGCTGTGAGAGGGAAGGGTAAAGTTGAGGTCGCGGATAAGGAAAAAGTTCGTGAGTTGAGGAAAAAAGTTCGCGAATTAAAGCCCCCGCCGGGTGCCTGGCCGACCTTGCTGCCTGAGGAAAATCTTAAGAAATCCATTTGTTTCGGCTGTATCAATGGTTGTATGAGGGCTGATTACACCGCTGCGAACGGGCAGTCCGGCAAGTACATCTGTCAGTCCGCGGTTTTCTATGAAATCAGGGCTCAGCGTTATTATGGGGAGGCTTCAGAAGTCTCTTTCAAAGCCAACAAACTGTGCGATGATTATGGGGTGGACACTCGTTCAATCGAAACCATGATCATGTGGTTGAGCCGGTGTCATAAAACAGGGGTTATATCCGAGGAAGAAACCGGTTTGCCTTTGTCTAAATTAGGCAGCCTCGAATTTATCGAGACTCTGCTCGAGAAGATTTCTTTTCGAGATGGGTTTGGTGATGTACTGGCCGATGGAACTATAAAAGCCACTCAGAGGGTTGGACAAAATTCTGAGCAATATATTACCGATTATATGGCCAAATCCGGTGAAAATCCGGTTTACGGAGCCAGATTGTATCTTACCACCGGCCTGCTTTACGCCGTGGAACCCAGACTGCCCATTCAGCAGCTCCACGAAATAAGCTCGCAGGCGCTGATGTGGGCCGCCCAGGAGACAGGTTTACGAGATAATTATATGACTTCTAAGGTCTTTCGAGCCATTGCCAAGAAATTCTGGGGAGATGAAATTTGCGCTGACTTTTCAACATATGAAGGTAAAGCCATGTCAGCCGCCCGAGTCCAGGATCGCCAGTATGCCAAAGAAACATTGATTGTTTGCGACTTCTCGTGGCCCATTATTCACAGCCCGGTTACTGAGGATCACGTGGGTGATCCATCCCTGGAGAGCCAGGTTTTAGAGGCGGTTACAGGGATGGATATTGGCGAGCAGGGTTTGTATAAAGTTGGTGAGCGTGTGTTAAACCTGCAAAGGGCGATTCTGGCCAGAGAAGGGCACGTGGGCAGAGAATACGATACCATCGAGGAATTCAATTTCACTGTTGGCCTGAGAGGTGATTACGGTAATCCAAACTGTCTCGTCCCTGGCAAAGACGGTGAGCCCTTTCCGCGGATGTGGACAGAGATGAGTTTGAAAAGATGAAGAGCGAGTATTACGAAATACGCGACTGGGATGTTGACACTGGTTTACAGACAAAGGCGAAACTGCAAGAACTGGATCTGGCTGAAGTTGAAAAGGGGTTGGAGCAGGAGGGACTGCTCGTTTGATCCTTTTTTGAAAGGAATCGCCGATTTGAGTAGAGATTTTCATGCACATAAATGAAATTACATTCTTTCCGGAAAAATATCCGACTGAGGATTATTATCCTTTTTGCCTGGATGTCTTTCATCAAACCAGGAGTATTACTTTTAATCCTTACTCGAAGCTCTCGCTCATAAATGCGGCATACATATCTGGCGAGGTTTTGAAAGAAGCCGTTTTGAAATAAACCCTAATGAGGGAGAGCTTTATCGGTATATTAAGGTCCAATGGGCTGATGGGGTTGTGTCAGGATCATTTTTCGCGTCTGAAATATTCAAGCATTTTGCTCAAAACCTAGATGAATGGGCAGCGACAGACCCCGGAATCCTGAAGTATTTCGGCGGAAAATCCTTGATGACACAATCCCATGGCCAATCCCTTTGCTAGATGAACCTGAAACCGCGCTTTCTCCAAAAAGCCAGCTGGAACTGCTTAAAATTTTAATAAATATGGGGCAAGCAGGCCACGCGCAATTTATTATCGCCACACACTCTCCAATCCTCCTGGCCGCTTCTCAGGCGACCATTTACAGCTTTGATGATCCTCCTGTCAAACAAATCGAATATGAAGAGACGCAGTACTACCGGATCTACAAAGATTTCATGACGGACCGAACCCGATTTTTGAAATAGGCGCTTCGAGTCCTGTTGAATCTTATCTTTAATTTCCTATAATGTTAATGGTTTACCCCGCTGGCTCATGCAAAGCTCATAACTTTATGGTATATTAGTACCTCACCGGTCTTAAATTACGGCTGTTGTTTAGAGTGATTGTTAAAAATCCGTTCCGATTGAAGACAGGGTTTATCTATTTATGGAGGTTATATACCTGCGAGAAACTATTTGACAATCACAAAAACATCCGGGCGATTGCCTGCACCATCATTATCTTCAGGGTTTTTAAAAATCCATTGAAAGACCTTTATTAAAAGGAATTTATTTCTGGCAATCGCTCTAGTATTTT
>JAFDLS010000097.1 GCA_019306365.1 Deltaproteobacteria bacterium
GATGCGAGACCTCTGCAAAACTTCGTCCTTTAGCTGACCTCATGAACCCCGCTTCGCTGACGCTGCAGCGGCATATGTCAGGTTCAAATTTAAGTCCTCGAAATATTGGCAATATTCCTGCGGGTTAAATTTTCGCCTTCCGCGATTTCAACAAAATTACTGGTTTTGCAGAGGTCTCAATGTTATTAGGATGGAGTTTAAGATGTCCTGTTGGAAAAGACAAATTGAAGAGTTACGATCCCCGGATTACTTCCATAGACGCCACGCGGTTTTTATTGAGAAAAAATTTTACCAGCGCCCTTGATCCACCGTTTAATAACTCCCTGCTCACGTTTTTCCGGAAGCTTTTTTCTGGCAGGCGTCTCGATTCTTTTCTTTTCCAGTTCCAGTTCCGATGGACCCTGCCATCTCCTGGCCATATAATCCAGGTTTATCTTTATACCTTCCGGACGGAGCCAGCCGTATCCGGCCCAACCAATAATATCAAGAAGGTCCTTGAAGTCCTCATCGGTCCAACTGGGTTTGCCATGGCGGGTGAGTCTTTGCTGAATTTCCTCCTCCGTCACTTCGCCTTCCTGCGGCAGCTTCCCGGCGTAAGGCATGTGGGTAGTAAGGAATGTATGCAGGTATGACATGGCCCCTTCATCCCAGCCAGCCAGTTCGCGTCCTTCCAGCTCCCAATCCAATATCCATATTTTAAGGGTGTTGTCTTCCCCGCCGGAGATGATATGCCGGCCGTTATGACTCAGACAGGCCGAACTTACGCCGCCCGTATGCCCTTCAAAGGTCCTCAGACATCGCCCGGAGTTAATGTCCCATACTTTAAGGGTATTATCAGAGCTGCCCGAGAGGAGATATCTTTCATCCCGGCTCAGCCTGATCGTGTTGACCGCTTGAGAATGACCCGTAAAGGTTCGTACGCAGTCGCCGGTTGAAATCTCCCACATTTTCAAGGTGGTGTCTCCGCTGCCGGAAAAAGCATATTGGCAGTCATGAGTCAGGGAGACCTCGTTTACGACCCCCTCATGACCTTCAAACGTGCGGAGGCAGCTGCCTGTGGTGATATCCCAGAGTTTGAGTGCGTTCTCCTTTAAGGTGTGATCGCCGCTGCCCGACAAAATAAACCTTTCGTCCAGACTCAGACAAACCGAGTTAATGGCGCACAGGTGTCCTGCAAATATACGCAAACAGCGGCCGGAGGACACATCCCAGAGCCTGATTGTTCTATCTTCGCTTCCCGAAAGGCCTAATTGGGTGTCATTACTTAGGCGCACCGAGTTAACATTGGCTGTGTGACCTTCCAATGTACGCAGGCAGGATTCAGTGTTTATTCTCCACAGTTTGAGGGTCTGATCATTGCTTCCTGACAACGCGTGGTTATTATCTTTGCTCAGGCAAAGGTCTAACACACCGCCTGCATGCCCTCGCAGTGTCTTTAGGCAGCGCTTGGTAACTAGATCCCATACCTTCAACGCGCCATCAACACCGCCTGACAGCGCGTATTCACCATTCTGACTCAACGTGACCGCCCGGATCCAGGATTCATGACCCTTTAGAGAAGCCTCTTCCCATCCACCATTTAACGTTTTATGAGGCGCTCGCTTGTACAGATCGGTCCAGGCCTTGATCGCTTTTACGCCGCGGGAAAATCCTTTCTGAGCCCGAGCTTCCCGGATGTGGTTTACGGCCCTGGGCAAGTCTTCCTCTTCCAGGTATCTCCTGGCCTTTTCCAGATGATTTTCGTAGTTCATTTCAGCGGTCAGGACCGTTTCACTCGTCAAAATCCTGGATAGTGTCAAGGGTGAAAGTTCTGGATTCGCGTCTCTGTTGGTCCGCCATTGATTGATCTTACCGCCGACACTTCCTGATAAGGCAAATTTTCCATCCCGGCTCAAGCAAACCGTAAGTACCCATGACTGATGACCAAAAAAAGTCCTAAGACACCGGCCGGTTTCAATTTCCCATAATCTGACTGTATTATCCAGGCCTCCTGAAACCGCGTGCCGTCCATCAGGGGTTATGCTGACCGAGGTTACTTCGTCGCTGTGCCCGGAATAAGTCCTCAACAGGTTTCGAGCGGAAAAATCCCATAATTTCAGGGTATGGTCTGCACTTCCCGAAAGCATGTATTGCCCGTTGCCGGCCAGGGAAATTGAGGTTACTGTGCCGGCATGTCCTTCAAAAGAGAACTGCCCGCGACCGGTTTCGGCGTTCCAAAGTCTGATCGTCTTATCGGCGGAAGCGGACAAGATATACCGGCCATCTTCAGTCAAACGAACCGCGGTCACGGCCCTTTTATGTCCCCTGATGGTTTGCAGGCACTGTCCGGTTTCGATTTCCCACACCTTGATGATTCCTTCATCGCCGCCTGAAACAAGCAGGCGTGCGTCTTTATTGAAACAGACTGTGTTCACGTTAGCGTCATGACCTTTAAAGGTACGCAGGCAGCGGCCTGAGGATACGTCCCAGAGTCTAACGGAGAAGTCATTTCGGGTGTAGCCGCCGCTGCCAGACAATATGTAACGCTTATCCCTGCTTAAACAGATCGAATTTATTTCTCCCGCGCTGCCTTCAAAGGTGTGAATACAGCGGCCGGTTTCCACCTCCCAGAGTCTGATCGTCCGGTCATCACTGCCCGAAAGCGCCCACAATCCATCCTGACTTACATGAACGGCGTTTACATTGGCTGTGTGGCCGTCAAAAGCGCGCAGTAAACCTCGCGAAGCGGGCAGGCAGGCCTTAGCTCTTTGTATCGAGGCCTCAACCTCTTTAAGCTGCCCCCCTGGCTGGTTTAGGTTTTGAAATGTTCTCAAGGCCTCATGACAATCATCACGTTCCAGATGCACCAGCCCCAGGAGGTAATGATTGACCCAGTCCTCAGGGTGTGAACGGAGCACCTCCTCCATTTGTTTGGCCAGGGTCTCATCAGTCATTCTGCCTGAACGCCAGAGGATCATGCCTCGGCTGTAAGTTGACCCCGGATGATGCGGCTGACTTTTCAAGGCATTTTCCCACAGCCTTTCAGCCTCTTCCTGCCGCCCGAGGTCCATAAGCGAAACCGCCGTGTTGTTAAGATTATCGGCTACTGATTTGCCTGCCTTTGGTTCAGGACGGGGGTAAGGTTTTTGAACAATCTTTTCATAAATCCCCATGAGCGTATCAGCCGCTTCCTTCAGGTTTCCCGGGCGTTCTCTCGGGCTGGGCTTGAGGCAGGAGCGTAAAAGGGTGGTCAGTGAATCGGGCATCCTGGGAATATATTTAATGTCAGATCCTGAGCTGATATATTCTTCGAGTATTTCAGGGGCGATAGTCCCGGATTTCCAGGAACGCTCTCCCATGAACATTTCAAGAATCGATAAAGCCCAGCTCCATAGATCGATCTTTGGCGTCAGGGTTCCGCCGATGGCTTGCTCCGGCGCGAAGTAAGCCGGTGTCCCTATGACCATGCCTTTGTTATTATTGTCCTGTTCGTCCGAAGCTGCCTCTGATTCCTCTGCCTGAGCCCGGGGGATGGCCAACCCAAAATCGGTTACCTTGGCCATGCCCGCTGACGTCATCATGACGTTTGCCGGTTTGACGTCCTGATGAATCAAGCCTTGTTCATGCGCGTAATCCAAACCCCAGGCGAATTGAATAGCAATATCAAGGATGCGTTCTATAACCTGATCCGGTTCTCCCTGGTAAAGCCGAGGCAGTTCGCCGCCGCTTGACTTGATCCAGTGGTTCAGGCTCCCGCCTCCAACGTATTCCGTGAACACGAGAGGAAGATCCTGAATTCTGCGAATGTAATAACAACTCACGATATTGGGATGCAAGCCCAGATTGACCCAGGTCTCGGCCTCACGTTCAAAGCTGTTCACGCCCCCGGCCGCGTTAATAACCTCTGTCTTGGGCACTTTCATGGCCAAATCCATGTCCCAGCCTCGGTGGTGGACCATATATACCTTTCCCATTCCGCCTTCGCCCAAAACACCGGCAACCTCATACAGGCCCATAAGGACTTCACCGGGAGTCCATTCGATGCCCAGCTTGACAGCGGTGTCATTATCAGGAGGGTTTTCCTGAGGCCTGCCGTCCTGCTCGTCACTATCAGATTCTGACGGTTCCTGAACAACGGAGGCCATGGTCAAAGCGGGCTCTGGTTGAGGTTTTTCGGACTCGGGAGGGCGTTTACCGGTATCGTCTTGAGATAATAGTTCAACCCGGAACCTTTGCCCGCATTTCTCGCACCTGGCGGTTTTCCCGGCATGTTCGGGTTTTAGGTTGCGGTATCTGGCCTGACAGTGCGGGCAAATCGTATCAAAAAAACCTTTTATTTCGGTTGATTGAGCCTTAACGCGAAACGTGTTTCCGCATTTCGGGCATTTTACCAGTTTACCGGCCAAGTCCGAAGATACATTATTGTAGACAGTGTCACAGTTATGGCAGGTCGTGGCAATTGACAATGCGGATTCCTTTCAAATTTTTTGCCTGTCTTATACTTTAAGAAAAGGATTAGCCAAAATTACAAAAATGAAATATTGAATTTGAACCCGCCTATTCTTGCGTAAGGCTCACTCTGAAAAACAGGACGTTTCTCAAATTTCGGTTGGTCCGGGTCTCCCTGAGGCTTCCATTGATAAATCTTAAGAATTCCAAACGCGATCAGGCTTTTATATCTTCCCTAAATTCATCCGGTTTAGATCACACCCTCCAGTGTTCGTTTGAATTCAATGGCGGACTTGAAGGTGATAGTAGGCTGGTCCACCAGGGCCAGGTCGATCACTTCAGCCACCTTTTCGGGGAGTGAAGGATTCCGCTTGCGGATCGGTACAGGCTGGGATTGCAGTACGATTCGCCATGGGTCCTCATCCTTCTTGAAGTCACGCGCGAATGTGCCGGTCAGAAGATTGTAAAGAGTTGCAGCGATAGCCCAAACGTCGACGTCCGGTTTGGCGTACTTGAAGTTAATAACCTGCTGTCTTGGCATATACACCGGTGTACCCCCAACTGTTCCGGTTCGGGTCTGTCCGCTCAAACCGGCGGTATCGAAGGCCTTGCCTACACCGACGTCAGCGATTTTTACCAACCGTTTTTCTTCGGAACCCGCAAGCAGCAGGTTTGCCGGTTTTAAGTCCCGATGAACCAGGCCCTTTACAGATTCGGTGCGACCGTTTGAGAGCTTGATATTGGGAATTTCAACGGTGTGTATATATTCCAGACCGTCAAGGGTCTGCAGGATTATCTCCAAGGCTTCCTCGAGAGGTAATTTCCCGCCTTTTTCATCCCTTAATTTGTCTATGCTGCCCAGATTACAGTATTCCAGGGTAAAGAAGAAGATACCGGCATAATCTCCGGAGTCCCTTAATTGAACTACATTGGAGTGCTTGAGGGCCTTTGTGATTTCCACCTCACGTAAAAACCTCTGCCTGGAGACGTCATCCACCGCGACCTCAGGCAGCATCATCTTCAAAGCCACTTCCTGGCCGTTTTTCTTATGCTTGGCCAGATAAGCAATACTGGAGGTGCCTCTACCAATCTGTTTAATAATCGAATATCCATGGAGAGCCTGGAGTGCATCCACACCCTCGTCGGCTTTCGTGACCAGCATTTTTATAATTTCATGAGGTTTGGACTTGCAGGAAGCGCAAATGTAAACCCCCTTGCGGTTCTCACCTATTTCCTTGGATACATCCTGACCGCACAAGGCACAAACCACAGACTTGACTTCAGCCACCGGCTTGCCTGGCTCAGCCTTGCCTGGTTTCTGACGACAGGATTCACACCTGTAAGTTCCCTCATCCAGACGCAGACTGTCTTTTTTATCTTCAGGGATATCCTTTCCGCAGTTCAAACAGACAGCCACGGGTTCAATTTCAACCCTTAAAACGGTGTTTCCCAGCTCTATCTCATCACCGTCTTTGAGGTCATGTTCGGGAAAGGCGTTTTTATCTACATCTTCGGGTGATTGATCTTCCTTGCGCTGCCCAATTTTGTTTCCGTTGACAAAGGTGCCATTCAGGCTTCCAAGGTCACGTACACGAATGTCCGGGGGGTTGATATCCAGGAGGCAATGATGACGTGAAACAAATTGATGGTCTTCGTCATCAGGAAGCTTGGGATTGCAGTCCTTTCCGCGGCCAATGATACAGGTAGCTCGCTCATCAAAGGCATAGACCTTTCCCTGAAGCTTGCCTTTTACAGCGTGGAGTTTGATTTTAACAGGCATAACAAATCCTTACCAGGGGTTTACTGACTTCGAATCTTTTAATACGCTGAGTCTTATTGAACCAGTCTATCCGGTTGAGCCGCGCTTCCAGATATTAAAAAGATGTTTCAGCTATCAGGTCCGGTCTATACATTTGCAATATAACTGAAATGACATAATTCATGTATTATTATGGTCCACTTAGTTTAACAAAACAAAAACAATTTGAAAACAGATTTTAAGCACCAAGCCAACGCGGGATCAAAATACTTTCATTGGCGCCTGCCTTGAATCCTATGCGGGATGGTATTCGCCCAGAAAAATATTTTTGGCAATCACTTTCTACCCACTAATTCAAAACAAAGTAATGATCGTATAAGTATCGGAAAAAAGATTAAATGTTATGTGAGTTTGGCCAGGTTTTCGCGCACCCAGTCCAGGGTGGGGTCCAATTTGAGAGCTGTTTTGTAATACTCGACGGCCTTGCTGGTCTTTCCAAGTTCCCTATAATTCGAACCGATGTTGGCGTGATCAATGCCAGAGCCTGGGTCTATCTCAAGAACCTTCTTGAAAGCCTTAATGGATTTTTCGTGCTGTTTTATTTTGAAAAAACAAAATCCCAGCAAATTAAAGGTGTCCTGCCGTTCATCATCCAAGGCGGCCGAACGTTCCAGATAGCTGATGGCCAGCTTAAAATCCTCCATCTCCTTGTAAGCCAGGCCGATATAAGTCAATATGCCGGACAAATCCTGATCGAGCGGTTCCAGCGCGAGAGCCTTTTTTAAATAATCAATGGCTTCCTCAGGACGCCCCTGGCTAAGCAGGGCTTCTCCTTGAAAGAATTCCACAAAATAGCTCTCCGGATAAAGCTTACGGATTCGATCCAGTTCTGAAGTTACATGGTGAAGATTATTCTCAAAAGAAATGATCTTGGCGGCGAAGAAGGGAACGCTGGAAGCCCGAGCCCGTTCACGGAAGTGAGCGCCCGGGACGATAGTATAAACGGCCGGGATATCCAGATCGGGATGGGTGGTGTTAATTACATAAACTTCCAAACCCCGTTTTGCCAGGGCGGCCACAATGCGCTCCACCTCGACCTTGATATTATTATGATTGATATTAGGCAGGGAGCTGATGGGGACGGAAGGCCCGGCGTCGGTTAAATATTCAGCCTGGGAGAGATCAGTGTACTTGGGCAGACCGCTGGCCACAAAGGTGGAAGCCGAATTGAAATCGCCAGCCAGTTGAGCTACTTCGGTCAATGTTCGGATGAAGGCCTTTTCCGGGTCAGAGGCGGTTCCAGCCGTATAAACAATTTCTGAAAGCAGGGGAAAGGTTGCCGGATCATAGGCCAGCGCCCCAACCGACGGCACGCCCATATCCAGAGTAAAATCCTTGATATAAATTTTGATCCCCTGCCTTTCGAATTTTTGAACAAGTTCTTTGGCCACTGGGCTTTCTAAAGAAGCCGTGTCAATAAAAGGAAGAATCGTCTTGTTGCGACAGATCAAGGCTGAAACATGCCGCTCCACAAGCTCGCACATGCCCTGCGCCAAGGTCTCCTCCATGCTGTTCCCGGCGGCCGGACCATTGAATTCATTGATTTCATAAAACCAGTTGAATGGAACCAGGTACTCTTGTCCCTGCGTTAGGTTGTAAGCCGGTGTCCAGGATAGTTTTAACCCTGACACAGCCTGCCGGGCGCGATCCAAATCGTTGGGATCATGATGCACCGACGCGGCCAGGTGTTCAAAGGGCATGGCCTGATCCTTAAGCTCATCATAAGTGCCAGAGATAAACGGCTCATGGTGGACGAAATGAAAAAAACTATAGCGTTCAATCAATTCCATGACGGCTGAAGCCTCAGCCTGGGCCGGAGTCGCGCCTTTGCCCATCTGCTTTTTAGTCGGCATAACCTGGAGTGCGTCCGGTCCCAGAATGCTAAGGTATACCGGGATATCCAGCCGCCCGTTATCAATACGTTTTGTATTTTCCAGGATGTTAATATTGGCTTTGGCTAGCTTATCCTTAACCCGAAGCACGGTCTCCTCAGGAGAAAAAGCCTTGTCCTGATCAAGGGTGTAAGTTTTAAAACAATCTTGCAAATGAATTTTAGAGGACATAACAGGTCATAACACCTTTCACGGGGAATCTTCTTTCGGGAAGTATATACAAAATTTTGTGAAAAACAAGGGACAAGGGGGAATTGGGCTTTTTTAGAGCTCATTAAGGATTCTCACAGAAAGACCTAAGCTGACTTTTAGATTCCAAGGATACCAAATGTTTTTTGCCTGATTGGAGATTTCAATCTGTATAATAAAACCTGAAATCAATCATAAGTGCGACGAAACAAAGCGCTAAAGGAAGCGATTTAACATTTTATGATAATCATCCTTAAACCGCTCCAGGAAAAGGAGCGTTAATGATTTGAATTCACGGCTCGGTTTCAGGAGGTTTTGACGCAAATGGCTCAGTTTCTGGTTCTATGATTTACTCTTAGACACTCTATCTCGTGGTTTCCGATTCCTGCGCCACCTTTTGACACGAGCCATGTTGGCAAGGTCATTTTCTTCTGTTTCACGCGGGGTTTCCATCAGGCCGGCCAGATGCTCCAGGGCCGAGTGGCGCACCAGCCGGGCTAGGCCGCGTGCGCCGATCTGCCCTTGACCGATAGCGCTGTGCCTGTCGCGGCGGGAACCCAAAGCGGCAAGGGAGTCATTAAAATGAATCAGGGACAGGTTTTCCATACCCAGGACACGATCAAATTCGGCCAGCATCTCCTCCTGTCCCCGAGGTCGGGCCAGATCATATCCCGCGCCCCAGGCATGGGCGGTATCCAGGCAGACACCAACGCGAAGACCATGCGATGTTCTGGGCCAGTTCTGACAGAGAGGCCCCCAGTTCAGCCTGCTGGCCGCTGGTATTCTCTAAAAGAAGGGTTACATTCAGGTCATTGGCCTGTGCAGACAATACTTCAACCACGCTTTGAGCTACCCGCATTATGGCCGACTCCCTGGACTCTCCTTTGGGAACATGACCGGGGTGGGCGACTAGAAAATCCGCCCCAAGACGCTCCGCTCTGGTCAATTCTTCAGATAACAGCCGAACGGATTTTTCGCGAAGCTCTGGCGAATTAGTGGCCAGGTTGGGCAGATAAGGCAGGTGAACGGCCAAAGGAGTAAGTTTAGCTTCCTTTCGAGCTTTTCGAAAATCGATCACCTCCTGGGGATCGAGCGGTTCCTGTCCGAACCGCTCTATCAACGGCTTGAACAAAACCACCTCTAATGGGGATATGAAAACCAACGCGCATTCAGGTTTAAAAGACTGCCCACGGTTTGGGGAGAAAAATTCGCTGATAAAGGTCCAGGGCGTAACGGTCGGTCATACCGGCAATGAAATCGCATACATCCCGAGCCCTCAGCGCCTCATCTTCCGGCCACGGACCGACCTCCTCAGTGAAAAGGTCTTTTTCCAGCATGAAGATCTCATAAAGCTCCCGGACCACTTTAGTGCTACGGATGAAGTCTTTGTGCACCCGGTGTACATCATAGACATAATCATACAGGAAATCCCTTAATCTATTCATGGCCGCTTCGATTTCAGGAGAAAATCCCAGAAGAATTTCTTTACCCTTGATTTGCGTGTTCCTGACTAAATTTAGGACCATTGTGTTTATACGTGCCGAGGTTCTGTTGCCGAGGACCTGCGCGCAGTCGGAAGGAATATCTCTTTCCTCGATCACACCGCCTCTTAACGCGTCATCAACATCGTGGGCGATATAGGCTATAATATCAGCGATTCTTACGATACAGCCTTCAACGGTGTAGGCCATTTTATCCGGGTTCGACGAAATTATGGAGTTCTTGCCCTTGGAGTGTTTGATAATACCGTTGCGAACCTCATTGGTAAGGTTAAGCCCTTTCCCATTTTTTTCGAGGCGATCTATTACGCGAAGGCCCTGCTCATGGTGTGAAAACCCTCCTGGAAAGATTTCGTTGAGAACCTCCTCACCGGCGTGACCAAAGGGTGTGTGGCCGAGGTCATGCCCCAGGCTGATGGCTTCGGTTAGATCCTCGTTCAACCTCAGGGCCCGGCTGATCGTTCGGGCGATCTGCGCGACTTCCAGGGTATGGGTAAGCCTGGTGCGATAATGATCGCCGGTCGGAGCCAGAAAGACCTGGGTTTTATGTTTGAGCCGCCGAAAGGCCTTGCTGTGAGTAATCCGGTCTCTATCCCGCTGGAATGCCGTCCTGAGTTCACATTCCGGTTCATCTGCGAGCCGTCCCTGGGTTTCAGCCGCCAGGGTCGCATAGGGGGCCAAAAAGGTCCGTTCCCGTTCTTCAATCTCGCGGCGCATTGAAATCATGATTCATTCAACCAAATAAAAAATCAGCAAATTCCATGATTGGAGCTAAAGTCATAGCTTAAAACTTTGAATTGATTAAGTGTTGGATAATCTGAACGGAGTCAGTTTTCAGGGATATGGGCCTCAAGAGCGTTGGCTATTTTGCTTTTTAGTTCTGTGAGGTCAAATGATTTGATGACATAATGGTCTGCGGCAATGGATTTCATGTCCTCCTTAAAGGTGTCGTAAGCCGTACAAAGAATCACAGGCAAGCTGTAATACTTGTTCCTTATATCCTGGAGAATATCTAATCCATTGTATTCGATCATTTTGATGTCAAGAACTACCAGATCCGGTTTTTCCTCTTCGATTTTTTCTAAAAGTTCATATCCGCTATCAGCCGTAATGACTTCATAGCCTTCATCACTTAGTTCTTCGGAATAAAGAAAACGGATATGCTCCTCGTCGTCAACAATAAGCACTTTCTTCGGCATATTGGAACCTCCGTTGATTGAGCCTAATCAGGCCAATTCTCAACAAGATAGGGTTTAGTTTCCTCAAAAACCATAGCTTCGTTTTCAATAAACTCCTCGGCTTCCTGAATGGACATTCTTTCCGTCTTTTTCACAAAAGATAGTGTCTTCCCATAATAAAGCGGAATGATCGATTCGAGAAGAACGTCAAGGTCGCCCCCAGCCTTGTTCTTATAAGCGATAGCCATGTGATATAGAATTTTAACCCACATCTGGGTTGGGAAGTCGAATTTATCTTGGTTTAGACTGCGAATTTCTTCGAGTTTGTTAAAAACTTCCTCAGAAAAGGCTTCTTGCCATATATCCAGGTTAACTTCAAACCCGTCGGTAAATTGTTCATAAAGCTTCTGTCTGTTGACGTCAACCGACGGCGGCAACTCCACCTCTCCAAGGCCAAAGCCAAAAATAGAGGTTGGTTTACTCCATCTCACAGCTTTCCAGAAATTGGAGGTGGTAATCATTATTTCGAAAATGGTGCCAACCACCTGACGGAACATAGGGCCCAGGTCACTGCTGGGATCTTTGGGTTTATGAACCTTGGGGCGACCCATGAAAGTCTGACAGGTGGGGACGCCCTTATTCATGGCCAGGGTAGTCATCCAGATATCTATCCCAAACTGCGAAACCGCCTCATTCCACTTATCTGACGATGCATAGGTTTCCGCTAACTTACCTGAAAATCCAAAATCCCCTCCAATAGGCTGTCGAACCCGACGTCCATACAGCGACCTTGTCAGGGGATAAGCGATGGAGTTGGTAATTGTGCCATCATACTTATGCCGGACATACAGGGGGGCCACATATTCAAAATCTTTAGTTAACGGTTCGCCCAGACGTTTGATCCACAGGGGGGTAATACTTTTCAAGTCAGCATCAACCACAACTATAGCTTCAGCCTTTAACTCGATCGCCTTTTGAAAAAGATTTTTAAAATTGTTACCTTTTCCTTTAACACCCTCCGGTGTGCTAATATAAATCTTGGGCACCTCGGTCTGGGTGTTGAGAAAGATTTCTTTGGTGCCATCGGTTGAATGATTATCGCAGTTGATGATAACCGATTCTTTTTGGCTGAAATACTGGGTTAATCCTTCATTAGCCTTAAGGACTGGAAAACTAATGTTTTCTGCCTCATTATATGAAGGAATGCAAACGATGACTTCTGCTGAGTTAATGCCCTCAGGGTTTATTTCCTCGGCAATCATAATCTTCACTCGTCAGGATTAAGGTGTTGACGCTACCGGATAAAGTATAATACACTTTCTTTAAAAATAATATATTTCCATATGTCTTTCGTCAAGGCTAATAAGCACAATTTCATTGTTTTAGTTCTTCAATTTACGGATTTACCCTGATTTTACCTTGTTTTCTGCAGCCGCAAGACAAGAGGTGACAACGGGAGGCCGGAAGGTTTGGGAAACAGCGATTACCGGAGCAAGGTTGCCGTCGTTGGCGGCGGAAGGGCGCTGAAGCAATTACTCAAAGTCCTTGAAACCCTTCGGAACAATGACGACGGATTTGTTTTGGAGGTCGTGGCTGTCGCTGATGTTAATCCGGGAGCCCCTGGATTGGAATACTCTAAACAAAAGGGAATTCCGACCTTTGATGATTACCATGAAATGATCCAGATGGAAGATCTGGAGATTGTTCTGGAACTAACCGGCCAAAAGGAGGTTTACGAAGAGCTTCGGAAAGAAATCCCCCCGCACGTTTCCCTTGTGGATCACCGCGCCGCAAAAGTGATGTGGAACTTGTTTGGGCTTAGAGAAGCAAAAAATAGTCAACTACGCAAGGAAACACACGCTCAAAAGCTGTCCGCGGTGGAGGAAATGGCCACCTATTTTGCCCACGAAATACGCAATCCACTCATGTCTCTTGGGGGATTCGCACAGAGTTTGATCGCCATGGACTGCCTGAAAAATGACGATTGTCTGGGCCGGGTTCAAGTCATAGTTGAGGAAGCCCGGCGTTTGGAGGCGGTGCTTAGAAACATCTGGGACCTAACCAGGCCGCTGGAAATTAATGCTGAACTGACCGAGTTCAACCAGATAATTCGCGATTCAGTTGAAATGCTTCGCCAGGACTGGGAAAACGCGGGTATTAAGGTAAATCTTAAACAGGATCCGGATATCCCACCGGTTCTTCTTGACCCTTACATGATCAAACAGGCCTGTTTGAATATCTTTAAAAACGCTATTGAGTCGATGCCAGAAGGTGGTGAAATTACTATTTTCACCGAAATAGGCTGGGAACACATCGCTTTGCGCTGCACGGATCAGGGGTTCGGCATTAAGAAGGAAAATCTAAACAACATCTTCAATCCTTTTTTTTCAACCAAAGAAGGCGCTTTTGGCCTTGGGCTGGCCATGGCTAGAAAGATTATCGAGGATCACGAGGGCGCGATCACGGTCACAGCCGAGAAAGGGCAGGGTACAACCGTTGAATTCAGGCTGCCCCTCGGTAGCAATTGATTTATTAATTTTTTCAGCCTTTGCCAAAACCCGGTTCGAACCTGATATAATTTCGGTGACAATTTTTTATTGTTATGTACAGCCCATTATATATAAAATAGTAAACAGGCGGGCGTAAACTGGGTGGCGCCGGCCTCAAACACCTCGAGCCCGTATAACCACCCTTAACCAGCGAAAAAGAGAAATTTGCCATGGATAAACCGACTACCGACCTGGAACGCCCTTCATGGGAACGCCGTAAATGGCCGTGGATTGCCCTGGTGATTGCCGGAGTAATCGTTTTATTTCTCCTGCTCAACCAAGTTTTTAAATGGTACAGCTGGCCATGGAGCGAGCAAAAGGTTCCAGCGAAAAATATTATTCAAGATCAGACTATTAAACCCAAACCGTCTCGGGTTATTGATTATGGCAAGATCAAGGAGAAGTCGGATGAGGAACTTCAGAAACTGATTCAAGAGCGTAAAAAGAAATTCGGGTTGGATAAAAGCGTGGATATGGTCGTCAAGGCCGGGGAGACTATCCGGGTTGGCAAGGAGGTTATACCACTTAATCAGATTCTGGGTGAAATCGAGGCTCAGAAGAACGGAACGGCCCCATCCATTGAATCCTTCCTAAAAAGGCCTAAAATCGCTGAGGAAGACATTTCCCTTAAAAGCAACTCAGTTGTTTCCCCCCTTCGAAAAGCGCTAAACCGGCCTTCACAGCCCGATTCCCTTCCCAGTTCGGAACCTTCTGCCACAAAGGAAGACTCAATGTCTCGGGCAACAACGCCGGCGAAAAGCGCTGACAGCTACTACGGGATCTACGTGGTTCGGCCCGGGGATAACCTCTGGAACATCCATTTCGCTTTTCTCCGGGAGCACTTAGGTTCAAGAGGGTTTAATATCTTACCGGACGCCGATGAACCCTTTGGGAACAAGAGTTCAGGCGTTGGCCGTATTCTCAAGTTCGCAGAAAGTATGGTCTCCATTTTTAATATCAAAACCATGCGGTTATCTGAGGATCTCAACCTCCTTGAACCGCACGAGAAGATCGTGATTTTTAACCTGACCCTTCTCCACAATATTCTTGGCTCTCTGACCGTCGAGCAGCTGGATGTGATCCGTTTTGATGGCCGGGATCTTCTCCTGCCAGATTAAAACGACTGGAGGCCAAGGTGGTATTTGTTAAAATGAGGTATCCGATTTATGTCAATTAAATAAAAGTTATTGACGATTGAAGCGTTTAATAAAGTTTATTACGCTTTTTAAACTCTTGATATTTAAGAAATAATCAGTTGAATCAGAATGCGGGGCCCTGTGAGCTGGTTTGTTCGCTAAATTTGTTGCCTACCTGGACAGGGCCTGGCCGACTTTACGGCCCAGCTGGAAGCATGAAGCCACGGCTTCGGCATCCGGAACCCATTGAATGGAAAGACCTGGGTCTATAACCTCAAATTTCATGGCTTCCAATTCCTTGGTGATGAGCTTGACTGACTCCCCGCTCCAGCCATAAGAACCAAAGGCCGCCGCGATTTTATTCTTCGGTTTTAGCCCTTTCATGTAAGTCAAGAAGTCGCTCACAGTTGGGAAAAGTCCATTATTCAGCGTAGGGGAACCGACGAGAACGGCCCCGGCGTCCAGCAGTTCGGTGATGACATCACTGCGATGGCAGGTCCGCAGTCGTATGGGTTTGGCGTCCACCCCCTCCTCACCCAGGCCATCCACGATCGCTTCAGCCATTTTTTCGGTGCTGTGCCACATGGTGTCATAAACGACAATGGCCTTCTTTTTTGGTTTCTGAGCCGCCCACTCAACATAGGCGTTGATTATCCTGGCAGGATCCTTGCGCCAGATTATCCCGTGGTCAGGACAAATAATGTCCAGGGCCAGGTTCATTTCCGTAACCTTTTCCACCAGCTTGGTCACGAGAGCTGAATAGGGGAGCAGGATATTGGCATAGTATGTTCTGGCATGAGGCATGATTGCATCGCCAACCTGGTCATCAAACCTCTCCAATCCGGCGTAGTGCTGGCCAAAGGCGTCACTTGAGAATAG
>JAFDLS010000350.1 GCA_019306365.1 Deltaproteobacteria bacterium
CAGGTAATCGCTTAAAAGGTGGACCAGTTCTGTCGTCGAATAAGTCGTCTTGAAGACGGCGAGTTTTTTACGGTTGGCCTCTTCGATCATCTCCTTGGGAACCGGGTTGGAATCGGTCACGATTAAGCAAGGAATGTCGTGCTCAAAAACCTTCTTGAACTTTGCTCGTTTCTCTTTATCATCGAGGTTCCGCAGGTAGGACATTTCGGTGTTGCCCAGGATTTGAACGCGGTCAAAAGTGAAAAGCTCCAGAAAACCGGCCAGCGCTAAACCAGGCCTATGGAGATTTTTCTGCGTAATTTTCCGGCGTAACCCTTCCCGGGTGGTGACCAACACCAGATCCAGGCGCTTTTCATTCTCTTTGAAAAAGAGGCCAACGTCTAACGTCTCCATGTCCCTCTCCCTATCCTAATAAGGTGAAAGGGCGGGTGAAGGGTTTTTACTTCACCCGCCCAGTACGTCATAAGTGGAGTTTAGCTCTCATCGTTTGAACAGTTTTCCTTTGTGTCTACGTAATTGACTCTCCAGTTTATCCACCGTTTTTGGTATCGACTTGTAGAAATCATCGCTTGCTTCAGTCGCGGTCAGCTTCGTCCCGTTGACATTCAGGATAATTTCAGATGTCTTGTTGCTCTTCTGCCAATCCAATATAACTTCGCCATCCGTGATGTTATCGAAGAATTTACGCAATCTCTTGACTTCATTGGTGGCGAATTCTTGCAACTTATCGCTAGCCTTAAAATGTCTGGCAGAGACGTTGACACGCATGATCGCTCCTTTCGAAGTTAAAGGTCTTTACCGTAGGCCCTGAACATCAATTTTTTTCTGCTCTTGGATGTGCTTGCTGATAGACCTCCTTTAATTTAGTACGACAGATATGGGTATATTTTTGGGTTGTTGAAATCGATGAATGACCCAGCAGCTCCTGAATAGCACGCAAATCCGCACCATTTTCCAGAAGGTGGGTGGCGAAACTATGGCGCAGTAGGTGGGGATTATGACCGGGCGCGTCGGGTAGTTTTTGGAGGATTTGGGCAATAGCGCGCTGGAGGCCTCTCACGGAGAGAGGAGCGCCGTTGGCATTTACAATCAAACGATTAGTGGTGACGCCTTTGCCCCGCTTTGCTGCTGTGTTGCCCCGCAGTTTGAGATAATCTTTCAGGTAACTTTGTGCGGTCTTGCCAATCGGGATCAGGCGTTCCTTGCCGCCTTTACCCCTGATGAAAATTACCTCGCGACCGGCGTCAAAATCTTCCAGCCGCAATCCGGAAAGTTCGCTAATCCTGAGCCCGCATCCGTACAACATTTCGATGATCAGACGAGAACGAAGCCGCAATTCATTATCCACCGGTAACGAATCAATAAGTTCGCCCAGCATTTTTTGATCCAGAGAACGCGGGAGCTGTTTCCCTTTGCGAGGAAGTAAAATTCGCATGGGAATTTCGATGCTGATTTCGCCGCTGCGACTCAGGAACTTGCCGAAACTGCGCAGCGATGATAACTTCCGCTCCACGGTATTTCGCGAAAGCCCTCGCCGCAACAGATGCGCCCCAAAATCACGGATGGATGTAGGACTGAAGACTCCTTCACGACCGCTGTTTTCCAGAAACGTAGCAAATTGCCTTAAATCTAAACGATAAGCCTCGATGGTATTCGGAGATGCCGAGATTTCATTTTCAAGATAAGCGATAAAGTTTTCAACCTGTTGTTCCATGTCACTCATTCGAATCAACAGTTGCCGCTGATTGCGGTTCCGGCTTGATCGTCGCTTTGCAATTGGGACAGGTCAAATAATCGTCATCCTCAGCTTTGGTGGAATGCACCAGGAGCGGATAACCACACTGATCGCAGGGGATCGGTTCCGGGCGGCGGGTCAGGCGGAATTTGCAGTCCGGGTAGTCGATCAGTTCACCATCGCAGCCATCCTGGGGACATTTAACCCCCGTACTTATGGGTTCGAGATGCTTGCATTTGGGGTAATTGGAACAACCCAGGAATCGTCCGTAACGGCCGCTTTTTACGAGTAGATCTCCACCGCACTTTGGACATTTTTTCCCGGAATTCTCCGGTGCCTCTAAGGGTTTGGCGTTTTTGCATTCGGGAAAGCCGCTACAAGCCAGGAACCTGCCCCGGCGGCTCCACTTGATGACCATAGGCCGACCGCACTTCTCGCATAATTCCTCAGTGAAATGTCGCCGCGCCGGCTTTCGGCATCCTCTAAGGAATGCGAAAAGGGTTCGTAGAATTCCTCCACCACCTTGACCCAGGGCATACCATCTTCGACCTGATCGAGTTTCTCCTCCATTCGGGCGGTAAAGCTCACCTCGAAAATGTCGGGAAACAGCTCCACCAGGATGGTATTCACGGTTTCGCCCAACTGGGTTGGGAGGAGTTTCCGCCTCTCTTGTTTTACGTAGCTGCGGTCAAATAAGGTCCCAATAATTGAGGCATAGGTGCTAGGCCGGCCGATACCCAGCTCGTCAAGCGTCTTGACGAGGGTAGCCTCGGTGCGGAAATCCCGCTTTAAAACTCTCTGGAAGAGGTGGGAGATGATTGTTGTTTTCAGACTCAAGCGGATACACTTTTTGGAATCCGTCAAAGAGCCGCTCCACACCGCGCGCCCGAAAGAGGGTATCCCCGCCTTCCACCTCAACGACCGTCACTTCGGAAACCGTATCAGCCATCTGTGAGGCCACAAAACGGCGCCAGATTAGATCGTACAATTTCCAGAGTTGAGGTTCTAAAATTCCCTTCAGATCCTGTGGAGTTCTGG
>JAFDLS010000351.1 GCA_019306365.1 Deltaproteobacteria bacterium
GAATTACTGACCGATCGGTCGCGAACCAGTATTCGCATGGTTGTCAATCCTGAAAAAATGGTCATCAAGGAGGCTCAGCGGGCTTATACCGTCATGAATCTCTTCGACTTTGGTCTTGACGCTGTTATTGTCAACCGGGTTCTGCCTGATGAAATCAAGGACCCTTTTTATGACAAGTGGCGGGAAATACAGGCCAGGCACATGAAATTGATTAAAAACGCTTTTGAACCTCTGCCCATCCTGTGTTCGCCTCTGTGGGATCAGGAGATTATTGGCTCCAAGCTGCTGGCAAAATTTGCCAGGAAAATCTATCAGGAAAAAAATCCGGCAGGACTTTTTTACCAAGGCAAGCCGGTCAGTATCAGACCCGTGAACGGGGACTGTATCATGGAAATACCCCTGCCCTTTGCCGAGCGGGATGAAATGGAGACCTGGATTAAAGGAGACGAACTGACCATCAAATTTAAGAATTTCAAGCGTAATCTGATCCTGCCCCGGGCTCTGGCTAATCATGAATTAATCAAAGCCGAACTCAAGGGGCAGTCTTTGAAATTGGTTTTTGAAGGAGAAAAAGATGCCCAAAAAAAATGAAGAAAAATACGAATGTCCTTTCTGTCACTTCATCTCACAGACAAAAGATTCCGACACTCTGCAGCATCTTAAAAACGCCAGACGCGAAATGCTCCTGGCGATGAAATCATTGATCGAAGCCGGACTGTCTGCGCTGGACGTCGAGGAAAAGCCGGCCCCCAAAGCAAAAAAGGTTAAAGTCTCATAGAACTAGCGACTGATTTAAAGAAAAGGAACTTTATCTCTTTTGCGGTAACACAGGGCTTGGCAGGTCGCCATGAGCTTTCCTTTTTCGTCCTCAACCTTGATGTCATAAGTGGCTGTCCGCCGGGTCAGACTTACCTCACGAGCCTCAGCACGCAGCCTTGAACCCGGCTGAGGGCTGGCAATATAGGTGATATTTACGTTAAGGGCCACCGCCACGGTGCCATGTGAATTTGAGGCGGTTTCAAAAGCCTCATCAATCAAGGCGAAAATCGCCCCGCCGTGCGCCATGTTGAAAATGTTGCCCATGGATCCCGGGTCAAAAACCATCTCCACCGCTGAGTATCCATCATCAAGTTCCACCAACTCCATATTCAAAGCCTTTGGGAAAGGTTCCTTCTTCACTGCCCGGTGGAAGGCTTTTTTAACCGTCTGATCCATCGATAAAGCTCCTCTAATTCATTTGTTAAACTTGGGCGGCTTTGTTTAAAACCGCCCCTAGATTTCCAAACTAAACTATTTCAAGGCGATACCTGATCGTGTATTGAGCCAGAAGCTCCTGCACTTTGTCCTCAATCGTTTGCGCTGAAACCTCCGGGGCCGCTTGCACGGTAATTACCGCCAGCGACCCGTGAATTTTATCTTCTCCGACCGAAACCTCCACGGACTTTGCAAGATCACCCAGGTTCAGCAACTCAGCCTCATACACCCTTTGGATGGCATCCCACCTAAGAGAGGGCTTGAATATCTTTCCAACCGGCGTTAGAGGTATTTCATCGATGATATAAACATCTTTTGGTACAGCGGCCCGCTCGCCAATCTCGCTTTTCAGGTGTTCAAGAATTCCCTCCGAGGTAAGGTCAGCACCATCCTGAAGCTGCACATATGCGATTGGAATCTCGCCGGCGTATGGATCCGGCCTTCCAATGGCGGCGGCAACCTGCACGCCCTTCAAACGATACAGCGGTTCCTCTATGGAGGCAGGGTCAATATTATGCCCCCCCCGAATAATCAGTTCTTTTTGACGGCCGGTAAGCCAGAAATACTGGTCCGAATCCTGCCTCCCGAGATCACCGGTGTTGAACCATCCCTCTTTTGGCCATATGTTTTTATTATGATGGCCATATGTTTTTATTATGATCCTCGTCCAAGTAGCCTTGAAACACATTCGGTCCCTTGATGCAAACAGAACCGATCTCATCGGTTTCAGCTTCACGAATATAACGGCCCTCCTCGTCAAGAATAAATATTTTCATTTCGTTGTAAGGCAGACGAAGGCCGATAGATCCAATTTTCCGTTCTCCAAACTGCGGATTAAGCGCAGATCGTTGTAAGGCAGACGAAGGCCGATAGATCCAATTTTCCGTTCTCCAAACTGCGGATTAAGCGCAGAGGCACAGGTTCCTTCGGTGAGGCCGTACCCTTCTATGATTTTCATGCCGCTATGGGCTTCAAAACGCTTAAAAAGTTCCACCGAGAGAGGAGCGGCCCCGCAAACGGCATAACGAAGCGACGAGATGTCCGCGTCTCCCTTGGGGATGTCCAGCAGGGCGGCAAGAACCGTCGGGACGGATGAAAAAGTCACCGCCCGGAAGTGCTCAACAATCTTATTAAAAGATCGAAACGTCCCGATAGCCGGTCGGTGAAAGAAGAACCACATGAGCGCCGAGAGAAAAAAGAGCCGAACCGGTTACGGTGGTTCCATTGACATGGAAAAGCGGAAGGCCGCAGAGCGCAGTTTCACCTGGGACAAGATCAATTGCGAAATGGGCCATAAAGGCCATGACCGCCTCGTTGAAATGAGTGTGCGGAGCAAGTTTTGGGGTTCCTGTAGTTCCGCCGGTGTGATACATGGAAGCGATATCCTGAGGGTCGATCACGCGGCCTGAATCTAATTTCTCTCCATTATAGCGCGCGAGAACCTCATCAAACCCATAGATACCGTCTTTTTCATCACTAGGTCCCATGACTCGAATAATGGCTTTGAGGTTTGGCAGCTGTTCGCGAATTTTAATAACCTTCTCCCAGATGTCAGAACCCGGGAACTCTCCCAGGGCCACCAGCACCTTTGTCCCCGCCGCCTGGCATATTTCAACGATTGTGGAAGGTTCCAGTAAAGGATTTATGGGATTTACGATGCCAGCAGCCTCACCGCCCCAGAGAATATAATGGGTTTGAGGAACAGCGGGCAGCAGGTATGAGATGACATCTTGTGGTCCAATCCCAAGGTCATGAAAGAGATTCGCGGCACGCGTCACCTGGGCCAGAAAATCCCGGTAAGTAACCTGAACAGGCTTGTCGTAGGACTCCCCATTGAGGATTAAACTGATAGCCAGGGCATCGGGATTAATGGCCGTTCCATGTTTGATTAAATCGTAAGTGTTGAAATATTCAAGTCTTTGTTCAATTGGAACTTTTTCAACTTCTTCAACGTCCGCGATGGTGGAAATCTTGAACCCGTCCATAGTAATCTCCTTCTTCTTAGGTAGTTTGTACCAATAGAACTCTAACCGATGATCTTAGAATAAAAAAAAAGACGGTTT
>JAFDLS010000352.1 GCA_019306365.1 Deltaproteobacteria bacterium
TTGCGCCTTCGAAACCGCGGCCATCACCGCCACCGGCGTGCGCCACGGCCTCGACGTCCTTCACCAGAAGGACATCACGGTCGTCGCCTGGGCAGGTGACGGCGGCACTTTCGACATCGGATTCGGTGCCCTCTCCGCTGCCGCCGAGCGCAACGAAAATATCATTTACGTCTGCTACGACAATGAAGCCTACATGAACACCGGAATACAGCGCTCCTCGGCCACTCCCGTCGGAGCCTGGACGACGACGACTCCGGCTGAGCACCCCAAAGAAGAGCCTAAAAAGAATCTGGTGGAAATTATGGCGGCCCATCGTATTCCCTATGCCGCCACGGCTACGGTAGCCTTCCCGGATGACCTCAAACGCAAATTCGAGAAAGCCAAGGATATGACCGGCATGAGGCTGCTGCACCTCTTCAGCCCCTGCACCTCTTCAGCCCCTGTCCGCCCGGGCATCGGGCACTCGAGAGCGATTCCATAAAAATCAGCCGCTTGGCCGTCGAATCGAAGGTCTTCCCCCTGTATGAAGTGGAAAACGGCACGAAGTACACCCTCAACCATCAGTCCAAAGGAGTGCCCGTCAAGGAATACATCCGTCTGCAGGGCCGCTTCAGACACCTGAGAGATGAGGATATCGAGTATATGCAACAGCGCGTGGACAGAGAATACGATTTTTTATTGAAAAAAATCGAATGTCTCTCAAACCCGATTAGTTGAAAAATTCTCTTGACTTTTCAGAAAATGTTTATTATATTCCAGAAAGAATGTAAAAACTGGCGGAGAACCGACGAATTATCGAATCTTTCTGGCTGGCGTCATCGTCATTATCCTGGGATACATTTTTATGATGCAAGGGCCGCATGATTCCTTCTGGTCGTTGCACCTGGCGCCGGTGGTTTTGGTGGTGGGGTATTGCATTCTGATCCCGCTGGCCATTCTCCTGCGATCCCGGAATGGAAAGGGCGATTAGCTCAGCTGGTTTAGAGCGCCTGCCTTACAAGCAGGAGGTCGTTGGTTCGAATCCAATATCGCCCACGATCGTGGCTGAATTATAGAGCGGATGCTCTTTAGCAAATAATATAGAGATAAAGGTCCACAATTCAGGTGTGGATTGCCTTGCCGGGTAAGCGATAGGCTTACAAGACGAAGGCACAATCGAATTCATTGATATCGGTGAGTTCGACTGTGCCTTTTTTGTTTGTCTGCGCCTATTTAACCGGGAACATTTTAGTCAACCCTCTGCGGCCCACGCGTTGCCATCCGTATTGTATTAAAGCCGTTATTGCTTTAGGCGGATGGCTACCAATACGTCGGTGTCCAGGCGTATTGATATTGAGGGGACACTGCCGGTATTCCTTCGGGGGACTATTGCGCACGCCTCGAAACCGGGGGGCCGCAGAGTGGTTATTTGGAATATGGAACCCTGACTCTAACCAACATCATGATGTTACCAAAAAAGCGGCTGTTTAAAGCCGCTTTTTTATTACCCTGATCCCCGCTTTTTAGATATCAAGCTTTCTGGATATCTGGATAAATGGACGAAATGAACGCGTGCAAATCGTTAAGGTGAAATGGTTTGCGCAAGAGACCCAGTGATTTTTCAATTAGATTCTCGCGCGACCCCGCGTAGTTATAGCCTGTAATGAACAGAAATTGCTGATCTGGCTTGCTTTTAACGGCTTCTTCGAAAACCTGAAATCCGTCCATTCCCGGCATCGAAACGTCGCAGATGATTAGTCCGAATTCCTCGTTTGCAAGTGCTTTTAATCCCTCTGGGCCTGATGCTACGGAATGCACTTCAAAACCGATGATTTCTAAGTACTCATCGAGTAGAAGGCGGATGGATTCCTCATCATCAATAACCAGGATGCGCTTGGGTAAAACTAACGTGTCGGTATCTGCGGTCATTGGCATCAGCTTATCCTCAATGAAACGTCTTTTTAGATAGAGTATTGCAGTATTTAAAAAAGCAATTGTCCCGACTTGTGCATGCCCGATTCCAGCTCTTGCGGGAGCGTGCCTTTAATATGGTAATTCGAAGCGGGTAACGCAAAAAAATATTGGTTGAATTTTCGGGTATGCTGAAAGTAGGCGAAAAGACGGCAAGTATTTCGCTGGGATAAATTTGCCCAACGGATAAAAAAAAGCTTGCGCTTGACAATTTCCTTATAAATAACTATATTGTTTCGATTTGAATCATTTATAAGGTCTTCCAGGAACATGATTCGCATTGGGATTGACGTGGGGGGAACATTTACGGACGTTGTCGCCCTCGAAGAAAAAAGCGACCATATCCACTACACGAAAACCCTCACCACGCCTCAGGATCTGGCTGTCGGTGTCATTAACGGCATCAACGAACTATTGAAATCAGCCCATCTCTCCGACGACTCGCCTGACTTAGCTAACCCTGGAATCAGCGGTGTCGTCCACGGCACCACGATCGGTACCAATGCGTTAATCGAGCGCAAAGGCGCCCCTACCGGACTAATCACGACCGCCGGATTTCGCGACGTGCTGGAGATCGGCCGCGTGCAGCGCCCCCCTGAGGCGTTGTATGACTTTACGGTGGATAATCCTTTGCCTCTGGTACCGCGC
>JAFDLS010000098.1 GCA_019306365.1 Deltaproteobacteria bacterium
GGATCTTCTTCCCAGGGCGGCTCGCTCAGTTCTGGCTCACCTTGAAAAGCTGGAAAAGGAAGGCAAGGTCTTTTCTTCGCGTGAAGGCGATTCCACCCGTTACGGACTGCTTTAGAGCGATCGCCATTAATATTTCCTTATTAATATAGACCATTGCGTGAACGTTCTTTGAACTCGAAGGCAGCGATGGTGGAGGCAATCTCCCTAATCAATTGGCTGGTCGCCGATAATGCCCTTTTGTTCGAGCTCGGCGATCTCATCTTTGGAAAGCCCCAGGATTTCTGAGAAAACATATTCGTTATGCTCTCCCAGGCAGTTTTCTGTACCGGCGTTTTTGAAAACTTCATCGGCAGGGCAACATATTTCCGAAGTCCAACTTCCGGGTGATCGATCTCCCAGAAAAAATCTCTCTCAGATAAATGCTCATTGGCAAAAAGTTCGGCCGCGTCAAGCACGGCCCCGGCAGGCACACCCGCTTCCTGAAGCAGCCGCATGGCCTCATGATGAGGGCGCTGGCTGGTCCAGGCCTCAATACGTTCATCTATCGCGTCCTGATTTTCACACCGGCCCGCTGAATCCGCGAATCTTTGATCGTCAATCAGCTCCGGGCTTTCCATGACATGGCACAGGGCCGCCCACTCCTCATCGGTCGAAACAGCGATGGCAACCCATTTGTCTTCACCCTCGCATTTATAACAACCGTGAGGCGCCTGGGAAGGATGGCGATTACCCAGTCGAGGCGGGATTTTTCCGTTCAAGGTATAACCGAGCACGGCTTCACCGATCAGACTGGTGGCGGATTCGGCTTGAGAAAGATCAATAAACTGACCTTTGCCTGTCCGGCGCTGGTGAAACAAGGCCGTCAGGATAGCGCCCGCCGCATGGAGAGCGGCTATTGGGTCAGGGTAAGCGTTCCCCGACATATGCGCTTCCTCGCCAGGGTAGCCCATCAAACTTGCCAGCCCCGAGGCAGGGTCGAGATTTGTGCCATAGGAAACCCAGTCCCGGTAAGGGCCGGTTGAGCCGTAACCTGGCATGGAACATAATATTATGGCCGGATTAATCTGACTTAACGAAGGGTAGTCCAACCCGAAATTGGGCATAACCCTGGGGCTGTAATTCTCTAAGACTACATCGCTGATCTTAACAAAACGCTTAAAAAGCTCCACACCCTCAGGGGTATTTAATTCTAAAGTTATGCCGAGTTTGTTCCGGTGAAAATCGTTATTGGCGGACGTTCGATTCCAAGGTCTTTCACCAGGCTCATTGTCGGGAAACACCGCTAATATTTTTGCCACTTCCGGCGGGTAATCCGCCCTGGGCACAGTCACTCTGCCAGAAACCTGTATCACTTCAGCCCCCAGATCAGCCAGGATTCGTCCGGCCAAAGGACCAGACCACACCCTCGTAAGATCCAGTATGCGTATTCCCTTTAAAGCGCCAGTCATAAGCAATAACTCCTTATATCCACCCTCTAAACAACTCCATTTTCCCGGAGCTTCTCCAGTTCATCCCGGCTCAAACCCAATCTTCCCAGATAAATCTCATCGTTATGCTCACCCAAAAGAGGAGCTCTTTCATATTCAGTCGGCGTTTCCGACATCTTGAACGGAGGTCCGGCGTAAGGCCGCATACCTGTTTCAGGGTGGTCCAGCATTACCCAGTAATGCCGGGCTTTATACTGCTCGTCATCGAGTAAATCAGCCACATTATTTACGTAAGCGGCTGGAACCCGCCATTCCTGGCAAAGTTTAACGATCTCTTCTTTTGACCTCTCGAGGAACCAGGGCTTAACCAGTTCGTCAAACTCTTCAGCGTGAGCCAGACGGTGAAAACCAGTTTCAAACCTGGGGTCTTCCAACAGGTGAGGCATCTCCATGAGCAACAGCATTCTTTCAGCCTGTTCATCCATGCTGGGAGAGATGGAGACGTACCCGTCCTTGCAGGGATAAATAGTTGTCGGATGGGAATACATATAACGATTACCAATCCTGTTTTGAATCTTACCCGAATAGACGTAACGGTTTATGGTGAATTGATGAATGGAAGCCATGCACTCCATAATGGAAACATCGATATACTGGCCTTGACCGGTAGTTTCCCTTGAAATGAGAGCCGCCATGATACCGGCATAGGCATGCAGTCCGCCCTGATAAGCTGGCTGCTCCCCGCCCCCGGCCAGGGGTTCTCTTTCAGGGTTCCCATTGATATACATATAACCGCTCAAAGCGTTAGCCACCAGGCGGCCGCCTTTATAATCCTTGTAGGGCCCGGTCTGTCCGAAATCCGTGACTGAAACCATGACCAGGGAGGAATTGATTTTTTCCAGGGTCTCATAGCCCAGGCCCAAGCCAGGCATATAACCGGGCTTGAAATTTTCAATCAAAACGTCCGCGTCCTTGAGCAGAACTTTAAAAATATTCACCCCGGCTTCGGTTTCCAAATTCAGGGTAATCCCCTTTTTGTTTGTGTTTAGATAAAGGAAAAGAGCGCTTCGTTCAGGATGAGGCGTGTCTTCTAAAAAAGGCCCGGCATTTCTCGCCTGATCTCCCCGCGCGGGCGTCTCAATCTTAATGATCTCCGCGCCCAGGGCTCCAAGCAGCTTAGCGCAATAAGATCCCGAGACCAGTTGGCTAAGATCCAAAACCTTGATCCCTTCCAGAGCCTGCATATTCTTTCTCTCCTGCGATTCGTGAAAGTGGAGCCCACCATAGCTCACAGGTGCTTTGAGTGTCAAGACAGTCCTGTGAGTAAATGTGTGATTTAACTATTGAGACCTCTGAAAAATTTCGTCCTTTAGCTGAACTCATGAACCCCGCTTCGCTGACGCTGCAGCGGCATATGTCAGGCTCAAATTTAAATCCTCGAAATATTAAATATATTCCTGCGGGTTAAATTTTCACCTTCCGCGATTTCAACAAAATTACTGGTTTTGCAGAGGTCTCATGTTGGTCTCATGTTGGTAATTTATAATCCGATGCCTTCAGAAACCCTTATAAATCAAGAGATTCTGAAAAAATTAGCGTGTTATGTGTTGACAAATTAATCGCCCAATTTTATCCTCTTTCCATTGTCCAAGAAAAATCGATCTTTTGGCTTCTCACATGCCATGAAGCTGGGAATCGGATAAATATTCAAAGACACGATAGGGACGCTTTACGAGATGTTCTTGACCCCCGGCTCAGAGGTTTAATAAATTAATAACCGAATCATTTGCTTTAGGCTTTAAGGAGGTCTAAAATCTTAGAAGGGAATCAACTGAATAAATTTATATAGAACCAGGTGTTTCTGATGATTGACCAGATAAAAGTTGAAAAAGATAATTCCATCGGCATCATTACTCTGAACCGGCCGGATCAGAAAAATGCCATCACCTCTCAAATCGCGGCCGAGCTGAAAGAGATAAGGAGTGAGATAGGTTTTGGCAGTGAGATCAATGTCATTATCCTGACCGGTGAAGGAAGGGATTTCTTCTCCAATGGAGTTGACGGCTCAGAATATTCCAAATTCACAAACGCGGAAGAATTCGTCTCAAAACTTTCCACGGCTTCCACCATGGGCTCTTTTGACCGGCCCACCATAGCGGCCATTAACGGAGACGCCATTGGCCAGGGTTTGGAACTGGCCCTGGCCTGCGATATTAGAATCGCGTCCGAATCCGCCCGTTTCGCCATGCCCCAGGCGGCACAGGGTGAGATGGCCTTTGACGGCGGGACTCAGCGCTTGCCGCGCCTGATCGGACGAACCAAGGCAATGGAGATGATCCTGCTTGGGCGGACTGTAGATTCCGATGAGGCTCTGAGAACAGGTCTGGTCAATCGAGTGGTTGAACCGGATGAGGTCATGCCTGCCGCGCTGGAGATGGCGCGCGATTTGTCCGCCAAGGGCCCCATATCCTTGAGATACGCCAAGGAGGCGATCCATAAAGGTTTGGATATGACTCTGGAACAGGGTCTGCGGCTGGAAGCGGACCTCTACTTCCTGATCCACTCAACCGAAGACCGTACTGAAGGAATCAAGGCCTTCCGTGACAAGAAAAAGCCGGATTTTAAGGGCAAATGAGTGCGTTCGAAACACTGATTTATGAAAAACGGGGCCAGATGGCCTACGTGACCCTGAACCGCCCTGAAGTCATGAATATTCATAACATTCAGATGCGGGACGACATGTACGAGGTCTTGAGCGCCGTTAAGCTAGATGAGGAAGTCAGGGCAATCCTGTTTAAGGGAGCCGGGGAAAAGGCCTTTTGCGCGGGCGCGGACCTGACTGAATTCCTGACCGCCCCGCCTCCGACAGCGGCTCGCGAGGTACGTTTTGACAAAGACCTGTGGGGCCTTTTCTTGAGCCTGCATCAGCCCCTTATTGCCGCCGCGCACGGTTATGTCCTCGGGTCGGGCATTGAAATCGTCCTGTGCTGTGACTTGATCATCGCGTCGGAAGACGCCCGGTTTGGCTTACCCGAAGTCGGTCTGGGAATAATACCCGCGGCTGGGGCCACCCAGACCGTGCCGAGAGCGGTGGGACGAGGCAAGGCCCTGGAAATGCTGCTTACGAATCGCTGGATCGGCGCTGAGGAAGCGCTTCAGGCGGGACTTGTAACCAAGGTGGTACCCAGAGATCACCTTTTACCAACGGCTGAAGCTATGGCCTCTAAAATCGCCGGGCAGGATCCTTTGCTTATGAGATCGGCCAAACAATTGGTTTCCAGGGGTTTAGACCTTACCCTGGCTGAAGGTTTGGAACTGGAAAAAAAACTGGCGGTCAGGCTGACCCCAGTATGAACAAAGCTACAAAGTAACATAGCGAGTTTAAAAACAAACCTATAAGTTCGCTGTCACCGCAGACGCGTCAACTCCTCACTCTCGTAAAGAAAGCGCGGGATTTGATCCAATTTTGTGTTGACAGAGTGTGAAGGAACATCTTTTTGCACTAAACCCGGTAAAAAGGAGTGAACAAACCACATGAACACCACGGATTTCTTAAACATCGCGGTTGCCATTTGTCCTGAAAGGGATTTTATGGTCTTTGAACAGGAAAGGCTTAGTTATCTTCAGGCCAACGATCGGATCAACAAACTGGCAAACGCCCTGATGGGAATGGGTGTAAGCCAGGAAAATCGGATTGGGATGTTAAGCGTCAACTGCCCTCAGTACATCGAGGCTTATTTTGCCGCCGCCAAGATTGGCGGCATCTTCGTTCCCTTGAATTTCAGGGCCAGGGCTGACGAACTGACTTACATGATCAACGCTTCGGAGATCAAAGTTCTCTTCGTCGGAGAAAGATACCTGGATATGGTCCAGGAGATGCTACCGAATCTGCCTAAGCTGGAAAAAGTGATCTCCATTGACCGGCCATTTGAAGACATGCTCACCTATGAGGATCTGATCGCTTCCGGTTCGGATGAGGAAGTCTTTCTCGAACTCGACGATGATGACACCACCATCCTCATGTTTACTTCCGGAACCACCGGACGCCCCAAGGCCGTGCCCATGACCCACACGACCTTTACCATGTATATCCTGGATAACGTGGACCCGGCTGACCCGGAGAATGAAGAAAAGAACCTGTTGACCGTGCCCATGTACCACGTCGCCGGCATACAAGGCATGCTGGCCGCTGTTTACGGCGGCCGCACCCTGGTGCTTATGAGGCAGTTCGAGGTTAAAGAATGGCTGGAAGCGGTGCAGAATGAGGGCGCCAACCGGGCCATGCTGGTTCCGACCATGCTCAAACAGATAATAGATTTTCCAGCTTTTTCCGATTATGACCTCTCCAATCTTCAAGTCATCACTTACGGCGCCGCCGCCATGCCCTTCGAGGTCATTAAAAAGGCGATCGATGTCTTTCCGGGCGCGAGTTTCATCAACGCCTTCGGCCAGACCGAAACCGGCTCGACCATCACAATACTGAGCCCTGAAGACCATGTCATTGAAGGTTCGGAAAAGGAACAAAAAAAGAAGCTGAGAAGGCTTTCTTCTTCTATCGGCAAAGCTCTGCCTGACGTTGAGATTCGGATTATTGATGAGAATGGAAATCCTGTGGGCCCGAACGAGGTCGGCGAGATTGTGGCCCAGGGACCCCGCATCATGAGCGGCTACTGGCAGGATGAGGAAAAAACAGCGCAGGCCTTTACGCCGGACGGATGGCTCCGCACCTCGGATATGGGATGGATGGATGAGGACGGGTATATCTACCTTTCCGGACGAGCCGACGACATGATTATCCGCGGCGGGGAGAACATCTCCCCCAAAGAGGTGGAACAGGTACTTTTTTCTCACCCCAAGATCGAGGAGGCGGCGGTCATTGGAGTACCGGACGAGGAGTGGGGGCAGAAGCCGCGCGCTATCGTGGTCCTGACGGAAGGCGAAACCGTCACCAAGGAGGAGATTATAGAATTCTGCCGCTCGCGGCTGGCGTCTTTCAAACGGCCTCGCTCCGTGATCTTTGTGGACAGTCTTCCCAGAAGCGCGCTGGGGAAACTCTCCCGGAAGCAGTTGGTTGAAGAGTACGGCGGCCCTCTCCCTTGACAATTAAAAAGGGCTGCGATAATCTGTATTTTGGCGCGTCAGGCTAAATATACAAGGAGGGTTTGCCGAAAATGGCCAATCAAGTTGGAAAAAGATATACATGCGAAAAATGCGGCGCAACCTATATTGTCACTCGCGGTGGTGAAGGGGAGATTCAATGCTGCGGCCAACCTATGAAAAAGGTTAATTGATCCTTATAGAGATAAAAATAAATCAGGAGGGAAAAAGTGAGTCAATTGGGAAAAAGATATCGCTGCCCGGAATGTAATACGGAAGTGCTTTGCACCAAAGCCAGTGACCAGAATCCGGTTTGCTGCGGCAAAGAAATGGGGCTCCAAAAACCTAAAAAATCGCCTTCTTCCGATTAAGGCTTGCCTGGTTCGTCTCAAAAAAGATAAACCGGTTTTTCATTAATAAACATTACTCTGATGGGAGTACACACTCCTCAAGATAAGTGGCTTGAAGCCAACGGCTTCAAGCTTCACTATCTTGACTGGGGAAACCCGGACAGGCAACCTATTCTTCTTCTGCACGGCTTCCTGGGTCATGCCCATGTATGGGATGATTTTGCCACTGAGATATGTCATGATTTCAGGGTCTTAGCCCTGGATCAGCGAGGACATGGGCAAAGTCAGTGGGCGAGTGACGGAACCTACAGCCTGGACGATCATTTCTCGGATCTTAACACGTTTATCGAACTTCTCGCCCTGGATAAACCTGTTCTTATGGGCCACTCCATGGGAGGCAGAAACGCACTTTTTTATACCGCCTGCCTACCCGAGCGGGTCGACCGGCTCATCCTGGTTGACGCGCGTCCGGCCTCGAAACATCGCTCGACTTTGGCATTGATAGATATCCTGAACCGTTATAAAGACAGTTATAACACCCTGGAGGATTTAATTAAGGAGGCTCGGGAGGCTTATCCGAATCTGACGCTCGAGACATGTCACAAGATTATCGGTCACGCCTTTCGGGAAACTGAGGATCATAAGTACGTCCCGTTATTTGACTTTAAGATAAAACAAAAGCTCGAGCGGTCAAGTTATTATCTTGAAGACTTACGGCCTTTTATGGGAAATATCACCTGCCCTACCCTGGTAGTCCGGGGACAGGACAGCCCCTTTGTGTCCCATAGTGAGGCTAAGGAGATGTGCCGCCTCATTAAAAAATCAAAACTAACAGAAATACCCTCAGCAGGCCATCTGCCGGTTCAGGAAAATCCGACTGCTTTCAAAAAGGCTGTTTCCCTGTTCCTGCGTTGACTTTTTTACACCGGACAAGATAAAAGTACAAAGGATTTGAAAATAAGCTTTTATCCAATCCAGCCCGGAGGCGAATCATGAAACAAACACGTGTTTCACAAGTACTCGAAATCGATTACCCCATCCTGCAAGGCGGCATGCTCTGGCTGGCCGACGCCGGGCTCGCAGCCGCGGTTTCCAACGCCGGGGGTTTGGGCGTCATCAGCCCCATGGCCGGTATGGAACCTCACGGTGATCCGGTCAAAAACCTGGAAGAACAAATAGTGAAAGCCAAAGGTTTGACATCAAAACCCTTTGGTGTAAACATCCCGATGGATCTGCGGGACTGCGGTCTTCTCATGGACCTCCTGCTCACCCAAAATGTTCCGGTCGCTGTCACCGCCGCCGGGGATCCGCGTCTTTATACCGAACTTCTTCACAGCGGCGGGGTTAAAGTTCTGCATGTGGTCAGTTCGGTCAAACACGCTCAGGTCGCTGAAGCAGCCGGAGTGGACGGTGTCATTGTTGAAGGGGTAGAAGCAGCGGCTCGCAACGGATTTGACGAGCTGCCTTTGTTTTCACTCATTCCTCAAACGGCCGATGCAGTTCAGGCGCCGGTCATCGCGGCGGGAGGTATTGTCGATTCCAGAGGAGTCGCGGCCGCCATGGCGCTCGGGGCCGAAGGCGTTCAGCTCGGGACACGTTTTGTCGCGGTCAAGGAGAACATTGCCAGCCAGAGATATAAAGAGGCCATTGTCGCGGCTGGGGACACGGACACCGTGATTACAATACGTTCCCTGATCCCGAGCAGGAGTTTGAAGACCCCGTTCACTCAAGTCCTGTTAGAACTTGAAAACGCCGGAGCCAGCGTGGAAGAGATCAAAGACTTCATGGGTCATGCCGCTTCCAGGCGAGGCGGGCTCGAAGGAGATCTGGAAAACGGGGAAGCTTACTGCGGGTCGTCAGGAGGTTTGATAAAGCATATCATCGAAGCGGGCGAAGTCGTCCGTATGCTGGTCGACGGCTATGCCGGGGTTGTGGATTCCCTGAAATAAAATTTAACCGGCCCATAGACCGGTATTCTTGATTTTAGCCTGTTTACAAAACCCGGTTTAAAAAATGTAACCATTCGCGGAGTTTCCCCCCCTTTTTTTCAAAAACTCTAATTCCTAAAAAAGTGCGGTTCACCCGCCGCTGGGGGCATTGACAGTAGCGGCCATGCTTCCGGCCCAAGGGAAAAAAAGACTTGTGGATCAGTAATTTTGTTGAAATCGTGGAAGGCGCAAAATTAAATCGCAGGAATATTTTAAATATTTCGAGGACTTAAATTTTCTTTCTCCGGGATTTAGACCAAAACACTAATTTTGAGATAGCTTCTAATAAGTGGCTTTGTGATTCAGCGCGTTTTCAAAAGTTACACATGTTTTTAAGATTAAATCCTAAACTCAATTTTTATCCTTGACATTTTAAGGAGTTGCAAGTACTTTTTTCGTTTACGTTGTTGGAGGTAACAGCGATGTACGCAGTAATTAAGACTGGTGGTAAACAGTATCGAGTCGGAGTTGGTCAAACGGTTCGAGTGGAAAGACTTGAAGGCA
>JAFDLS010000353.1 GCA_019306365.1 Deltaproteobacteria bacterium
GAGCTGCAGTTATGAAGCATTCGCCTAAGAATATTAATTTTATTGTTGGAATCCCTTCATATTTGGAAGCTGATTCCATTCCTTTTGTAACGAGGCAGGTTGATGAAGGGCTTGTTAATTACTTCGGTAATCTGAATTCCATCATAGTCAATGTTGACAACAACAGCGAAGATGATACAAAGGGAGCATTTTTATCGACCGAAACGCAGACTCCCAAGCACTACATTACAACTCGAAAAGGTATTAGGGGAAAGGGCAATAACTTCCTCAATCTTTTCAAGTTTGCCAAGCAATATAAAGAAACATTGAAAGGAGCTATAGTTGTAGACGCGGATCTTACATCAATAACTCCTGAATGGATCAAGCATTTGGGAGAACCTATTATCAATGGATATGATTACGCCTTGCCTTACTATTCAAGACACCAGTTCGATGGAAGCATTACCAATCATATTTGTTATCCGCTTTTATATGGTCTTATAGGTCAGGACATAAGGCAGCCTATCGGCGGCGAGTTCGGGTTTTCACCATCATTGATGGAACACTGGCTTGAACAAGACTGGACACAAACCGCTCGGCAGTATGGCGTGGATATTTTTATGTCTCTGAATGCCATTATGGGTAATTTCAAAATCTGTGAAGTTGGACTTGGCGCGAAAATTCATAAAGCCAGTGCGCCAAAACTGGGACCCATGTTTACCCAGGTTACCACTACGCTGTTTAATTTTATTCTTTCTAAAAAAGAGGAATGGCTTACGCCACAAATTAACAAGCCAGGGCCAAAGAAACGTTTTGGCCTTAAAAAGCTCGATCCGCCGCAGGATTTGAAGATTGACATAAGAGATCTAAAAGAAAAATTGAGGTTAGAGTATTACCAAAGGGAAAAACTGCTTAAAAAATACCTGGATGAATATGAGACAATCACCCTTGAAACGATGTTTGAGCAGGATCATTACAGCATGGACATCCTGATGTGGACGCATGTTGTCTACCAGCTTATCTTTCATTATGACATGGGGTCTCCAAAAGCCCAGAGGGACATCATTGAGGCTTTAAAACCTCTCTATTTCGCCCGTTCCATCACTTTTGATTATCTGACGTGGCCTTATCTCATGGGGTTATACCGCTCCATGGAAGCGCAGGAGACAACAAAGAAATAGAAATGATTTTTATTATATTTCTGAAACATTTTACATTTTTCAAATATCAAGGTACATCGCAAGCCAAAAAAAAGGAATAAATCGCAATTTTTGCCTATCTTTAAATGATTAGTTGTTATAGCAGCCGCCCACTAGTCACTCACCTTTCCACAACTACTGAATTTTTTATGCTTCACAATTCACTCTTGAAAACCACCAAAAATACACCTTGAAAACGGATTCATTCTTCAAGGAGGCAGTTAGATTAACTTTGAATATCATGAGGGAGGAAAAAACATGAAAAAACCAAAAAGCGCGATATTGCTTGATAACAAGGATTATCCAATCAACATAGTCCGGCAGAATATGATACGAGGCACCGGGACCGATACGGAAGAACTAAAGGGAAAGCCCATGATTGCCGTGGTCAACTCCCATACAGAACTTAATCCCGGGCATATGCACCTTAGAGGCCTCGCACAAAAGGTTAAGGAAGGGATTCATGCCGCTGGCGGCATTCCTTTTGAATTTAACGTTCCAGCGCCCTGTGACGGCATGGCGGAAGGTAACGAGGGTATGCGTTTCATACTGCCCCAGCGTGAATTGATTGCCGATATAATTGAGACTCATGTTCGCAGTATGCTTTTTGACGGCATGGTTCTCATTGCCAGCTGCGATAAAATAATTCCCGGTATGATCATGGCCGCGGCACGGCTTGACCTGCCGACAATATTTTTGACCGGCGGGCCTAATGCTCATGAAGAGCGCTTTACCAGCCCAGGTGAGGGTTCAAACCCACGGCGCAGAGGTCTTTACAACACTATAGTGACCTGCGGAGCGTGCGATATAATGGGTACCGCCAACACTTTTCAATGCATGGCTGAAGCTCTCGGGTTCACAATTCCCGGCTCGGCCAATATACCTGGCGCTCATGTAGATAAGCTCATCCTGGCACGTCATACAGGGATGCGGATTGTGGACATGATCGAGGAGGAATTAACCGCCCGTAAGATCCTGACTGAGGAGGCTGTCGAAAACGCCGTCATGGTTGATCTGGCTATTGGCGGTTCAACCAACGCTACCCTTCATCTTCCAGCTATCGCTCACGCCTTAGGTCTTTCATTGCCCCTTTCCAAATTCAATGAATTCAATCAGAAGATACCTACCCTGCTTTCGATCCGTCCGAACGGACCGCACGGCGTTATCGACTTATTCGGCGCTGGAGGTATCCCGGCGGTCATGAAGGCCTTAGCGGAAGACTTAAACCTGAACGCCATTAATGTAATGGGTCAAAATCTCAGCGAGGTCGTAAGCGAGGCGGAGATTTTTGACGAAGAGGTTATTCGGCCAAAAAACAAACCCTACCTGAAAGAAGGCGGTACGGTTATTCTATTCGGGAATCTCGCGCCTGACGGCGCGGTTGTGAAGCAGTCTGCCGTGCAGGAAGACATGCTGACCTTTACCGGTAAAGCCAGGGTTATGGAGTCAGAAGCCGAAGCTCTCAAGTGTTTTCGAGAAGGTAGTATTGAAGAAGGTCAGGTTATCGTGATCCGCTATGAAGGGCCTAAAGGGGGGCCAGGCATGCCCGAAACGCTGGCGGTAACCCTTGCGCTGCGCGCATCGAATTTAAATAAGGTGGCTCTGGTCACTGACGGGCGGTTTTCAGGCGCCACCTCGGGACCATGCGTAGGTCATGTTTCACCGGAAGCCTATGCTGGCGGACCCATTGCCGCGTTAAGAGACGGGGATGAAATTGAGCTTGATATTCCTGGCAGAAAACTCAATGTCAAACTTTC
>JAFDLS010000099.1 GCA_019306365.1 Deltaproteobacteria bacterium
CTGAATTTCTTCGTCAGAGCGCCATTTACTCATTTTTACTGTTACTCCTTTTTTTGTGACGTTAACCCCGGGTTTTATTGACATCTGTTTTAATGGCTAGCAAATTCATCCAGTGGAGTCAAGACACAAAGTAGAAATTTAATTTTCTTTGATGACCCTCAACCGTTTCACTCTGGGCAAATCATACGTTTTTCTTTCCACCTTGCGTCGGCGCATAGGTCATGAAGTAATGATAAAAAGCGGCTATGACCAAGGCGTGAACTATTTTCTCCTGAGCGATCAAGCCGGGAATTTGGTCCAGATTAACTTTGACGAGTTCGATATCTTCGGTGCCATCCAGTTTGGTCGGAGCTCCGGGGGCCACTGGAATAACATCTTTGGCTAAGTAGGTATGGCAGTAATTGTTGAATAGCGCGGGATTGGGTTCAACTCGTCCCAGCGGGATGATTTCAGAGCCTTTATAACCTGTCTCCTCAATCAATTCTCTGGCCCCGGCTTGCTCAGGCGTTTCGCCGGGATCAACCATGCCGCCGGGTATTTCAAGGGACATACGGTTGGTTCCATGTCTGAACTGTTTGACCAGAAGAACTTCCCGGTCTTTAGTCAGGGGTATTATATTGGCCCAGTCACCTGCTTCGAGCAGGTAGAAATCGTGATCAAGACCGGTTTTAGGTGAGGTGAAAGTCTCTGTTTTTAAGGTGAATATACGGTTTTCAGATATGATTCGCGAACCCTTGCTGATCCACGGGTGAACTTTAGAGTCGTCGTTAACAGGCATGTAATAAATTCGCTTTCTATTTTAGTCTGGCTAAATTTCCGGCAGACCATTAAAAAATTTTTTTGACCCCGGAATGTCCAGTCAGTGAATGCCAGATCGTTCTAAAAGGCATTCCCAGATTTCCGCCCTGCCTTCACCGGTTAGAGCTGAAAAAAGCAGAGGCGGGCTTATCAGGCCCAGTTCGCGTCTAAACACCTCCGCTCGTACAGGCCGTTTCCCGCGACTGAGTTTATCCGCTTTTGTAATAATTACCACGGGGGGCACGTCCCGCTGCTCGAGCCATGCCAGGAGATTATGCTCCTCATCCTGCGGGTCGCGCCGGATGTCAATAATCAGCACCATGGCCCTTAAATCTCGGTCAGACAGCAGATATCCTTCCACCATAGGCCGCCAGCTTGCTCGAACAGCCTTTGGAACCCTGGCAAATCCATAACCGGGCAGATCCACAAAATACATTTCCTTGTTGATTTCAAAAAAGTTGATAGTTTGGGTACGGCCCGGCGTACGGCTGGTTCGAGCCAAATTTCGCCGTGAAAGGAGATTGTTAATAAGAGTTGATTTGCCAACGTTGGATCGGCCGGCAAAAGCGATTTCAGGCAGGTCAGGGGCTGGAAATTGTTTCGGTTTTACCGCGCTAACGAGGAATTTCGCCTCACGGATGGGATAGATTTGCGCCATGGCCTTAAGGTTTTTTTAACGCCGTGAGAGTATCGAGATATTTCCTCAGCCTATTCAGACCCTCATCGATATTCTCAATGGAGTTGGCATAAGAAAATCGGAGATACCCCTCAGCATTGGTCCCGAAATCAATGCCCGGACAGACTCCCACGTGGACCTTCTCAAGGATATCAAAAGCCAGGGCGTAGGAATCCCGGTTTAGGTGGCGGGCATTTACCAGGATATAAAAAGCCCCGGTTGGTTCTACCTCGATCCTGAAGCCCAGGTCGCGGAGTCCCTGAATTAGGAAGCGGCGTCTTTTGTCATATATGCCCACCATGCGCCGAACATCCGGCCCGGCCTCTTTCAGGGCTGTCAGGGCGGCCCATTGAGAGACCGTATTCGCTGCGATAAAGAAGTTCTGCTGAATTTTTTGCATGGGGCGGATTAATTCCGGCGGGGCGATGATATATCCCAAACGCCAGCCGGTCATGGCGTAAAGCTTGGAGAACCCGTTGAGTACCACGGCCCGATCCGTGAACTCAAGGATGGAATGCTCCTTTTCCTGCCCGTAAACCAGACCGTGATAAATTTCATCTGAAACAACCAGCGGGGACATGTCGGCAATTTTGCGTATTCTATCCGGAGAAAGAAGCTGGCCGGTCGGGTTGGCCGGTGAGTTGATAAAGACCGCCTTGGTGCGTGAGGAGAGCTGCTCCTTAATCGAATCCGGCCTGTATTGAAAACCATCTTTTTCATCCACGTTTACAAAGGCTGGTACGCTGTCGAAGAAACGAATGAAATTGGGATAACAGGCATAGTGCGGGTTCGAAATTATGACTTCATCGTTTGCCTCGAGTATCGCGGCGAAAAGCATGAACATGGCCGGTGAAGTCCCGGCCGTGGTGATTATGTTTTCCGGAGAGATCACCGCGCCGTACCGGTTAAAATAGTATTCAGCTATAGCCTCCCTGAGTTCGATGATACCGAGGCTGTGAGTATAGTGGGTTTTGCCTTCAGCCATGGCTCTGCGGCCCGCTTCCACTATGCAGGCCGGGGTGTCGAAATCGGGTTCGCCTATTTCTAAATGAATAATGCTGACGCCGGCCCTTTCCATCTCCTGGGCCTTTTCCATGACGTCCATGACTATGAAAGGCGGAATAGCTGTTGCTCGACAGGTAATTTTGTTCATATTTTTATTTTGCAATTTCCTTCAGCCGCTGTTGGGCTGATTCGCTCAAAATTGTTCCTGGCGCTATTTTGATAACCTGTTCGAAAGATTTTTTGGCTTTTGCCGTCTGGCCGTTCTCCAGATAACTTTCAGCCAGATTGAAGTGGGCAATCGCAAAATTCGGCGCGTATCTAACCGCCTTCTCAAAGGCCTTTGCCGCTTCCGTAAAGTTACCAAGAGCCATGTATGTCCGTCCTATATTGTTGTGGGCGATACTGTAACGGGGCTCTATTTCAATGCTTTTCTTGAAAGCGGTCAGGGCTGATTCATAAAGACCTTGTTCAAAGTAAACCAGCCCGATGTTGTTGTGAGCAAAATGCGGGGTGGCATATAAAAGGTCAGACAGCGCCTTGTTAAACTCGCTTAAAGCCTCAGGGTACTTCCGCATATTTAGATATACCGTGCCCAGGTTGTTGTTGGCGTTTGAGAAATTTTTTTTAAGCGCCAGGGCCCGTTTCAGGTGCGTGACCGCTTCGGGGTAGTGTTTCTTGGTCATGTAGGCGAGGCCGAGGTGATTTTGAATTTCCGCGCTTTCAGGGTCATATTTTTCGGCTAAAAGCAGTTCCTTAAGGGCCTGGGTGGTCAAACCTCTTTGCAAATATGACACTCCCAGCCTGTTTTTACCCTTGGCCATTTCCGGATTTCTTTTAATCGGCCCGTCTTCGCCAGGAACACTGGGCGTAGTAGCGCAGCCGGACCAGAGAAAAATCAATAAAAACGCGGCGAGTAGTTTTTTTAGCATCATGGACCCTTAGATTACTTTGTTTAACGAGTATTCAATAATACCCTGCGCCCCCCGCTTGATCAACTCGGGAACGAGTTTCCGAACCTGGGTTTGCGAAACGACCGTCTCCACGGAGAGCCAGTCTGTTTGATAGAGATTTGCCACCGTTGGCGCTGTTAGACTGGGCAGGATATCCACAACCCTTTGCACGTCCTGCTGCTGCACATTCATTTTAAGCCCCACCAGTTTATCCGCCCTGAGCGCGCCTTTTAACAGAGTCGCCATCTCCTGGATCTTGTTCTTTTTCCATTCATCCTGCCAGGATTCTTTATTCATGATGAGCTGAGTGTTTGTTTCCATCAGCTCATGAATGACTTTCAGACCGTGGGCTCGAATGGTGCTGCCCGTTTCAGTGACTTCAACAACCGCGTCAGCCAGACCGGAAACAACTTTGGCCTCGGTCGCGCCCCAGGAGAACTGGACCTTGACTGAAATGCCTCGTTCTTCAAAATAAAGCTTGGTGAAATTGACCAGCTCAGTGGCAATCTTCTTGCCTTCCAAGTCTTTCAGTTCCTTGATGTTTGAATCAGAAAGAACCGCCAGAACCCATCGAGCCGGCCTTGCGCTTACTTTTGAATAAATCAGGTCGGTCACGACCTGAACATGACTGCCATTTTCCAGGATCCAATCAAGGCCTGTAAGACCGGCGTCCAGTGTTCCCTGCTCTACGTATCGAGACATCTCCTGCGCCCGGCAGATGGTACAGATAATCTCGTCATCGTCTATTTCCGGGAAATAACTGCGGCCATTGGTTTTTATCTTCCAGCCGGATCTCGCGAATAGATCTATGGTCGCCTTTTCCAGGCTGCCTTTTGGAATGCCCAGCTTAAGTATTTTCTCGCTCACTTGCCATAAACCTCCTGAGGATCGAAAATTGGTTCACCTTCCTTCTGAAAGGCCTTTCCTGACCAGCGGTAATGGAAACAACTTCGGTGTCCGGTATGACAGGCGGCGCCTCCTATCTGCTCGACCTTGACCAGGAGCGTGTCGCCATCGCAATCAATACGCATTTCTTTTAATTTTTGGATGTTCCCGGATGTTCCGCCCTTGTGCCATAACTCCTGGCGTGACCTGCTCCAGTAATGAATTTCGCCTGTCTCGATTGTTTTTTGCAGCGATTCTTCGTTCATGTAGGCCATCATAAGGATTTCTCCGGTGGAGGCGTCCTGGGTGATGGCCGGGATCAGCCCGCCGACTTTTTCAAAATCAGGATCCATTGTTTCATTTTTTTCAACCGCCAATTATCGATCCTCCGATTAAAGATCTAATTTAAACTTTTATTAAATGCTGAGATTTCATGAATTGTCAAGATGAATAATATTTATAGGGTGTTAAAATTTATTTTTTTGTGTTTTCAGAACCAACCAGCTGCCCGCAGGCGGCTGATATTTCCCGGCCCTTGCTCCGGCGAATGATCGCGGTATAATGTTTTTTGATCAATGCATCCCTAAACGCAAGGACCTTTTCCTCATTCGGCGCCTCGAACTGCGCTCCCGGGTAAGGGTTGAAAGGGACCAGGTTCACCTTGCACCTTAGGCCGCTTAAGAACCGGGTTAACTGTTTGGCATGCCGTTCAGAATCATTTACATCCGCAAGCAGCACATAAGCGATGGTAATCATTCGCCGGGAAGGCAGCGGAAAGACGGTTAAAGCCTTATGCAGATCCTCGAGGGGAAACCTCCGATTAATAGGCATAAGATAATCCCGGATTTTGTTGTCAGCGGCGTTAAGAGAAACGGTAAGCCCCACGGTTACCTGGTCAGCCAGGCGTTTAAGTTCAGGTATAAGGCCCACGGTAGAAAGGCTCATGCGTCGGTGAGAAAGCTGCATGAGGCCGGGTTCGAGCATAATCTTGATAGCGCGAATGACATTTTCCGGGTTTGCCAGAGGCTCCCCCATGCCCATGAAGACGATATTTTTCAGTTTATTTTTATCAGAAAGACCGTTCTTAATTCCAAGAATTTGATTGATGATCTCCGCCTGGGTAAGGTTACGAGTCAAGCCAAGCGTGGCGGTTCGACAAAAGCGGCAACCCATGGCGCATCCAACCTGAGTGGAGATACACAGTGTCAAATGATCTCGTTCCGGAATAAGGACGCTCTCGATTCTGGCCTTGTCTTCCAGTTCCCAGAGGTATTTACGAGCCCCGTCCTGAGATTCCTCAACCTTCAGGCAGGTGATTCCACTGATCCGAGCCCTTTCACCGATACGGGCGCGCAGAGTTTTTGATAAATCGGTCATGGCCTCAAAATCATTGACTCCAGCGTTAAACAGCCATTTCCTTATCTGACGGGCTCGAAAGGGTTTTTCACCTAAAGAGGCGATAAACTCCTCCAGACCCTCGAGATTCATCTCTTTCAAATCTATCTGGTTCATGGTTTCAATCACGCATCGTCCTGAGTTTAGCCAGTTCCCAGACATAATCATAAAGGTGAAGGCCTTTGGATGAAGCGATTATTTCACCATCCTCGACACCAATCTCGCCGGCCATGTATTCCTTGAGGAGTTGAAGCCCCCCCAGGTTGGCGGGGAAGCCATTCCACAAATCCCAGGACCGGAAATAGACCATGAAATGAAGTTTCCCATAGCGGATGCGTGTATCAACACCCCTCAGGCAGGGTGGATCGCTAGAAGTAATCATCTCCGGCCCGCCCACGGCCATGTATGCCTGGTTGGTCCCATAACCATCCTCGCGATACATGCGGATAACCTCTTCTATCTGAGGTTCCAGATATTCTCCGTAAGTGTATTCCTCTCCCGGGCTTTTGACTGAAGTCATAAGGTAGGGAAGATATTCTTCCAGATAGCCGTCAGCGACAGGGTTGGGGATGCTCAGCGCCGGAGGGATGTCCGGCAGCAGGGGCCTGACTCCGGGATACCTGATTCCAACGGTGATATAGTCGAACTCCAGCCTTTTCTGGCCGGCATAACTGCCTCGGTCTATGATATACTCATGACCGTTATCTAAAATAGCATAAACACATTGAAACCAGGCGTCGGGCAGGTCGCGTGCCTCAAGAGAGGTGATCTTCAGTTCTCGGTTTTCAGTCATTTTATTACTTTTAGGTTCTCCCAAAGAGCTTGTTCCAAAACCAGGTCTTCCAGGGCGCTAGCCGCGATACGGGACAGGTGCCAGTTTGGCTCAAGAGTAAGATCCTGCAGCCGCTCTTTCGCTTCAGGACTTGCTATGCGGCTCAAGGCATGAAAACATGCTTTGAGCATCAGGTCCGAAAGGTTCGGATGGTTAATTATGTCTACAAGTAAAGGTACGGCGTCAATGTATCTTACCTGGCCGAAAAAGTCGGCAACCTCCCGGAGCATAGCCTGATTTTCGTTTAAATCCGCGGTGTTGTTTCTGGCCGTTTTCAGAATTCGCCCCCACATCCCATTTTCACCCAGGCCGGTCATCGCTTCCAGAGCGGAGCGCCGGATAAGGTGAGCCTCAAAAGCCTGCGGCCATCTGCGGGACCACAGTTCAAAGATAGCCTCTTTCGATTCTTGATCACCAAGCCGTCCCAGAGATCGGATAACCTCAGCCGTCAGGGCCGTTTGATCGGATCGGAACTCCTTTTCAGCCAAAACCAGGTTCAGGAATGATCGCAACTGGGTTTTTACCTGAGTGTCCTTTTTAAAATTCCCAAGCGCGCGAACGATGAGGACCGGATCAGGGCCGCTTTTCTCATTGTTCCTTTTTCGTGAAACAGGGTGAAGGGGTATCTTCTCCGGCTTTTCCGATGAGAATCCCTGAGGTGGAAGCTTATAAGTCTCTAAAGATTTTTTAAAGGCGGCCATTAGAACCGGAAGCGCTTTAACCGGTTTAAGCGCTCCGGCTAGGCGGAGAACCTCGGGACTCAGATTCCCCTGGTCTAGTTCGCTCAAAACCCGGGACTCGGCCCAGGTGTCATCCGAAGACAGGACTTTTAGCAGCAGACTCTGGTCTATGGTCCACTCCTTGACCGCCTCGGGACCTTTTAAAGTAACCAGGAGAGCGGCGGATTCCAGACGTTCTTTTGATGTCCCGGTTTTCAGATTGTTTTCCCAAACTTTTATTTCCTGAATAATGAAATCCTCATTGTCCAATGTTTCCAGAGACTGTGAAAGCAGGAGTACGATGCTTTTCTTTTCGTTTAAGTCCACTTCAGAAGATTGCAAACGAAATCGATAAAGCTGGTTGGCCGTATAATTTTGTCCCAGGCGGCCCAGGATAGCCATTGTTTGCCGCATCAGGATGTTTTCGTTTTCAGAGAGGGCGCTCCGCATTTTCTTGGAGTTTAGTTCACCCGTAAGAGAAAGCAGAATGCGGCAGGTTTGGTCAAGGAGTTTACCCCGGACCGCTTCTTTCTCTAACCAGGCCTTATCAACATCATAACCCTGAAGGGACCGCGCTTTATATTTCTCAAGCACGCGAACCGGAGCCGCCTGTCCGTCCCTGCCTGCTTTGGAGGTCATTTCAACTTTATCCGGGAGAGAGCCTGCGCCATAAGCCAGAGCTTTCACTTCCGCCTCGGTTAAGGAGGGCAGGACAAGCATGGAAATCAAGGCTGTAAGCAGGCGGGTCTTGACTTCAGGCCTGACACGCATGTCACGCATTACTCTCCCCAGCCAGGCCGTATTTACGTATTGATTCAGAAAAGCCATTTCAGGGTCCCGGCATATTTGAGAAAATACGCTTTCAGCAAGCCGGGGCAGAGCGGCACGTCCCAGGCTTTGCCCGTCTTTTTTAGATCTTGAAAGGCCCTCGAAAAGTTCCTTATCAGAGACCTTGGGGTCTATTTCATGGGCCTGGAATGTTTTGCTGAAAATAAGGCCTCCACCTTTTTTACTGAGGATATTAAGCTCAACCGCTAAATTGTATTTGATCTCTCCGGCGGGTGTCAGCCAGCCGCCAAGATCGAAATGACCATTACTAATCAGGATGCCCAAGGCGGAAAAGGGGAGAGCAGCGGCGTTTAGCAAGGCACGGGCGCCCTGATACGGACTGTTTCCCGTTTTCATTATTTCCAGCCTTTTGATTTCAAGGCCTAAAGCCAGGTCTGTTTCGAGTCCGCGCAGAGGGAATGAAGACCATTTGAAGTCCGAGTAATCAGGTAAAGGCCCGATGTAGTTTTTAATATTGGAGAAAAGGCCCTGGCGCAGGAATGATTTTTTTGCCGGAGCGGCTACGTCTCTGGCCGGCACCGTAATAGTGGCGCCTTTCGCCAGGTCGGGAAATTCATTATCACTCGGATAATCCCTTGAATCCAGGGTTGGAAGCAGTGTGACTTCGAGCCCGGTTTGAACCGGAGACGCACTTTTGGGAAACGGGGAGTGTCGTACCTGTGGCTGCGCACAGGCTGTGAGCAGAAGCAG
>JAFDLS010000354.1 GCA_019306365.1 Deltaproteobacteria bacterium
CAGGTAAACCGCCTTGTAGCCCTGACCGAACAGGTCGTCGATGCTCAGGTCCGGTCCCAGGGGTGAGTTGTATTTAATCTCAACACCCAAACGCGTCACAGCCTCGACTTCACGGTCCAGAACCGACGGCGGGAGCCGGTAGTCCGGGACGCCGACCCGAAGCATGCCTCCGGGAACCGGCAGGGCCTCGAAAATGGTTGATTTATAACCCTTTCGGGCAAGCTGATAGGCCGCGGAAAGACCTGCCGGACCAGCGCCTATGATGGCCGCCTTCTCCGGTTTGGTCTCCTCGCAGGGGATCTCCACGTCCAGGACGTCCGCCTGATCTGCGGCCAGCCGTTTGAGGTCGCGAATGGAAACGGACTGCTCAACCTCGGCGCGCCGGCAGTTGGCCTCACAGGGGTGAGGGCAGATCCGGCCCAAGGTCCCGGGCAGAGGCAGGACGTCCATAATGACCTCCATGGCCTCCTTAAAACGGCCCTGGGAGATCAGTGACACATACCCGCAGGCGTTGACGCAAGCTTGCTGATGGTGTACGCGCCGGGAAAGGCCTGGGCGTAAGTCTTGTAAGCCACCTTGCGGCTGTCCAGGCCGTTGTTGAACTCATTAGGGATTTCAATGGGGCATGCCTCGACACAGTCCCCGCAGCCCGTGCACTTGCTCAGATCGATAAAACGCGGCTTCTGATTCAGGGTTACCGTGAAATTTCCTTCCTCGCCGCTAATGTTCTCAACCTCGGAGAGGGTCAGTAACTCGATGTTGATGTGCCGGCCGACCTCGACCAGTTTAGGCGAGATAATTCACATGGCACAGTCATTGGTCGGGAATGTCTTGTCCAGCTGAGACATTCGGCCGCCAATGTATGGAGATTTTTCAACCAGGTAAACGTAGAAACCGGAGTTGGCGAGATCAAGAGCGGACTGCATCCCGGTAATACCGCCTCCCACGACCATAACCGAGCCGGATATCTTATTAGACTTAGCGACAGCCATTATAGTGTTATTCCTTTCTTCTTAAAGCCTGGCTTCATCCAGAATTTGAGGCAGCCTGTCTTCCCAGCCAGCCGTGGAAACCATGACGCCGTTCATACCCATTTCCTTAAGCTGCGCGATAAGCTCGCCGGCGATTTTCACGCACTGCCTTGGTTTGTTAGGGGCCTTCTGTATACTCCTGATCAATTCAGGCGGAATGGTGATGTTCGGGAGGTTCTGTTCTATATATTTGGCCATGCCCGCTGATTTCAGGAGCAGCACCGTCGGGATAATCGCCGTCCGGCTGCCTTCGATGCGTCTGGTAAACTGCTGAAGCTGTCTCGGATCGAAGATTGGACTGGTGACAATGAACTGAACGCCTAAATCAATCTTTTCTTTCAGCTGATCCATCTCCGCTTCCAGGAATCCGCCGGCCGCCCCGAGGTCGAATTTCGAGCCGACGCAGAAATGCGCCGGCTGAGACAATACGATCCCGGCCAGATCCTTGCCTGATTTTAAATGATGGATAGCCTCGATCAGCTCGATCAAATCCAGGTCATTGACCGCCCTGGCCTGATAATGATCGCCGTACCTGATATCCTCGCCCTGTACGGCCATGATGTTTTTTATGCCCAGGGCCGCGGCGGACAGGAGGTCGGCTTGAAGGGCCAGCCTGTTGCGGTCACGCGGGCAAACCTGGAAGACCGTCTCAAAGCCATGGCTTTCTAAAAAAGCGCATCCCCCGAGAGAGCTGGCCTTCAAGACGGCGTGAGCCATTTCCGGGATCACGATGGCATCGAGACGGCCTCTGACGAGATTGGCTTTGTTCAGCAGGGGGGAGAAATCCGCCCCTTTGGGTGGCTCGAACTCACCGAAGACGACAAAAGCGCCCGATCTGATTTTTTCCTCAAGCGGCATTGAGCTAACCTCCAGGTAGTAAAATAGCTGAACAACTGGTTCATACTGGTTTTAAGAGCTGGTTAATACTGGCTTCATAATCGGCAGCAGGATTCGGAAAGTGGTGCCCTGACCTTCACCGCTTTCCACTTCAATAGTACCGTGGTGAGCTTCAATGATGCTTTGAACAAGCGATAAGCCCAAGCCGGTCCCCATTACCTCCCGCGTTTTCGGATGTTTAACCCGATAAAATTTATCAAAAATTTTAGGCAGTTCCTCCGGGGGTATCCCAACCCCATTGTCCGAAACGGTTATTTCAATCAAATCACCCCGCCTCGCGGCGTTGATAATAACCTG
>JAFDLS010000355.1 GCA_019306365.1 Deltaproteobacteria bacterium
AGGGATTGACGTAAGAAGTGAGCCTCAGATCGCTCAAGCTTTTCCGCTTTAAGGCGCATCTGGAAATAGTTATTGAAATCACCAGGACGATAGTTTCTAATGATATAAGAGGAACCGCTCATTTGTTTTTCATTACCTTCAAATTTTCAATTATAGCAGTCTATTGCAAGTTATACAAATAATGGTATTTTCATTTGAGGAGATTTAATGTGACAGAACCAGCTCATGTAATGGTAGTAGCGCCTCACCCAGATGACGCGGAATATGGAGTCGCGGGAACCGTGGCTCGATGGAGAAAAGAAGGCAGGCAGATCATTTACGTGATTTGCACCAACGGCGATAAAGGTTCCAGCGACATCAACATAGACCCGGAAGAATTGGTTAAAACTCGAGAGGAGGAGCAGATCGCGGCCGCCAACCTCCTGGGGGTGAGGGAGGTTATTTTTCTGCATTATCCGGATCAGGGTCTTGAGGACACGCCTGAGTTCAGAAAAAAGATCGTACGCCTGATAAGGACATATCGTCCTGAGACGGTTGTAACCGCGGACCCCTACCGCCGTTATGTTTGGCATCGTGATCATCGTATCACCGGTCAGATAACTCTGGACGCTGTTTTCCCCTATGCCAGGGATCACCTCGCCTATCCAGACTTGTTGAAAGAAGACTTGCAGCCTCACAAGGTTAAAGAGATGTTATTCTGGGGTTCCGAGGATATAAATTATCGCTCGGACATCACCGATACGTTTGATATAAAACTAGCTGCCCTTCGATGCCACAAAAGCCAGGTCAGTTACCTCGATAGCCCGGAAGGGCAGGCCCGATTCAGACAGCGGTATGCGGACCTGGCAAAAGAAGAGAGCTTTGAGATAGCAGAGGCTTTCCATCAGGTTCGAATTTTCTGGTAAAAATCGGCCTGAATTTCTAAACGAATCAGGATGAAAGCCAGAGCACATCTCCGCAGAGGCCCGGATCATGGGGCTTCGAGGAAAAAACCTCGAACTCCTGCTTCCCTTGCTCGACAGTTGCAGGGTCACCATGCCCGGGATATATCGCGGTGTCGCCGGGCAGTTTAAAAATCTTCGAGGTGATGGAGTTGACGATTTGCTCGAAAGCGCCAGGTGATCCAGTCTTTCCCGGTCCTCCCGGGAAAATAGTGTCGCCAGAGATCAGGTATTTTCCAGTCAAAAAGCACAGGCTGCCCGGAGTGTGCCCGGGAGTATGCATAACCCGGAGTTTGATATTTCCAAAAGATACGACATCCCCGTCATTCAACTGAACATCCGTTGACGAAGGCAGCCCGCCGCTGTCCGAGGCATGAGCCGCTAAAGGGACTTTCAACTTTGATTTAACTTCCTTAAGAGCGCCGACGTGATCCATGTGACTGTGAGTCATAAGTATGTATTGAGGAGTGGTCCCCTCTAAGCGTTCAAAAATTTTCTCAGCTTCTCCAGGCGCATCCACCAGCACACTCTCTCCTGTTTTTTGACATGTCAGGATATAAGCGTTGGTACCAAAAGGTCCGAGCTCAAGTTTTTCGATACTAATACTGTCATCTTTCGCCACTGTGACCATTCTTCACACCTCCCTGTTTAATTATTTTTATTTTTAGAATATTCAATGAGGTCTAAACACGTTAGCATGCATGAGTAAGTGAGGCAAGCTGAATTACCGGCTGAATTACCGGGCGGATGACCGGTAGTACGATTTTCCAACAAACCGCCATCCAGGTCGTTTTAACGAGGCTTAGATCATCGTCCACATTTTCAGTTGCCAAAATATTTGGAGTTATTTATCAACGTTTCTCATACTTTTTTCCTAGGCTTTATATCAAAAAACTTTTCCTATTGACTCGTTTTCTACCACAGGTTTAAAATATGTTAAATTAAGCAAGATATTATTCATGTCTTACCCGATAAAGGCGACCTAAAATTTTTTGTCGAAGTAAACGGTGCGCCCCTTAACAGTTCAAGTGAAAGAAATTTAAGTGTTACCCGGAAATGTGGGGGAGGAGGAGAAAATGAAAAAATTATTAGTAATTTTCTGTACGATGGCATTG
>JAFDLS010000100.1 GCA_019306365.1 Deltaproteobacteria bacterium
GAGGCTGCCAGCCGGTGACTTTTTTGAACTTTTCACTGCTTACAATAATCGGATATTCCATCAAGCTGATCCAGCCCTGAGACATATTTTGCAATCGCAAAGCGAACAATAAATTTGCTATGAATTTCAGCAATCCCGCCGGCAGGTCAATAGACTTGATTTCGGCCAATTCATATAACCTTCTCATGGTGGTTTCATCATCGGCGGCAATGTTGAAGATACCGGGAATATCTTTTTTTACAGCCAGATAAAGGGCCTCACCCAGGTCATCTTCGTGAAGAAACTGTAACTGGGGGTCACGCCCTTTGATAAACAGGGTGGTTTTTCGGTTAAAACCTTCCACAAACTGGTTATTGAGATTGGGGCCGACAATTACGGGGGGCCTGAAAATGGTTAAGGTTATATCCTGACGCTTCTCAAAGAAACGCGCCAAGAATGTCTCCACCGCCACCTTGTCCGTGGAATAGTAGCTGTCTCGGTTCTCAACTAAAGGATAATTCTCTGTTATTCCGATCGGGTTATCCGGATGAGCTCCATAGGAAGCGATACTGCTTGTGTATATGATTTTTTTAACATTATTTTCGACACAAGCGTTAAAGACGTTTTTAGAGCCATTTATATTGATTTCATGGGTCTTTTTCTTGTCATGAATTTCGTTGACTATGAAAGCTAAATGTAAGACTGTATCCACATTCTTCAAAAGATTGGGCAAGTTATCGCTTCTCACGTCTTCCTGAAAAAATGCGACCTTTTTAAAATCCGAGGTCCATGGAGTTACGTCAATCCCCACAATCCTTTCGATTTCAGGGTCCGCCTCCAGTTTTGGGAGCACCGTTTTGGCAAAATAGCTGTTGACGCCGGTAATGGCAATGCTAGTCATAATCGCCTCCGTTGAAAAAAATCGTTAAGTTTTTTGATCGCCCGGTAATATGTCATCGGATTTGATGAATGCTAAAATGAGACCTCTGCAAAACTTCGTGCTTTAGCCGAACTCATGAGCGCCGCTTCGCTGACGCTGCAGCGGCATATGTCAATCTCAAATTTAAGTCCTCGAAATATTAGACATATTCCTGCGGGTTAAATTTTCTTTCTCCGCGATTTCAATAAAATTACTGGTTTTAAAAGGTCTCGAAAAAATTATTTTGACGATTGTGCCGTAAGAAAACGCCGGATTAAAGCCAGGCTTCATAAAACAGCGCGTTCGCCAGTCACCCGGCCGCCTGGAGGGACTATGCTTATAAAATCATCAAGACCGGAAACCGCCTGGTTCTATCATCTACCTCCCGTTTATGATCATTTTATATTTCGCGTTTTCCTCAACGAGAGACCGGGAAAAATAATCTTGGTGGTATTTATTTTCAACGTACAGTTCTGTTTGATCACAGTAATGTCTGCTCGCCGGGATGCCTGAAGTACCGGTGGGAATTACGGACAGTGAATCATCCCAGTTGGCCAGTGAATAGATGTGCCGCTGGGACGCGCCTGCGGAAACCTTCTCCGGATTTGGAAATCTATATGAATAGGGACAGACGGTGTGGGTGCTTCCGCCCACCTCAAAGGGTCCGCGGTTAAGGTTAAAAAGCATATCCACAATCTTGACGCTGCCCATCGGATGGTTCAATGTAAGCTGGTGGATCTTCCTCCACTCCCACTTTTTAGGATCACTCCCGTATTTCTCGTTAAGTGAAGATACGGCGTCCTTAAAACTTATCAGCACCATGTCGGTAAAAGTTTCTTTTACACCATCGGTCGTCACGTCATCACACCAGGCTGAGCCCTTTTTCCTCCAGATATTATCCACGGCGTATCTGGGAAGCATACTTCGTGAAAGAAAATCATCGTAAAGCTCCTCGTCCATTTCATCAGCAAACACATTTTTTATAAAAGCGCCGTAAAAAGCCTCAAAGATCGAGGCGGCCGAGCTCTGCCTGGCGAGAATCCCGTCCCATGAGGTAATAATATTCAGCGATTGCGTTTCAAGAGCGCTCAGGTCTTTCGACCCCTGTACCGCGCTTACAAGGTCATGTTTCATTCCCGCCACCAGCTTGGATTTGTGGTCGGAGTGCATGCGTTTGAAATCTTCCTGAGACAGTTTATCTTTTTCAGTCAGCATCTCCCTGATACGGTCGATGCGAAAAGGCAGATCGAACCACTGGCTGATGTAGTGTGGGTAATCGTTGGGCGCTGTCTTATTATTAGCGGAAGATACGAAACCGGAACCGGGGTTGAAGCTGTGAGGCAGATCATCAAAAGGCACCAGAGAGGTCCAGTCATATTCTCCCGTCCAGCCGGGAACAACTGAAATGCCATCACCGGATTTACGGATTGGCACACCGGCGCTGCAATAAAGACCGATATTCCCGTCGACGTCGGCGTAGATGATATTCTGACTGATCGAAATAAAGGTGTTGACGGCTTCTTTAAAATCAGACCAGTTTTTAGCGCGATTCAAAAGATAAATAGTGCGCATCTCATTGCTGTATTCATTCCCGATCCAGCGCATGGAAATGGCCTTGTCCTGCACCTTTTTGAAACCCGATATGATAGGGCCACGATGCGTGAACCTGATTTCTTTCTCTACCTCTTGACCGCCTTTGACTTTTATCTTTTCCTTGCGGACCTCAATGGGACGCCACTTACCTTCAAACTGGTATTCATTGGGATTGTCAGGGTTGATTTTTTCAAGATAAAAATCCATGCCGTCAAGCATGACATTGGTCATGCCCCAGGCGATACGATCGTTGTGCCCGCATACCACATTTGGCTGACCAGGAAGCGCCACGCCGGTGACGTTGAACTTGCCATCCACGGCAAGATGCATCTGGTACCATATCCCCGGCGCGAAAAGTCCAAGATGCATGTCGTTCGCGAAAATCGGCTTGCCCGTCAGGCTTTTCTCACCTGAAACAGCCCAGTTGTTGCTGCCGCTGAATATGGTGAGTCCCAGGTCTTCCAAAACGCGAGCATGCTTGACCAGATCCGCGTCCAACTCAAGCTCCGACATCTTCCCTTGAAACCCGGGATACACCACACTCTTTTGCCCCGGAACATCAGGAATAAGATCCTGGCACATCTCAGACCCAAATTTCTGCACCAGCTTGTAGAGAAGAATCTCATTGATCCAGGCGGTTGTGAGATCCCAGGCCATGTAGCCAATCAGGTTGTAAGAATGCACCGGCTCCCATTTTTCAGGCTTGTATTTGAGAAGACTGAATTCAGGAGGCAGTTTCTTGCTGTGCTTTTCTATGTAGACGTTCACACCTCTGGAGAAAGCTTCCACCGCCTTGGTAATGTTTTCATCCGTCCGGCTCATTACCATGCGGGATTTCTCCGGTATCCTCAGGGAGCGCATGAGTAGATCTGTTTCCACAAGGTCCTCACCAAAGATTTCCGCCAAACGTCCGGCAGTAACCCTTCGGATCAGGTCCATCTGCCAGAGGCGATCCTGAGCCATGCAGTATCCGGCGGCCATGTAAAGATCGTGTTCATTCTTCGCGAAGATATGCGGCACCGCATAGTCGTCCCTGTAGATCGTCACCTCATCCTTGATGCCGTCAATGACCACGTTTCTATTGTAATTGGGCAGGCCCCGAGTGGCGAGGGAACGAATATAAATCGTCCCGGCTATGAGCGCAATCACAATTACTATGACGATGCCGATACCCACTTTTTTTAAAATCGACATGGACGACCTCCCTCGTCTTTTTGGAAGTTAAATTTTTCGTACAATTTATATTTAAATTTTCTTTCTCCGCGATTTAAACCAAAACACTAATCTTGAGATAGCTTCTATAAACATCTTTTTTAGACAAGATACGTGCCTGAACCGGCTTTTTCCCTAAGACGACGGAATGCATTTTAATATAAAATCATCAAAGATCTGACCAATATATAAAATATCACCGTATAACACCCCAACGGAAGCGCCGCTTATTTTAGTTCCATCATCTGTAAAAAGTGGTTGAGTATCGCCTGAGGAGAGGTATATCTGGTAAATAACCGAAGGCGCTTTCTTTTCTGGATTCCCGCTGTGCCGCATCAGGGCCAAAGTGTTAAGGTGGGCTCCAACCAGAAGATTGTTTCCCGAGACAAAAAAATTATCAGGACCTTTTACTGAAGCGAACAGTCTTTTATTCGACAGGGTCCCGCCAGGCTGAATGATAAAGGAAAAAATGGCGTCTTCCCGGGTGGCGGCCACAAACAACTTACCCCCGGCTATAGCCAGCCCATTGGCCATAGCCAGTCTTTCAGCGGCAATGGACCATGTCCCAAAACCATCATAGTAAACGATGGTGGAGCGTTTCAGTTTCAGCGCCAGTTCAAGCATGCCGCCTTTGGCTGACCGGTCATTGCTCACGTATATACCCCCGTCAGGCTGACCGGCAAGATCGTTTGGTGAAATTAGAAGCGGGTCCTCAAGTATCTTTTTCAGCACCAGACGATCTGGTTCCACCGCATAAACAAGAACGGCGTGCTTGGCTCCCTGACCTTCCCTTCGATGGGTAATCACATAAAGCAGAACTCTGCCGTTTTGGTCTTGAATAATATCGAGTCCATGAGGATGAAAGGATAAACCGTTCATCTCCCCTTGACGAGGCAATGGCTTTACTCCGCTGGTTTTAAGATCGACGGCGTAGATTTGACCAGGATTATCGGGGTTTCTCCTGTCCGTTGACGAAACAAGCAGCCTGGGAGGGTTATTCCATTTATCGATAACAATGTCTTCCGGGCCGGGTATCGAGGAAATGGGTTCACAACGGTATTCCTGCCCGGTGGGAAGACTCCCGCAAGCTGTGAGGAGGAGCGCCAGAAAACCAGGAAAAAGAATCCTGTCTATGGTTCTGCGCAAACGTCTTTTCATCGGCACCCTCGCAAGTCGTAAGCGATATAAAAGTTTAGGATGGATAAAGCATAGGGAAAAGGTGTTTGTGTGTCAAGAGTGAGTCCATTGCCGGTCAGGTGAAACAGAAATTCAATAGAAATTCAAACGGAACGTAATTCTGGCAATTACTATAAAAAACTCTACCCGCGTTTACACCCTTTTCAGATCAATAACCCTTGTTTTCAATCGGAATGGGGTTTTGACAATCATTTTAATCAGAACGGCTAGGTCAGATGTCCAGGTTTCACCTTGCCAGTATTGTCTTTACCTGCTCCTGGCCATACGAATTTCAAGCCTTTCGGCCAGAAGGGAACAGGAGAGGGTCAGTATCAAGTAGAGTCCGGCCACCATGGTCCAGATCTCAATAGTGTAGTAGGTCGCGGCCATGAGTTCAGTGGCCTGGAAGGTCAGTTCCTGAATTGATATAACCGAAACGATAGAGCTGTCCTTGATCAAGGAGATGAATTGTCCGGCCAGAGGAGGAAGGATTCTTTGAACGGCCTGGGGTAAAATGACGTAACGCATCTGCTGCCATCTTGAAAGCCCCAGAGCCCTGGATGCCTCCCACTGCCCTTTTTCAATCGACTGGATCCCGGCGCGAACGATCTCCGTGATATAAGCGCCCTCAAAGAGAGAGACGGTGAGGAGGGCTGAAAAAAAAGAGCTAAACAGTTCCGGAGGGGCAAAGAGAAAACTGAGTATGGCCTGCGTCGACTCGGAACGCGCCCTGATAAACGCGTCTACTCCAAGAGCAGGTATAATCTGGTCACCGATAAAAAAATAAAAAAGGAAAATCAAAACCAAGGGCGGAGAATTACGAATAAACTCAACATACCCCCTGGAAACGAGACGAAGGAAGAGACTGGGGCTGACCCGGCAGAGTCCCATTACAGTTCCGAAAAACGTGGCCAGGATCGTACCCCAGATACTCAAACGAAGGGTGGTAAAAAGACCCAGAATAAGAAAATTGGCGACCCACTTACCGCTCTCTTCATCATACCTGAAAAGATATTGCGGCATCGCCGACCAGTGCCACTTGTAATTGAGCCCTATCTTGATCCGGTAAAAAACATAAACCCCTGCGCCTATAAGGAGCAGTAAAACAATAATATCAAGCGGTTTGATTTGGGTCTTCCTCTGTTTCAAGTATCAGGCTCTTTTATATCGCGTAAAAAACTGATTACTCCCTTTCCTTTCAAGGGAGGTGAAACATTGCAATCTCCTGCATGCCGGGAGAAGGTTGCTCCCTCACTAGAAGCTTTTCAAAAACAGGCGGGAGACGCGGACAATTTGGGGATGGCTTCAGGTTATATGTTCAAATTCCTTGACTCTCATTTTATTCATTTTCACAGTGAACAAAATTACCATCTTTAGCTATTTAATCAGGGAATCCCAGTCGCGCGTATTAAACCAGTAATTATGGCGCTCCTGGAGCCAGCCCTCGGCCTCAACCTGGCGAATCCAGCTATTAAAATAGTTGATCGTGTCGTAATCACCTTTGCGCACTGCAAACCCGATCAGTTCCTTGGTGAATGGTTCGGTAATGGCAAACAACTTATCAGAATATTTAAGGGCCTGATAGGCCGGCATAGGCAAAGAAGCGACTGCCGCGTGAATGTTGCCGTTCAATAGTTCCTGATAAATCTGAGGCTCTTCATTAAATTGAAGCAATTGAGCTTTGGGCATGTTCTTTCTAACCGCCGGGGCCGAAGTCGAACCCAGCCTGACACCGATTTTCACTTCCGACCGATTGAAATCGGCAGCAGTCTTAAAGCCGGCGGCCAGCTTCTTATGGGCGCAGATCGTCTGTCCGGAATAATCATATGGAATCGTGAAATTAACCTTGAAATTGCGGTCGGATCTGATGGTCATTCCGCCGATAATTACGTCAAATTTACCGGTAAGCAGCGCGGGGATGATTCCTGACCACTTGGTCGGCACGAACTCAACCTTGATTCCCATGTCCTTGGCCAGACGGGTGGCCACATCGACCTCAAACCCTATCAACTTGCCGGTCTTGTCCTTCATGGCCCAGGGCACAAAAGTAGACATGCCCACCCGCAAAATACCGCGTTTGAGAACCTGTTCTACGGTGCTTTCGGCGGCCAGCTGTTTTTGCACCTCACCAGCTGAAACCTCACCGGCCAAACCGATAATCAGGCCGAAAAACAGAATCGTTAATATTGATAAACGTTTTATCATAACACCCTCCCTTATTATCCTAAGTTTCTATGAAAAACATTTCATTACAGTATCTTACTGAGGAAAGATTTGGTGCGATCAAAACGGGGGTTGGTGAAAAAATGTTCAGCCGAACCTCCCTCAATAATTTTCCCTTCTTCCATGAATATCACCCTGTCTCCCACTTCACGGGCGAACCCCATTTCATGAGTTACCACGATCATGGTCATGCCTTCCCTAGCCAGATTTTTCATGACCCCCAGAACCTCACCTATCATTTCAGGATCCAGCGCACTCGTAGCCTCGTCGAAAAGCATCACCTTGGGCATCATTGCCAGGGCCCTGGCAATAGCAACCCGCTGCTGCTGCCCCCCGGAGAGATGGCTGGGGTAGCTGGCCGCTTTTTCCGGCATGCCAACCTTTTCCAGCAGGGACATGGTCGTTTGCATGGCTTCCTTTTTTGTTTTCTTACGAACGAGCCTTTGAGCCAGGTTTATATTTTCACTCACGGTCATATGAGGGAATAGATTGAAAGATTGAAAGACCATTCCCACCTCCTGGCGTATCTTCAGCCGATGGTTCGGGTTTAAGTCCAGTGGGATGTTGTCAATGACAACTGAACCGCTGTCAATCTTTTCAAGGCCGTTGAGGCAGCGCAACAGAGTTGATTTCCCACTCCCCGAAGGGCCGATGACCACCACGACCTCACGCTCCTTCACCTTGCAGGAAAAATTATCCAAAGCGCGAATACCGCCGGGAAACGTCTTGTTGACCTCGCTGATCCGGATGATACAATCACCCAAACTCTTTTCCTGCTCACCAATATCCGAATCTATCATTAGCGTGTAACCTTAATACGAGTTTCCATAACGTTAACCAGGAACGAAAGACTTATCGTGATGACCAGATAAATTGCCGCTATTGTAAACCAAATTTCAAAAGTCAGAAACGTATCGCTAACGATGGCCTGGCCAGCCATTGTTAGTTCATATATGGCGATGGTACTTACCAGAGCCGAGTCTTTTATTAGAGATATAACCTGACTGGTCAGCGGGGGAAGAACTCGCCGAATAGCCTGAGGCAGCACAACATGCCTGTAGGCGTGAAACGTCCCCAAGCCAAGACTGTAAGCGGCTTCCCATTGTCCTTTGTGTATGGAAACGATTCCAGCACGGAAAATTTCTGATACGTAAGCCCCTTCAAAAAGGCTGAGGGCCAAAACCGCTGACGTGAACCGTCCGATACCCAGAACCGGCGCTATGACAAAATAAATAAAAAAGATTTGAACAAGCAGAGGCGTGTTACGGATAAGTTCGATGTATCCCCGGGCAACGATACGGGCGACAAAAGAGTCGGACAGTCTCATAAGCGCGCTTAACAGCCCGAAAATTAATGTTAAAATCAAGCTAAAAGCGGTAATGCGAAACGTTGTCATCAAGCCTTGAAGCAGCGGCCCGAGCACGCGCTTGCCATCCTCAAAGGAAATAAGATATCCAGGCACGCGATACCACTGCCATCTGTAGCCCATAGACGCGCTGCCTTTGAAAATCAACCATGTTAAAAACGCGATCAGGAGCAGGAAACTTAATAAATCAATCAAAGACGAACGGTTTAAGGCGTAACCGATCTG
>JAFDLS010000356.1 GCA_019306365.1 Deltaproteobacteria bacterium
TCTATAACTATATGAAGACGGGAAGGGATGAACATCGCCCCAGTGAAATAGAAAATAAAAGGGCATTTCACGGGGTAAAAACGCCGAACGCCCAACCCTGGTCGCCTCTGGCGCCGCCGAAGGCGGGTAAACGTCGAACCTTGAATGAAAAAACCAAAAAAGACGAGAAGATTCAAGGGCCGGAGAAAAATACTCTGACCATCGATTTTTCGAAACATCCGGAAACGCTGGAGCAGATAAAAAAGATCGCTGTGTACAAACTTCGAAAGCCTGAAAACCAGGTGCTGTATTGGCTTAAGGAATTTTTATTAATCCTGGAAAAGGAGGAAGCAAATGAAGCAACATCATTAATCAGTGTCCGGTATGCGGCCGCGAAGAGACGGACCCGGACGCGGATCAAATGAAATTGGACTTTGAGAAGAAAAAGGAAAATCCGAATCCGGTGCCGCGCAATCTTCCCTGCGAGATATGCGAGCGGAAGCTGCGAAACATTTTTCAGGCCAAGTATTTTTTCCGGGTATACAAGGGCGCGATTTTGCAAAACGACCGGGCGCTCCGCCTGGCCAGGGAAGCCACGGCCTTCGGTCAAAAAGACGATCAAGGCGATGAGGACTAGAGAGGTGTCGCAATGAAGCCGAATTTAACCACGGCTGAAACCCGTTTTCTTGGCCTTTTGTGGGTGGATCATACGGGCGCGGCCAATAAGATCAGCGCGGAGAATCTGGCCGTGATGTATACCTATGCGCTGGAGGGCCACACATTGTCACTGGATGAGGCCAGGGAAACCGTTATCGCCATGAAGCGCATTGAATCGCCAAACCGGATGCTGGAACAGCAAAAGCGGATTGTAAGAAAAATGCAGTCCCATCTGTTAATGAAGCATGAAAATACCGGTGTTTTGTCTCAGGCGGGAATCGGCGGCGGTTACTGGATCGCCGAGAACCAGGAAGAGATCGACAAGTTTTTTTCCTCGTTCCGCAAACGGGGAATGCACGGCATCGTGAAGGCGTCCCGGGCGTCCAAAACCAGATTCGCCAACATCATGCAACAGCTTACCTTCGAGTTCGAAGACCTGGTGGACAAAACCGGGGATGTGCCCGCCGTGATCGATTCCCGATCCCCGGCGCCGTATGTGGTGGTGGATGCGCTGCTTGAAAAAATGATGAAAAACCCGGAACAGTTTTCCGAAGAACTGCGGAAGCTGGGCGCAAAATTCGGCTCTGTATTGCTGCCCAAAGCGCAGTATGCACAGATTAAAAGCCATACGCAGCGGCTTCAGGAATTGATTGCGGAGATGGAGGCTTAGGATTGATTATTGACGATTGATGATTGTTGGAAAAGGAGAGCGCATTATGTCTGAAACAAAACGGTGGTCGTGTCCGGAATGTGACCGGCATGATTTTAGCACCGAAGAATTTGAGAAACACATTAAAGAGGTCCACGACATTAAATCGAATGTGGGAAAACGAAGCCTTGTCATGCACATAAATAGGCGGCCAAAACATACTTATCAGTATCAATGGGATATTGAGGGAATGACATTTTTTCAGTTTATAAATTGTTAATAAATGCAGCAACCTAAATATCATATGATCACCAAAGATCAGATCAAACTCATCAAAACCGTTCAGAGACAGCACCAGGATGACGACGATTATTATGAGATGCTGGAAAAACGGTTTCGCGTCTCGAGTTGCACGCAGTTGACGCGCCGCCAGGCCGGGGATCTGATCGAGCTGTATAAATCATGGGGGTGGATCGAGAAAAGAAAGAGGGTCAGAAAGTCAGAAGGTCGGAGGGTCAGAAAAAAACGGGGCGGGCCCATGCGCAAGGGAAATATGGTGCGCATGGCCAGCCGGGCCCAGAGAGAAAAAATATCGGCGTTGGGAAACCTCATCGACTGGCGCGTCAAAGACGGTTTGACAAAATGGATCGGCAAGCGATTTTCCATTCAAAGGGTCAAAACCGCCCAGGAAGCGTTCCAGGTGATCGAGGGTCTGAAAAAAATGTTCGAGCGGGCCATGCGGAAAAAGTACGGTAATGAATGGGCCACCCGGGTGTTCGATGATCCAGAGATTATGCGGTATATCAAGGAACATGGCAAGGGAGAAGACAATGGATCGGCGCAAATTAAAAGACCGCAGGACCGGGCCGGATCGGCGGTCGTTTAGCTATACAAAACATATTCCGGAGCGCAGATCCGGGAACGGGCGGCGGATACTCGAGGCTAATCGCAGAAGCGGCCCGAAAGATCGGCGGAAGAGATTTATACCCGATTATAAGCCTGATAGGCGCGGAGTTCCAGAAGG
>JAFDLS010000357.1 GCA_019306365.1 Deltaproteobacteria bacterium
CTTGCCCTTCAAAAGGGTGCCAGAACATAAGGTTGAGTTTTATGTTTTTGGGATCATCCTTCATTACCATCTCGTCTGAAGGGATGATCATACCAAAATGCGCGTACGCCGGGCTGGCGGCCAGACATAGAACAATCAGAAGAACAGATAAAGAGAGATATGTTTTTTTCATGTTTTGCATCTCCTGTAACCTCTTTTGAAATCGAGTAAATCAGGACGCTTTTTGAAAAAGGGGATAAAAAAAAGGTCCGGCGCCGGTTTTTCAAAACCAGAAACGGACCTTCGTTGCCCTTTTGTATTTTTACATTCTAGCGGTTTATATTTTCCGCGCCAGGGCTTCTTGCCCTGAACTTGTTACATAATACACAAATAAAATTTTATGTCAAGTTTCGCCGCGTTCGCATATTCAAAAGAAGGTTTTCTTTGTATGCTTTTCATTCTTTGCTTGCCCTGAACGGGAAATTGGATTATGATTCGACGTTGTGATCAGGGATCAACGTGAGTCAGGAGGAAGATGATGGCGTACAGCGCTCTCGAGTTAATGGAAAAAGCCAATCGTATATATGAGATAGAGGAGATGACCTCGGGTAAACAATTGACCTGTTTTCTAATCTGGACCATTGAGTGTTGCCTGATTCTCGCTCTTGTTTTGTATATTATTAATTAGACCATAGGGTTAATCCCAAACCGATTCCCCAGTCAGGTTCAATCCGGTATACCTTGAGACCTCTGCAAAACCTCGGCCTTTAGCCGACCTCATGAACACCGCTTCGCTCATGCTTTAGCGGTTTTGAGCGCCGCTTCGCTGACGCTGCAGCGGCATATGACAGTCGCAAATTTAAGTCCTCGAAATATTGATAATATTCCTGCGGGTTAAATTTTCACCTTCCGCGATTTCAACAAAATTACTTGTTTTGCAGAGGTCTCAAACCAGTAATTAGACATGGGCGGACAGCCCGATGCTGATTTTGCCTAAAAGGTTTTAATTCGGATAAATTAAGCAGAAGAAGTGGGTGGAGCCTTACGAGGAAGAACTCCGTAAGCATCCATGTAGACATGAAATTCTTCTAGTGCGGCCGAATCCAGTTCCCGTTTCGTTCCCCTTTGCAGTACCGGTATTTTTTCATCAGCCAAATAAAGAATCACATCACGAATTCCGGCCAGGAAGTACACCGGCAAACCGGTCCTGGCAGTGAAGCGGGCAATGGCGTCTTCACCTTTGACCCCTTCCATGAGACGGCCCTCGGAGTCAGTAACCGCTGTGGTCTGCTCCCGGTCAATGGCCAGGCCAACCCCTGTTAGGGAAAGATCAAGTCCTCGAACAGATGATTCTTCCTGAAGCAGTTCGAGCAAATCGTATTTGGTACCCATTGTTGTTCCCACATCGTCCAGAATGAATAATCTCGCTCCCTTATAGAGGGCGTTGGTTACGAACATACTCTTTCGAGCCGTGGCCTCACCGTGCGCCTTGGCTTCCTTGCGGTCGTATTCAAAAAGAATATCATGTTTATGTGAAATCCAGAGGGCCTGGGCTGTGGCTACAGCGATAGCGCTGCCCTTATAGCTAGGCCCTATGAGAATATCAATCTGGTCCTCCAGGTTCCGGGAAACCAGCATTTGAGCCATGAATGATCCAAGGATAAAGCTCAACCGGCCGGTGCGGAAAAGACCCATGTTCACAAAATAGGGGGTGGGACGTCCGTCCTTTAATCTTAGGTTTTGGTCAAAAAAAAGGGCGCCTGACTCCGCTAAGATTCGGGCAAATTCTTTTTGATAATCTTCCATACAGTTAGCGCTTCTCCGTTTTGAGGTGTCACAAGGACCATAGATAGACCCCTGCAAAACTTCGTCCTTTAGCTGACCTCTTTGTCAGGTTCAATTTAAGTCCTCGAAATATTAGTAATATTCCTGCGGGTTAAATTTTCACCTTCCGCGATTTCAACAAAATTACTGGTTTTGCAGAGGTCTCAAGGCTTAATTATTCTGAATTTTCTGAATTTTCTGTAAAAGTTCCTTAGCTTCCTTAAAATGAGGCTGAATTTTAAGCGCTTTTTTTAAGGAAGCGACAGCGTCATTATTATTTCCTGCGTCAATATAAGCCCGAGCTAGGTTATAAAACAGATTTTCTTCATCGGGCTGAATTTTTAAGGCCGCTTTGTAATTATCAATCGCTTCCTGATACTTTTTTTGACGCCGCAAGGCAATGCCCAGACGATTATAAGTATAGACCTCATCAGGATTGGAATGGAGCGCGGACTTGAAGGTGTTTTCCGCTTCCGAGGACATTCCTTTTGCCAGATAGGCTTCACCAATTTTCGTTTTCAAATACGCGTTATCCGGATCGACTTCGACAGCCCCGTTAAAGGCTTTCTTGGCCTCCTGAGTTCGACCGACGGCCAGTAAGGCCTTACCCAGTTCGGTTTGGCGGTCCGCGTTTTTCGGGCTTACCCACACAGCTTCTTTGAGAACCTCAACCATCTTATTGATTTTGCCTGTTTTTTTGTAAATTTCAGATAGTTTTTCCCGAGCTTTTATAAACAAGGGGCCCATTTCCCTGGCCTTATTATAGGCTTCCTCGGCCTTGTCAAGCTTACCTTCCAGTTCGTAAATCAAACCTCGGGTATAATGAACCCTGGGACTTCGCGGGACGATTTTTGCGGCCTTATCCAGCTCCTTGTGCGCGTTTGCGAACCGGCCGCCTTTCATGAGGACTTCCGCGAGCTGCAGTTGCGTGTCCACCTCGGTAGGTTCAATCTTGCCGGTAAGAATTTCAATAATTTTTTCTTCAAGAACCTTAGGGACAAAGGGCTTGATTATATATCCGTCCACGTCGGATTCAATAGCCTGAGCAACGGTGCTTTCCTCAACTTCCGCCGTCACCATCAGGAAAGGCAGATGCTTGAGGTGTTTGTTTTTTCTAACCTCAAGGAGTAGATCGTACCCGCTCATTCGCGGCATATTCCAATCGCAAATAATGAAATTAAATCTCTTGGCCAGTAATTTTTTTAACCCTTGTTCTCCATCTTCAGCTTCATAACAGGAGTTGAAACCCAGAACCCTGAGCATGTTCCTAATGGTCTTCCTCATAATAGGCTTGTCATCAATAATAAGAATATTGAATTCCTGCCGATTCTTAACCAGGTTGTCCAACTCGGACATAGTAATTCCTTATCGAGTAAACTAGTGGGGTTGAGGTCTCTTTAAAGGAAGAGAGAAGAAAAAAGTCGTGCCCTTGCCTGATTCGCTTTCCACTCCGATGCGGCCGTTAAGGGCTTCGACAGCCATCTTACAGAACGTCAGTCCCAGACCAGATCCGGTTTTCGGGACACCTTCCCTGCCCTGGGAAAATTTATCAAAGATTTTATCCAACAATTCTTTGGGGATTCCGCGGCCGTTATCCTGAATCTCAAATTGAAACTCGTTATTCCTTGTCCCCACTCTTAAGATGATTTGTCCGTTTTCCATGGTGTGATCAATGGCGTTGGTTATGAGGTTTATAAAAATGCGTTCGAACAGGAAAGGATCGGTTTCGATCAAAGGCAGTTCGGCTAAAACATTCGTTGAAATGGTAATCTTTTTGAGCTTGGCTAATG
>JAFDLS010000101.1 GCA_019306365.1 Deltaproteobacteria bacterium
TATTGACCGGAAATTCCGGTACAAAAAATTGTACGGATTTAGCTCATGATCGAGTCAGCGTAAATGATAAATGATTCTTTTTAATTCTCCCGCTTTTGAATCACGAGCACAATTCAACTCTCTAGATGAAATCATAAAACATTAAACATTTCAATACGTTTCTAAAAAAAACAGTCAAGCCGAATCTTAAAAAAACTTTTTTCTAATAACTTCATATTAGCTTAAAGAATGGGTCAAAATTTATAATTTAATATTCGGCACAGCTTTTGCACAAAATTACCTCCTGACATTTTAAGTTATAGAACTAATTTTGGATAAATAAAGCGTTCTATAACGAAAAGGAGCTTGTCGTGAACATTTCCAGACGTAATTTTCTGCAATACTGCATTGGATCAGCAGCGGCCCTTGGACTCGACTTCACTGTCATTGGTAAACTGCAAAAAGCCCTCGCTGCCGAAGGCGAAGGCTTACCCGCAATTATCTGGTTAAATGGAGCCAACTGCACCGGCTGCACGGTTTCTCTGGCCAACTTTTTTAGTGATCAAGCGCCAACTGATGTCGCTGACCTGCTCATTAACACCATTGATCTTGCATTTCACCCCAACTTGATGGGGGCCGCAGGAGACTTGGCGGTTCAAACCCTTTTAGATGCCGCAAGCGGCGATTATGTCTTAGCGATTGATGGTGGCATACCGGCAGCCTTTAATGGTCACACCTGCGTTCTTTGGACAGAAACTGATAATAGCGGCCAAAAACATGAAGTTACCGCCTTGGAAGCGTTACAGCGCCTTGCTCCGGGCGCTCTGGCAGTCCTTGGCATTGGAACCTGCGCCAGCTTCGGTGGGATTCCGGCTGGCGATCCAAATCCCACGGGAATTAAGTCCGTGGCGGAACTAACCGGCCGCTCCGTAATCAATATCCCCGGATGTCCTCCACACCCTGACTGGATCGTTTGGACAATAGCTAATCTCCTGGCAGGTGTTGTACCGAATTTAGATTCCAGTGGCCGTCCAGCAGCCCTTTACGCTGGAGAAAGCCGCAATGTTCACAAAAGCTGCCCTCGAAAAGAAAGGGAAAAAGCGGACACATACGGCCTGGAAGGACTGTGCTTGAAAGAACTTGGCTGCAGCGGGCCTAATACACAGGCCGACTGTCCAACCCGTCTTTGGAACAATAAAACAAGCTGGTGTATCGGGGCCAATACAGTCTGTCTGGGCTGCACAGAAAGCGGTTTCCCCGATAAATTTTCGCCACTTTACAGCCTGGCCTTTATCGAAAAAGATGTTGTGCCGCCATCCGAACCCGAACCAACTGTCCCTGGTAATGATTTTTTACCATCGGATGGCGGTGATAGCGGCGGCTGCTTTATCTCAACGGCAAGCAAGAAATAATCACAAAATCAGGCATCGTTTCAGAATATATTGAGACAACTGGATCAGGCAGGGGGAACAAGGTGGAAAAGATAGTGATTTTATCAGAGAAAGATCAGTGTAATAAGCGCTTGATCGAATTAATAAAGATGCTTTTCCCTGAGTGTGAAGTGCAATTGTGCTTCCGATACCAGAAGGGGCGCAAACTCCACCCCAAAGAATCCTCATCCAACAAAAAAGTCAAAAGTCCGCCAGGATCGATTAAATAATCCCCTTATATATATTTCCGAAATCTTCCTTTAAAGGTTAATTACTTATTCTGAAAGGAGAAAAAGGTGAAAACAATTAAAATTGTGGATCCTGTAACCAGGATCGAAGGACATATGAAAATTGAAATAACCGTTGACACGGTTATTGGACAGCAGCAGATCGTGGATGCTCGCACTTCCGGGACGCTTTTCCGAGGCTTTGAGAAAATTCTCGAGGGGCGTGACGCTCAAGACGCGACAGTGATCACTCAGCGTATTTGCGGAGTATGCCCAATCTCTCACGGGATGGCGTCCGTTATGGCCGTAGAAAACGCCGCGCTTTATACCCCGCCGCCAAACGCCAGAATATTGCGCAACCTGACGCTGGGTACGAATTTCCTCCAGTCCCATATTCTTCACTTCTACCTCCTGGCGGCGCTAGATTTCGTGCCCGGTCCACAGACTTCACCATGGCTGCCTGTATGGGATTTTGATCTGAAGGATCATCCGGATCTTGCGGCGGTGGCTTCCCATCTGCCTCAAGCCATAGAGGCGCGCCGCAGAGCGCATGAAATGGGAGCTGTTTTCGGAGGCAGGATGCCCTCTTCCCACACCTATATTCCCGGGGGTTTCAGCGCCACGCCTACCCAGGAACGTATTGATCTTTTCTACAGCCATTTAAACTGGCTCATTGATTTCATCCGAAACATCTATCTCGCGGACGTCAATACCGTAGCGGAAATTTACCCGGAATACCTTTCCATAGGCAAAGGCTGTGAAAACCTTTTAACTTATGGTGTTTTTGATTTAGATGATACAGGCGCAACAAAGCTGCTGAAACCGGGTTATGTTGAATCACAGGATGGCCTCATCAAAGAGAGTATCAACGACCGGGATATCACAGAATCGGTAACATTTTCCTGGTATGCGGACAGCGCTGATAATTTAACACCGGCAGTGGGGGATACACAGCCGATATTTCCCAAGGGTGACGCCTACTCATGGCTAAAAGCGCCAAGGTATTTGGACAAACCTTTTGAAGTGGGGCCTCTGGCCAGAATGTGGGTCAATGGCGACTACCAGCGGGGAGTGTCCGTATTGGACCGTCATGCCTCGCGCGCTCAGGAGACACTCAAGATAGCCAAAGCCATGGCAGACTGGTTAGGCGAACTTATTGAAGGTGATCCTGTTTATGAAACTTTATCCGGAAGGGCCATCGGTTCTGGTATTGGCCTGACTGAGGCCCCGCGAGGCGCCTTGGGGCACTGGGTCGATATTGCCAACGGTAAAATCCAGCATTATCAAGTGCTCACGCCCACCTGCTGGAACGCGTCTCCAAAAGACGGTAATAACGTTCCTGGTCCTATAGAACAGGCGCTAATTGGAACCCCGGTCCAGGACAGCGATCGTCCGGTCGAAGCGTTACGGATAATTCATTCTTTTGACCCCTGCCTTTCCTGCGCCGTTCATCTATTACGGCTTGACAGAAACCCTGAGACCTCTGCAAAACCAGTAATTTTGAGATAACTTCAATAACCCTAACGAAATATTGTGATTGTCTCTTACCCCACTCAAGGCATGAAAAGAACCTTCACCGCCTCCTTATTAATCGCCATTTGAAAGCCTTTTTCCGCCTGTGAGAGCGGAAGCCGGTGCGTGATGACAGCTTCGGGGTTGACTTGACCAGATGAAATAACAGCCAAAGCTCTTTCCCAGGTTTGCGCGTCATAGGCGTAAGCGCCAATAAGAGTTTTCCTTCCCCGCACCATGGGAGTCGGATCGAACTCAGCCAGTCCCGGATGTATCCCGATCAGCACGACTTTTCCACCCGGCTTGACCATGTTCAGACCCTGGGCAACGGATTTTGGATTCCCTGTCGCTTCAAATACCATGTCAAGCCCTTGTCCGGTAAGTTCCAGGGTTTTAAAAGCCGGATCATCCTTTTCCACGTCGACAATCACGTCCGCGCCAAGCTCCTCAGCGAGATCGAGTCTTTTTTCATCAGCGCCGGTCCCGGCCATCATAATCAGGCTCGCCCCGCCAGCCTTCAAGATCTGCAGGGTAAAAAGGCCAATAGGACCAGGTCCCAGGACAGCGGCCTTCTGGCCTATCTTCAAATCAGACAGATCCACGGCGTTCAGGGCCACTGAAAAAGGTTCGAGCAGAGCAGCGGCCTCATAACTCACGTTTTCCGGCAGCTTGAAAATGTTAGCGCCGGCGGTCAGTCGGCCGTATTCAGCAAAAAAGCCGTCAGAAAGGAGGCCGGGAACAAGCCGATTCGAACATGAATCTCCCCGCCCGGCCCGGCAGTTGGAACATTGACAGCAAGGCATGGAAGGCATGGCCGAAACCCGGTCACCCACTTGTACATTTTCAACCAGAGAACCAACTTCAACAACCTGTCCTGAAAATTCGTGCCCCAGGATCACAGGCACGCGGATAAACTGAGAGCCTGGGAGCCATTCATAGTAATGAATATCGCTGCCGCAGAGGCTTCCGGCCGAGACTTTTATCAGTATATCGGTTTCTCCCACCTGAGGTACGTCCACATCCAACAGCTCAACACCTGGTTCAGGTTTAGTCTTAACAATAGCCTTCATTTCTTCCTCCCTTGGTATATTCCAAATCGGGGTATTGCCCGCGATGTTTGTGTGAATAAACAGCAACCCCGGATATCGAGCGATCAATCATTAACGCTTCGGCTATTTATCTTCCAAACGTGAAATTTTCAAGCGAACCGTTCCGCCGCCTGTGATTTCACAAGGGTCAAAACATTGAACGAACGCGTCGTCTGAATCTCCTCTGGATAGGTTCAAATCCCTGGCCTTTACCCCTTTGGAAAGGGCCACATAATATGGCATTACCGATACCAGAGAATGCATACATACGATGTTCGTTGCGGCCGGGTCAAGAACATAGCCGTGTTTAAGCGTTATTTTATCGCCCACTTTGTAGACAGGGCAGCTGCCTTTGATCTCAACAACGGTTATTTCCAGTTTCATCTTATCAAAGACTCCTCTTGAAAAAAATAAAGGAATTAAGTGAAGAACAATCTTAACACGGCAGGATTGTTTAACTTATCTTTTAATCTTACCCGGAAGAATATCTATGTAGCGTCTTCTTAATATTTTTGTTGTAAACCAGCGATCCGTCAAACGCATGGTCTGGACCAGGACCCAGATAAGTCTGTCTTCCCGGTAATACTTCTCGACTTCTTTTAGTGTCAAAGGTGCCAAATCCGCAGGAAGGCGCCTGTTAATGATTTCCAGGGTTGAAGGAATCAGATCCGGCCGCTGTTCCTTGAACAGGTTGGCTGCCAGGTCAATGCGAACCTGACGAGGATCGTAGTAGCGATTTATGATAGTATCCTTCAAAAACCATCTGACAATAAAGCGGAAGAAAAACGGTGCTTTTTTAATCACCGTTTCCGCATCCAACTGCTCCACGCCGTTTTTTCGAAAAATTGGTGTACTGGTGTCAATATAATAAATCTGGTCTTCATCCAGCCAGACCCAATTTGAGAGCTGGCCGTCCAGGGCCAGTTCCTGAGCGGGCTTGTGAGACTTATTAAAACTCCAAACCTTTATTATTTCTGAATGAATCAGGTCTATCAAGCGTTCAAAATCGGGTTGGTCAAGGGAGTGAACAAGCATGTGGCCCACCCGTTCAGGTGGAAGTTTTTTTTGAGCGATATACAGGACAACCGGCCTGTCAGGGACTTCAACGATGAAGGTTTCGCTCTCGGGGAGCTTCAGGCCCGCCTCGGTGAGGAGGCGGCAGTATTCATAATAAGGTTCGATATACCTTTCCGCGGCGGCGGAATCGGAAAAAAGAGGCATGCGTTTATAAGCCATGCTGTGATCTTCACCGACCTGTAATACGGTCGAGATTTCACCATACCCGAGCACTGAAACCGGGATAGCCGACTTGTGGAGGTTTACGGGATCCAGTCCTTGTTCAAAACAGGTTAAAAGATCGCGGTCAGTCTTCATTAAACTTCCTTCCGATTCAGAGAGAATCTTTAAAGGCTTGAGCCGAGGCCAACGCCTTATCAAGCCTTTCAACAACCCAATCGACCTCATCCGGACTCATTGTTAACGGCGGCAAAAATTGAATCACGGATCGATCGTTGTTGGCGGGAATCATGAAGAGATCATTCTGATATCCGGTCAATGAAAGAATTGGCCCGGAAAGTTCATCCTCCAATTTAAGCCCCATAAACAAACCAAGCTGCCGGAGGTTCGTTAATGTTTGATGTTTTTTCTGTAAGATCTCAATCTTTTCAGAGAAACGGCCGGCAAGGTCATTTACATGTTTTAAAAATTCCGGATCCGAGGAAATCTCGACCACCCGTTGAGCCACATGGCAGCCCAGTTCAGCGCCGCCAAAGGTGGAAACATGAATATGCGGATCAGGATGGAAAACTGTCTCGACCGGCTTTCTCAACACCGTGGCCGTGATTGGATATAATCCTCCAGACAATCCCTTGCCCAGGACCACAATATCAGGGATGATTTCAAAATACTCAAAAGCCCACAGCTTACCGGTTCGTCCCAGCCCCGTCTGAACCTCGTCAATAATAAGGAGTGTATTTTTTTGATCACACAACGCCCGGACCGAAGGCAGATAATCCTTCGATGGAACAAGCATGCCCAGAGTGGCCGGAATCGGCTCAAGGATGACCGCGGCGGTATCGTCATCCATAGCGGCGGCCAGGGCTTGGACGTCGTCAAAAGGCACCTGCTGGAACCCGGGCGGCTGAGGGCCGAACGGCGCCCGATATTTTTCATCTCCCGCCGCGAGCGCCAGACCAGTGTGGCCGTGATACCCGCCTCTGGCTGATATGATTTTGGTTTTGCCCGTAAATGCCCGGGCCGCTTTAATGGCCAAATCCACCGCCTCACCGCCGCTTACTCCATAGACGGTATAGCAGAGATCACCGGGCATCTTTTCAGCCAGAAGCCTCCCCAGATCGGCCCTGGCCTTGCTGATGAGATGACCATTCCCGATATCCAGCTCAGTTAAACCCTGTTGAAGCGCCTCAGTGATTTCCTCGTTTCGATGCCCCAGATTGAACACTCCACCGTTACAGTGAAGATTGAACAGTCGTTTTTCATTATCCAAATCCCAAAAATAAGGCCCCGCCCGACGACCCATCACCAGATCCATATTCAATTGCTGCCAGAAGGCAACCTTTCCTGAGGATACATAAGAGCGGAAATCCTCAATGGCCCTTGCCTTCAGCGCCGACATTTGCAAATTGTCATTGGGATTCATAATTTTCCCTTCTGTTTCAAATACTTTCAGTTAAAATGGCGAGTGTCTTTTTACGCATACGCCCGATGTGCTAAAACCGATTGGTGTAATACGGCGCTGAAAAATAGTGTCCAATTCAGCGTGGTTACTCCATTCATTTATTCATGCGCGCTGGCTGAGATCAACGCCCCAAAACAAAATAAAGACGAGAACCGCCCCAAAAATACCAACCCATTCAATAAGGTTACACTTTTAAAGGCCAGTTGATAAGTTTGTTTTTCAGACTCTACTATAACGGTTTTCAAAAGGCAAAAAGTTTCATGTTGATTTCAAATCAATGGATCAACCCTTAACAAACCGAAAGGTTTTATCAATTTACAAAAACAGCAGATTTTTATTTTGTGACAGACGGCAGGATTAAAAAAAGGGTGATCAGAAATGAATCAAAGCGCGGTGATTAATATGGCCAGACACAGAACCATTAGAAGTGCAAGCCAGTCGGTTCTGCTTGAGGAAAGCCCGATATTGGTCCGATCTTCGTTGTAGCATCTGGCTTCCATGGCCAGGACCAGCTTATCGGCATCCTCAAAAATCCGTCGGATCAGCGGAATAGTAAATTTTATTAGCCTGTAAACAGGGTTCTTCCTTAATTCCACACCTCTAGCCTTTTGGGCGTCGGCGGTCATTTTTGCCTGGTCAAAAACAAGGGGAATAAAACGAATAATCAAGCCTATCATGGTAGCGACCCTCTTGCCCGGTATAAAGCGGATGGGTGTCAAAAACCATTCCACAGCCGATCTTATCTCAGACGACCGGGTAGTCGCGACCAGAAATAAACCCAAAAGCGTAATTAATAAAAGCCGCCAGCAAACCAGGACACCTTGATACAAACCCTGGCGTGAAACTGAAAAAATGAAAAATTCAAACACCGGTGTTCCCGGCGTTGTCAGGGCGCGAGCCATGAAAATAAAAAAGATTAGAACAAAAAAATACCTGAGCTCCCTGAAAGCGGGTTTCAAAGGCAAATGAATATACAAGACCAAGGCGGCATAAACAAAAGTCAGAACCCCAAGCGCTGCCAATCCCGCGCTCAAGCTCGCGATACTGATCAAGATCATGAAAACAAGCTTAAATCGAGCGTCAAGCAGATGCAGGGTTGAATGCCCCGGATAATAATGAAATGTTGTCAGTTCAGCCATGACTCAGCCTCACGGCCCATACGGAAGGGACAAGGCGCTCGAACGCCGAAATCCTCTAGCACCTCCATAAGACCTTCTGGTGACCCATTTTTCACGATTTTTCCATCCTTCATGATGATCAAACGGGTGGCATGCGCGATTATCTTTTCAATATCGTGAGTTGACACTAAAATGGTATGGCCTGATTGATGCAGTGATATGATCTGTTTTAATACCTGTCTGACACCGGGAAAGTCCAAATTGGAAAAAGGTTCATCAAAAACGATGACCCTGGGTTCCATGGCCAGAACACCCGCTATGGCCAACCTTCTTTTCTCCCCGGCTGACAGGGTATGCGGTCTTTGGTCGCGGTGATTTAATAAACCAACCGCTTGAAGGGCCGATAAAACCCGTTTTTTCACCTCATCTTGACCCAAGCCAAGATTTTCCGGCCCAAACGCGGTGTCATCATAAACAGTCTCACCAACTATCTGGCTGTCAGCGTCCTGAAATATCATTCCAACCGTTTGCCTCGCTTTGGCCAGGTTATCTGAGACCAGTTCATTAAACAGCCTAACACTCCCCGTTTCAGGAAGCAACAAGCCGTTCAGGTGACCCGTTGCGCCCGGCGATAACGACAAACTCGGCCTCTTTAACGGTCAAATTAATTTGATCTATGCCTATGGTGCCGTCGAAAAATCGATGACTGAGATTTTCAATTTCAATAATGCTCATAACATTAAAAGTTTTACTGCCTCATAATAACCGGCCGCACGGCCTTGACAATCGGCACAGCCGCCGCGACTTTTAAAACATCCCCCACCAGAAAGGGGTACATCCCCACTGCCAGAGCTT